>JBHYDF010000009.1:0-91202 GCA_051861145.1 Nostocaceae cyanobacterium
AGTTAGGAGTTAGGAGTTAGGAGTTAGGAGTTAGGAGTTAGGAGTTAGGAGTTGTGATGCTAAATTAGCCGTTACGACTAGAAGTCGCGGCTACACAAACAAAGTCCGCCTGCGCGGACTTTAGAAAAGCCTAATTCAAAATTCAAAACTTAAAACTCCTCACTCTTACTTCTTAACTCCTCACTCCTAACTCCTCACTCCTAACTCTTATTTCTTAACTCCTAACTCTTGAAAACGCCAACTTCGCCGCACCCAGCATTCCCGCAGAATTACCCAACTCTGCTGGTAAAATTTGTAAACCGGCGCGAGATGTCGGCTTGACTCGTTTTTCAATTTCTGCCTTAGTAGCAGGTAAGAAAAACTCGGCACTAGCACTAACACCACCACCAATCACAACCGCTTCCGGTGCCAGTACGTAAATCGAACTCGTTAAACCGATACCCAAATCTCTACCATACTCTTGCCAAAACGCCAAAGCTTGAGGATCTCCCGCCTTTGCCAAAGTTCCCAATTCTGCTGCTTCCTTACCAGTACGGCGGCGAATTGCCGTCACTGAGACATACTGTTCCAAAGAACCTTGGTTCCCACTATTACACATCGGCCCCTCTGGATTCAACGTGACTAAACCTAACTCCCCTGCTGTACCTTGATGTCCGACAAACAACTTGCCATCCAGGATAACCGCGCCACCAACGCCAGTCCCCAAAGTCAGCAAGATGAAATTTTGAAAATGACGTCCTGCACCCAACCAAGCTTCTCCCAAACCCGCGCAATTGGCATCATTACCAACAATCGTAGGTTTACCAGTTTTCCCTTCCAAAGCGTCAGCTAGGGGGACATCTTTCCATCCTGGCAAATTAATAGCTAATTTAGCAATGCGTCCTGCTGCATCCGCAGGCCCAGGAGTACCAACACCAATAGCAACAGCTTGATTTTCTGGATCGAGTAGCGCGATCGCCTCTACCATCACCGCCACCACCGCTTCTGGAATTGCAGGTTGGGGAGTAACCACATTTAGAGATTTTAGGCAAGTACCATCAGCTGTAAATTTTCCCAGCTTAATCGCCGTTCCTCCCAAGTCAATACCAATTACTTCTGGTGTCACCACAATTTTTTCATTATTAAAAATTATCGAATACAAAGTTAATAGTTAATGGTTAATGGTTAATGGTTAATAGCCATGAACCATGAACTATGAACCATGAACCATGAACAATCAACAACTAACCACTAACTACTAACCATTTTCTTTATCTGTGTCCACCCCCCTCATTCCCCCCGTTTCGGGGGGAAGATAAGGAAGTAATTTTATTTGTTGTTTATCTGTGGTTCTTTTTTTGGTTAATTTCACCTGTATCAAGTGTAGCTTGACTGACAATAACAGAAGATGAATGAAAATTTGCTTGCGCCTGCCAAGAAGTAACTGGCGCACCCCGTAAAATGCCAGTAAGGGCAACAGAAAGCATAAACCCACCAGCAGCAGCAGCAATTAAAGAAAGGTTATCTTTCACACAAATCTCTCAATAATTAATACAACAAATCAAATATAGACTAGCAAATAAAAATAAAGTGTTATCTGTTAATGGTTAATAGTTAATGGTTAATAGTTAATGGTTAATAGCGATGAACCATGAACCATGAACCATGAACCATGAACCACTAACTATTTCCGAACATTATTTTCTCGTCGCAAACGCGGATTGACAAGTTCGTTTAACCCCTCACCTAGTAGCGATAACCCTACCACCATTAATGTCATCGCTAACCCAGGAAAAAGCGTAGTCCACCAAATACCAGTAGGTAGTGCTTCCAAAGCTTGTTTTAAATCGTATCCCCATTCTGGCACTTCTGGCGGTAGTCCTAAGCCCAAAAAGCCCAAACCACCCAAAACCAGAATCGCATCAGCGGCGTTGAGAGTGAAGAGTACGGGTACGCTTTGAATCACGTTGAAAAACAGATACCGAGAAAGTACCTGCCAGGTATTAGCGCCGATCGCTTGTGCTGCTTCTACGTATACTTCAGTTTTAACGCTAACTGTATGATTGCGGACAACACGGTAATACTGAGGAATATAGGCAATACTAATGGCGATCGCAGCATTTAATATCCCTCTTCCCACGACAAACGCCAGCGTTACCGACAGCAGCAGCCCAGGTAGAGTGTAGATACTATCCATGAGAAATAGCAGTATCTTATCTAACCTACCACCAATATAGCCGCTCACCATACCCAAAGGCACACCGACAACCATACTTAACGCCGTTGCTAGCAAAACCACCAGTAACGCCGCTTGTGCGCCAAACAGCGTCCGCGAGAAAACATCGTAGCCAAGGCGACTCGTGCCAAACCAGTGATTAAATGAAGGTGGGTTGTGCATGGGGTTACTTAAGAAATCCGTCGGATCTTGCAGCAAACCCAAAGCCTGCAATAGAGGAGCAAATAATGCTAGGAATAAGAAAATAAAAGTTATAACTAACCCGATTAGCATTAGTTGCTGAGAAAGACCGGGACTTTTAGCAAAACTGAAAAATCTTGGTAGTTGAGTTTTTGTAACGGTCATAAGGGGCTTTCATAAAGTTATCCAAAATTGCCCAGCCTTCATCAAATAATTAAGTAGGATAGGCTTTTGCGAGGGGGGTCACGAGGCGGTTTTACCGCGCTCAAAACAGTTTTTTCAGCGGTAAAACACCGCCTCGTGACCAAGGCTGGGCAATTTTGGACAGGTTTTTCCCAAGGGAGTAGGGAGTTAGGAGTTATGAGTTATGAGTTTTGAGTGTTTAGAGTTATTTTGTCAAGCATAAAGTAGGGTGCGTTAACGAAGTGTAACGCACCGCCACAATCAGCCGTGAAATAAATTTCCGGCTAAAAGCTTAAACCCATTAAAATGGGTTAAAACTCTTACCTAGTCGGTTTTTAACCGACTTTAGCTTTAAGCCCGAAATTTATTTCAGGGTGGGCGTTTCGCCCACCCTACTCTCATTGGATAATTTATTTGTTGGAAATCCCAAAAAGCAGCAACTCCTAACTCTTCACTTTGATTACAAATTGCTTTCAATCAACTGCCGATACTCGCTCTTTTGCTTAACGCCTTTAACTTCCTTCAACAATTCCTGATTTTTGAAGAATTGAACTGTTGGCGTGCCCGTAATACCCGCATTCTCAGCAATTTCTTTGTCTTCGTCGATGTCAACTTCGACAAAGTGAATTTTGCCGTCGAATTCATCCACCACTTTATTTAGTATGGGCTTGAGGGTGTGGCAAGGGCCGCAACCAGGAGAGACGTATTTGACGAGAATTAGGCGATCGCTCTCATGGAACAGTTTCCGCAGAGAATAACCTCCATGATGGCGTGTCGCATTTAAATCAAATTCATCATCAGTGGGAGTTCTGTTAGATGCTGGTTGATGCTGCAATTCATTATCTGGAGTTTGCGAAACCTGATGAAACTCCTGAAGTAAACCGGTAGAAGACAACCAGCGTTCTGCCAACATCGCCGCCATACAACCACTACCCGCAGCAGTAATAGCCTGACGATATTCATGATCCTGCACATCACCACCGGCATAAACACCCTCTACGCTTGTTTCTGGTGAGCCGGGTTTGGTGACAATATAACCCACATCATCCAGTTCTAATTGCCCCTTAAATAAAGAAGTATTGGGAGTGTGACCAATGGCGTAGAATAAACCCTTAACGTGCAGTTTGCTTTCTTCGCCAGTTTTATTATTGCGGATTGTCACCCCTTCCATATGACCATTACCGAACACATCCACGGGTTCTGTGTTCCAATGCACGTGAATTTTGGGGTTACTCAAAACCCGGTCTTGCATCGCTTTAGAAGCCCGCATCTTGTCGGAACGCACTAGCAAATTAACCTTAGAACCGTACTTGGTAAGGTAAATTGCCTCTTCCGCCGCCGAGTCGCCGCCACCTACCACAGCCAACTCAGCCCGATGGAAAATCGGCGTAGCACCATCGCAAATCGCACAAGCGGAAATACCCCGACTCCAGAATTGATGTTCATTGTCTAAACCCAGGCGCTTTGCTGTTGCTCCTGTGGCAATAATTAAACTATGGGTTTTAAATTCCCGTTCCTCAGAGCGGACAGTAAACGGACGCTGAGTTAAATCAACCTCAATCACATCTTCAGTATATAGCTCAGCCCCCCAGCGTTCCGCCTGAGCCTTCATCAGATCCATCAGTTCCGGCCCGGTAATTCCTTGGGGAAAGCCAGGGAAGTTTTCTACTTCAGTCGTTGTCATTAACTGTCCACCAGGCAAACCCCCGGCTTGGAAGCCCTCAAATACAATAGGTTTCAGGTTAGCCCGTCCTGCGTAGATAGCTGCTGTGTACCCTGCCGGACCGGAACCTATAATTACTACGTTTTCTACTCTTGGGTTGGTCATGATGGTTTTATATATGAACTCATAACGACTACGTTTTACTATAGCATAGCAAAAAATATTAGTAGGGTGAAACCTGATCCGGCTAATTAACCTAAATTCCCAGAACCCCACCCCGCCCTTACGGGCACCCCTCCCCGCACGCGGGGAGGGGCAGGGGGTGGGGTTCTTTGCGCCTCTACAACGAAAAAATTGCAAACTTGGCGTTAGAAATCTGAAAACAATGGGAATACTAATGCTTGGTTCCATTTGTACTAATAGAACCCTGAAAGATATCATCATATGCCACAAAAGCTAGAAATTTAATTTTCGGCGGCAGAGAGAACCGAGAAAAAGTAATATTTAGGATAAATTTGCAATGGAAAATCAAGCATCTGAATTATTAGAGAAAATTCGCCAGCAATTTGATAGTTCTCCCTATCCCAGAATTTCCTTAGAAAAATCTCCTCAAGATGATCATAACTGGCTCTACATTCATAACTTGGTAACACCTTACTATTTAAGAAACCAAAAAGTAATAGAGACAAAAGGAAGAGTTATTTTAGATGCTGGATGTGGCACGGGCTACAAATCACTGGTATTGGCAGAAGCAAATCCAGGAGCAAAAATTGTCGGGATAGATATATCCGAGGAATCTATTAAATTAGCTAAACAACGCTTAAAGTATCACGGATATGATCATGCAGAATTTCACGTTTTATCGATTGATGAATTACCAAAATTAGATTGGCAATTTGACTATATTAATTGCGATGAACTTCTTTATCTTTTTCCTGAGCCAAGTTTAGCTTTACAAGCAATGAAGGCGGTTTTAAAGCCAGAGGGAATTATTCGCAGTAATCTGCATAGTGCAATACAGCGCTTCAACTATTTTCGCGCTCAGAAAGTCTTCAAAATGATGGGTTTAATGAATGAAAACCCTGAAGACTTAGAAATGGAAATTGTAGTAAACATTATGAAAGCTTTGAGAGATGTAGTCAATCTCAAGGCTACAACCTGGAATTCTAACTATGAAGGAGAGGATTGCAAAGAAAGAATTTTAATGAATTATTTGTTCCAAGGAGATAAAGGTTACACCATCACTGATATGTTCAATGCTTTGAGAGCATCTGATTTAGAATTTGTCAGCATGGTGAATTGGCTAAAGTGGGAATTGATGGATCTATTTAAAGAACCAGATAATTTGCCTGCTTTTTTGGCAATGAGTTTACCAGAAACTTCTGTTGAAGAACGGTTACAGTTGTTTGAGTTGCTACATCCTATTCATCGGTTGCTTGATTTTTGGTGCGGACATCCAAATCAAGCACAGTCTTTTATACCTGTGTCAGAATGGACAGACTCTGACTGGGAAGAGGCAAAGGTGCATTTGCATCCTCTGTTAGAAACCCTCAAATTTAGAGAAGACCTCTTAGCCTCTGTAAAAGAAGCGAGACCCTTTGTCATTAGTCAGTATATATCCTTAGATGGCGAATTTGTGAGTATAGATAGCTCAATGGTGGTTTGCCTTATACCTCTATTAGAACAGTCTCAGTCGATTATGTCCCTAGTGGAGCGCTACAAGCAAGTAAGACCTTTAGATCCTGTTACATTAGAGCCTACGGATAATAAGCAAGCCTTTTATATGGTGCAACAGCTACTGCTGCGCTTGGAGAGTCTGGGTTACGTAATGCTAGAGCGCCGTTAGAAATATTACTGTTGATAGTTAGTAAAAAATTTTTGGTGGGGGTGATATCAAACCAATCCGAGGTGGGTAAGTTACATCTAGAACACAAAAATCAATCCCCACCTTAAGGAAAATAAAGATATGAAAACCGAATTCAAATCCAAATTTCTGCAACATATCCTTCAGAAAAAGAAAGAAGAGGAAGGTTTCACACTTATTGAACTACTAGTAGTAATTATTATCATTGGTATTTTGTCTGCGATCGCGCTACCCTCTTTCCTCAGCCAAGCGAACAAAGGTAAGCAAGCTGAAGCCAAGCAGAATGTCGCTACAATCAATAAATCACAACAAGCTTACGCCATTGAAAATTCTGAGTGGGTCACTGCAATTGGCGACATTGGCAAGTTAGGTACTGGGATAAAAACTGCAACTACGAACTATACCTATGGTCTGTATGCTATAGATAGCACAAACAAAGGTGGAGCAGGTGTGATAGCAACAGGAGCAACCGGTCTTCTCCATTATCAAGGCGCTGTAGCTAACGTGTACCAAGCTGGTGGCG
The DNA here is from genome assembly GCA_051861145.1 of Nostocaceae cyanobacterium. Taxonomy (GTDB): domain Bacteria; phylum Cyanobacteriota; class Cyanobacteriia; order Cyanobacteriales; family Nostocaceae; genus JBHYDF01. The sequence goes on from JBHYDF010000009.1 coordinate 6,629, forward strand.
AGTTACCTGCCGCCCTCTCAATCACATGCCAAAGTAAAACAACTACTAATAAGCCAACAGCAAGTGGAGATTTTGTATATGATCTAGGTACTTCAGCTAAACCCGGTAAATTGGAATGTAAAGATCCATTTGAGCCACTTGTTAAGTAAGCTCAACATAAATACTGAATGATCACATTACACTATTAGTTACAGGTGGGTAGTATGACTTAATACTACCTACTTTCATATTTATTAAAGCTAAAATCATAATGTTTGAAGCAAAAGCAAACCATGAAGATTACGGACAGTTAGCCTATCAACGTTTAATCGCAGAAAAATACAACCAAGCCTGTCATCTCTACGAAAGAGCGATAGCTATTGAACCCACCGTCAAATCTCATTACTGGTATTACGGTTTGACTTTGCTTTTGCAGGGTCAAGAAACGGAAGCTCAGATCACTTGGATGCTGGCAATGGCAGAGGGGAAACCAGAAGAAATTGATTTATGGAACATAGAACTAATTGAGATTTTAGAAACAGAAGCACAACGACAACAGAAGTTAGAATCTTATTCTTTAGCGTGGACAATTCGCCAGTATTTGAAAGAAATTAATCCAATCAATATCAATAACCTCCTGACGATTATTTTACTATCAATTAAACTCAATAATCTGAATGACGAAGATTTAACAGATTTAGGAATTATTGAACTGCTTCAAACTCCATCGCAAGTCCTTGTAAACTATCCCTTATTGCTCAATGTTTTGCAAGACCTTTTACATTATAATCCTCCTCTAATTAATGATTTACCTAGATTTGTAGAAGCTTGTTTACCCTATATTCAATCTCCTCAGCATCTAATTAATCTGGTGATACCTGCATCTGGATTGATTGCTCGTGGTGCTTGCGAACCTAAATTAGCCGTTCAACTAATTGAGTTATGCTTGCGCTTTGATAGTCAAAATTTAGAACTATTACGATTATTAGCGGCTTTTTGTCAAGAAGCAAAGGAATATAGAAAAGGAATAGAAATTGCTAAATTATGCTGTTCTTTATCAAAAACATTACCTGAGCAAATTTTTGCTAGTTATCTACTCTTGCAAGGCTTACTAAATGCTGGTGGTTATTGGCAAGAAGCCTTAGATGTTTTCCAACAGCACGAATCTTTATTATTATCACTGATTCAACTAAGACCTATACCATTAGATTCAACTACCACTCAGCGTTTAATCAATGCTAATTTTTTCTTTTCTTATTTGCGAGATAATCCTGCACTTAATCGAGCTATTCAAAATCAAGTTATTGAATTATGTCACGCTAATATTATTATTTATGCTCAAGATAAAGCCGAAAGATATCGTCAAAAATACTCTTTTAAAGCAAGGATGAATTCTGAGCAAAAACCTTTAAAAATTGGCTATTTGTCTTATTGTTTAAAAAGGCATTCCGTTGGCTGGTTAGCAAGATGGTTGTTTAAGCACCATAATCGGGAGTATTTTGATATTTATGGCTATTTTATTAATGCCAGTCGCTACAACGATAATTTACAAAAATGGTATTTTAATCAAGTTAATCAAGCATATAAATTTGATAATAGTGGTTTAGAAATTGCCGAGCAGATTGCTGAGGATGAGATTGATATTTTAGTTGATCTCGACAGTATAACAATTAATGTTAGCTGTGAAGTGATGGCACTGAAACCTGCTCCTGTACAAGTTACTTGGTTAGGTTTGGATGCTTCAGGATTTCCTAGTATTGATTACTTTATTGCTGATCCTTACGTTTTACCTGAATCTGCTCAAGATTACTATACAGAAAAGATTTGGCGTTTACCTCAGACTTACATTGCTGTAGATGGTTTTGAGGTGGGTGTACCGACATTGCGCCGTGATTTACTGGATATTCCTAGCGATGCAGTAGTATATTTTTGCGGACAACGGGGATTTAAACGTCACCCTGATACAATGCGCTTGCAAATGAAAATTATTAAGGAAGTTTCGCATAGTTATTTTTTAATTAAAGGTTTGGGTGACGAGGAATCAGTTCAACAAATGTTGATCCAATTAGCAGAAGAAGAAGGGGTAACAAGAGAACGTCTGAGATTTTTACCCGAAGATCCTTTAGAAGAAATACATCGTGCTAATTTAGCTATTGCTGATGTTGTATTAGATACTTTTCCCTACAACGGAGCTACGACAACGCTAGAAACACTATGGATGGGTATCCCCTTATTAACTAGGGTTGGACAGCAATTTGCGGCTCGTAATAGCTACACCATGATGATGAATGCGGGTATCACAGAAGGCATTGCTTGGACGGATGAAGAGTATGTAGAGTGGGGTGTGCGCTTGGGTAAAGACGCTGCTTTAAGACAGCAAATCTGTTGGAAACTACGACAGTCAAGGCAAACAGCACCTCTGTGGAATGCCAAGCAGTTTACTCGTGAGATGGAGAAGGCTTACGAACAGATGTGGCAAAGATATCTGCAAGGGTAACAGGCTCGTAATGAGCGCTTAAGCGCTCACTACAAACCTTACAACTCGTCCCAATCTTTACCATAATCTCGCACTGGATACTGAATCCAAGAATCACGCAGCCATTCCCGCCCATAAGCTTGAAGATACCAGTGAACACTACTTTCAACCCAGTCATAGGGAGATTTTACAAAACCATGTTTTACTGGGTTGTAATGAATATAGTTAAGAGTTGTATAGTAATGTCTTTCTGAGCGAATAGCGCGATCGCTCCATCTATACCAAATTTTTCGCTTAGTTACATTATCCTCAAGATTCCATAGGCGAGCAGTAGCGCCATGAATTCTGCGAAATAATTCACTCAAAACATCAAAATTTGCAACATGAACTAGCAGATGATAATGATTAGGCAAAACAACCCAAGCACATATTGTTACGCTCGTAGTAAGCGCTTCAGCGCTACCCATTTCATTTGTTACGTCCGTAGTAAGCGCTTCAGCGCTACCCATTTCATTTGCACTGCTTGTTAAGTTCGTAGTAAGCGCTTTAGCGCTACTCATTTCATTTCCACCACTACCAAACCTATCAAAAATCATATGTAACAGTTGCTGACGACGAGATTCAGAGTGCATATGATGCTTATGTTCATAACAAGCTGCCGTCAACAGGTAAAAAGACTTATTTTGGACTGGATGTGGTGGCGAATGAGGTGGATAGCCGCGACTCAAGCGGTCTTTAACTAATTCGGCTTTTTGTTCTGGTGTTAGTTTGCGATATTCGTACATAAATTTTGTAAGCACTAAATGCAAGCACTAAAGTGCTTACTACGAACTGTTAGTAATGAGCGCTTAAGCGCTCATTACAAGCCTTCATTCTTCGTTTAATTAAGTTAATGTAATGACTGAGTTTTGACTGTAACTATCCAAATCGTAGAATGGGAGATTTTCTAATTGCACCTGTGCCAGTGCTTCTTTATTTTCCTTTTCCAAGACAATTCGAGCTTTGAGGCGAGGTAGCAAAGCTTGCCACTGAATATCTGCTAATTGTCCAATCAGAGAAATTTCTAATCCCTCAGTTATATCTAAATCTTCATTCATCAAAAGATTCATAGTGATATAAGATAAAAATATTTCCGCATCTTCGGTAGAATGAATATTACTCGTATCGATAAGTAAAGTAATTTTTTCACTCTCCGGAAGAGATGCGATCGCTTTAATCACTCGTTCTAATTCCAAACTGAGTGACTCTTCTGGCTGCGACCAATCTGGAAAAATAATTAAATTAATATCCCTTAGTTTTAGGGGCAGAAGTGTAGCATCAATCAATACTGAACTGACAGTGTTCGCCATTTTTGACCAAGAAAACTTTTTCGCTTGTTCTAAACCCGCATTAATTAAGCCATTGCGAATACTAGGCTTTTGCACCTCGCAAAGTGCATCTGCCAGTCCTTGCACATCATCATCCTTTACGTAAATTGCTGCTTTTCCTGCCACTTCTGGAAGTGAAGCATTAGGACAAGTAATAACCGGACAACCACAAGCCATTGCTTCAGCTATAGGCATCCCAAAACCTTCATATTTAGAAGGATAAACTAGTGCTACAGCACCTGAATAAGCTGTTGCTAATTCCTGATCCTCCAGTTGCAGCATATGCACACTACTGGCTGATGTGTAGGTTCTCAACTCAGGTGCTAATAAACCCCCACTACCTGTACAGATAATATCAAATCCATAGCTACTCGCAAGCTGAGAAAAAGCTTGGAAGAACAAAATACTATTTTTATAACCATCGCCAATGCCTACCAAAATAAAGTAGGGTTTGGAAATTCCGTACTTTTTTCTAAATAGAATAATATGTTCCTGACTTGCTACTAAAAATTTGGTATGGTCAACGCCATTTTTAGCGACTATGACAGATTCTAAGGCAATATCTGGGAAAAACTTAACCAAGTCACGTGCTGTATTATCTGAAACTGCAATATAAGCTGCTGCGTGTTGAATTCCATAATGCTTTTCTTGCCACATGGGATGATTTAGATTCCATCCAAAGAGTTCAGGAATCATATCATGTGCCATGAAAACAGAAGGCGTTGTAATGGGTGTCGTGTAGTAACTGGAAATAAATACATCCGCATCTTCTTCATCGCACACTTGCTGTAGCATTTCTCGGTCAGCATCAGTGTTGCTGTAGTCATAAGCTGCTACAGTACGATACCTAATACCAGGAATTTTAGGAGCAGTGCCAGCGCGATCAAGTACAATAATGTACTTGCCAAATCCGTTATTTGCCCATTCTTCTAGTAATGATTTCCAGACGCGGGCAATGCCGGTTTGGTAGAGTTGGAAGAATACAGCATCAACAACAATTTTTGGATGTAATGAATAGTGCCTTCTGATAAAAATTCCTCGGTTACGAACATGTAATGCTATCTGATCTAGTCGTCCATCCCTACCTGTAGTATTTTGCTTATGTCGCATCCACCTGTGAATATCAGGAATAGGCGTCAGAGAGTATCCTGCTAATCTTGATCGATGGCACAAGTCCACATCATCCCAGTAGCCTGGACCATAGTCCTCACACCATCCTCCCAAAGCTTCTAGGGTAGATTTTTTAATGCACAAAGCCCATCCTTCTATATAAATTTCATCTAGTTCATTTTGAATTAAACCAGGCCCTGAGATACCATTTGCTGCTAGATTGCATAGAAATTGGGCTGGAAAATTTAAAATTTCTACGTCGTTATTTAAGTACAGGATATATTCTCCTGTTGCTACCTCTGAACCTTGATTGTTGGCTGCGGAAAATCCTCGGTTTTCTTCGTTACGGATGAGTTTAATATTGTATTGACTGCAAAACTCTTGCAATGCCAATTTACCTTCTGTCTGACTGCCATTATCTACAAAAATGATTTCGGCATCGCCTAAGTATTCTAAATTGCGTTTCCATATTTCTAAAAGCTCTGTATGATCCCACCAAGGTACAACTATACTGAGTAAATTGGTTTGATATGTATTTTGCTCTTCAATACTTTTTAGTCTGTTATTACCCAACTCAATTGCTGAACGCTGCTGAGCAGCCTGAAAAATTGCATTACAAGCATTTACTATATCCTCTTCTTCTTTTGCTAAAGAATGATTATTATTGATAAATACGTAAGCTTGTGTTGTTTCAATTGTCTGTAACCGTCTATTGAGTTGTTCTATTTGTTGATACAGAGATTTAGTTAACTGTTTGTAATACTGTAATTCTACAAAGGTTGCCAAACGAGTATTTGTCTGAGCTTTTGAATACTGCCGATACTCTAGGATAGGGTATGGTACTCGTCTAGCATTCCATCCTTGCTTTACCATTCGATAGAAAAGATAGTAGTCTTCAGGTATAGTTGCTTGATAAATATACCCTCCGACTTCATCAAATGCCTGCTTTCTAAACAGGGAAGCACCATGAATGAAGTTACCTTGTGTCAATAATTTTTGTTTAGATGCTTCATTGAAATCTGGAAAGTTAATAATAAAAAATTTATCAGCTTTGATTAAACCACGTCTATCCAATGGATAAGAATTATATACTACCCTTGCTCTTGGTCCAAATAAGGCAAAATCAGAATAAGCTATGCCCACATCTGAATACTGATCGAGAATAAGTGAAGTTTTTTCAAAAAAATCACTACGGTATCTATCATCTGCATTTAAGATAGAAATATAATCAGAACTTGTTAAACTTACAGCTTTGTTAAAGTTTCTTACTATCCCCAAATTTTCTTCATTTCTGTTAACTTTAATCACATGGGGATATTTATTTATATAAAAATTAGCTATTTCATATGTATTATCTTCAGAAGCATCATCTGAAATTAAGATTTCATCTGGCATTATTGTTTGACGTAGTACAGACTCTATTGACTCACCAAGGAAAGAGCCTTGATTATATGCTGAAATAATAACTGCTATAGTAGCTTTCTGTAATTTCGTTTCATGGTGATACATTAAAATAGTCATTTTATGTAGACCTCCAAGCGTTGAGTATGTTCTCTATATTCAAATAAATAGTATTCAAGCATTAAATAAGGAAAACGAGCTTGATACCACTCATCAATGTGGCAAGTTACTAAAATGCCATCGTCTAAAAGTAGTTGATCCAAAATTGAATAAATAAGATTATAAGATTTGTTAATATGTGGATACAAAACTCCTATCATGACTATTAATTCATATTTTTCTTGAATTTTATGATGTAGTTCAAAAATCGAAGAGTGAATAAATGTTATCTTATTATCTTCATCTACTTGTACTTGATTATTTGCATTAGTTAAAATGTCTACTGACAGTACCTCTTGTCCTGGTAATACTTTGCTTATCAAGTCATACCCATAACTGATACTAAGGACATTTTTGTAATTCTTTTCAGGAATTTCACTTAAGATTATTTCTTGTAATTTCTTGTCTTCTGGTGTTATTTGCAGCAAAATATTAGCGCTCTCCCTTACTTACTTGCTTCTTTAACTGCTCCAATAAAACCTTGTAATTTTGCCTTTCAGGATGCACCTTCACCAACTTTTCTAAAGGCGCGATCGCACCCTTCACATCTCCCAATTTTATCCGTATATTCACCAACCCATTTAGTGCTACTCTATTCTCTGGGTCCCTCTGTAACACCAACTCGTAACCCCGCATCTGTTGTTGTAACGAAGAATCAACAGACACAGCCTCTGACTTAGGATTCTGAAAAGCCTCTTGCAGTGTAGGAGCGATCGCAAACACTCCAGAACCAACAAAAGATACAATCGACACAAAAGTTAAAATTTTTTGTCGCCGTTCAATTTTCTTACGGCGGGAAATTAGGTATTCTTCCCCAGAACCAGCCATGTTTTAATAGTTGCTGTGGAAATTACTTAAGTACCAGCTAGCCTCCTGTAAAGAGAATACCCACCATCCTTAAAAAACTATCATCTTGGCTAAAAATTTTTTGCGTCCAGTTCAAAAGCCTATTCTCATGACATTTTGGATTTTAGATTTTAGATTTTGGATTGTGCAAACCCTACCACAACGGCTATTTGAGACACTCAAGCATTGCACTTCCAAAACAAAACGGTATCAAGTCACATCTTGCAGTATTCTCAATAACCCAAAATTTAGCCCGGAATTAAAATTCACGCCCTAGGCGCGCCCATTCGGTTACAAAACCGACTGGCTAAGGTTTTAACCCATTTGAATGGGTTTAAGCTTTTAGCCGGAAATTTATTTCACGGCTGAGGATAAACCATTTGCCAAAGCGATCGCTCAACATCATCCCACACCCCACGAGCTATTTACCTGTTGCAACAAAGCGCGATCGCATTACATAGAAATCGCTAGACATAATTAAATATCAAATACCAACCAACAGAGGATATAGAAGAAATGGCACGCTGGTTAAGATTTTTAGCCTTGAAATAAATTAGAGCCTGCTGATCGCACTCGCAGACCGGCCTTTGGCACGCTACGCAAACAAACTTAAAGCTAAAGTTAGCTTTAAGCTAACTCAAATAAAAATTTGAACCCGTTTCAACGGGTTTGTAGAGACGCGCTGTTTGAAGCGTCTCTACATGACCGGAAATTTATTTCAGCGCTTATCTACGCGGTTTCATTACATAAAATTACCACCTATTCCCTGCTTCTCATTTTTAAGACAAATGAAGTTATTTCTAATCTTGAGGGTAAAACACTGCTATCTGTGTGTTTCCTTTTAGTCTTCCTTTCTGAACAAAAGATTAAATTTTTATAAAAAAAGCTGTTTTTATCATCCAACTCCAAATGATTGCGATATTCTATGATAAAAATTTGCTATACATTTATATATGCCGGGCGCTAGCAAAGATTACTCAAAAATCTCCTGTAAAGCCCTTTTACTATGGGTTTGTCAACAATCGCACACATTTTCGTGAAAAAACAAATAAGATTTTGTAAGTAGTTTCTATCATTACTATCTAACCTATTTATAGGACGACAAATTTTTTTGTATAACTATATGCAAAGACTGGACTGCTAGACAAAATTTCCGCTTAGTCATCAGCCAAAAGTCATTAATATTGCTTTTCTTTCCCAACTTCCATGCAGCCGCGACTTACCCACCTCCTTTTTAGTGGTGATTACCGTACAAAACCGAATTTGATAGCAACTAAGTAGAATTAGTTGTGTTATATTTAAGGAGTTAAGACTTGCTTTGCCAAAGTACAAAACTCTACGCATAGGCAAAATTCCTAAACGGAAAGCAGTTTTGATTAAGCATTTACCAAACCAAATCTGAAATTTAATCGAGGTTATGACTCAGCAAGTTCTTCACCCAATGGTGAAATTGCAGCGTAACGTGCAATCACTTGTAGACTCTAGTATTATCAAGCCAACCGATAGCATCTGGAAAATCGCTTTGCTTTTCGGCAATGATTGGCAACACTGGAAACAAGAGCTATTGGACTTTGGGTTCAGTATGCAAGACCCAGTTAGCGAATTATTGGCAGTAGAAGCTTGGGACGAAGAATAAGAGTTAGGAGTTAGGAGTTAGGAGTTAGGAGTTTTTAATTCATAATTCTGTAACTCATGACTCATAACTGAAGCAAGCCTAAATAATTTGTGAACACAGAGAAACCCGGTTTCTCTAAGAAACCAGGTTTATGAAGGTTTAAATTTTTACAACCTATTTGGGATTGCAGTAGAAGTAAGGAGTTAGTTGCATCTTGCACCATTCTCAATAATCCTAAAATTCAGCCCTGAATTAAAATTCGTGCTAAAAGCAAAAGTCGGTTTTTAAGCGACTGGTTAAAAGTTTTAACCCATTTTAATGGGTTTGTAGAGACGCGAAATTTGAGCCAGTGCGTTGCGGTGAACCAGTGCTGTAGGCGGGTTTCCCGCCGTAGGCAACTGGTGAACCCGGAGGGGGGTTCCCCCCGTTGTAGCACCTGGCGTCGCGTCTCTACATAGCCGGAAATTTATTTCACGGCAAATTGCTGATGCAAGATATCAGAGTTTAGGAGTTTTCAATTCATAACTCCTAACTCCTAACTCCTAACTCCTAACTATTTACACGCTGCTAATGCCGCAGCAAGTTCCTTTGCTGATTGGTAGCGATCGCGTGGTAGTGGTTCCGTAACCCGGTCTATCACCTCTCTTAATTCGGGAGTAATAGTAGGAACATTTGCCACATTAAACCGAAAACTTCGTCCCTGCTGGCGATAAAACTTGAAAGGGTTTTCGCTAGTAAGCAAATAAATCAGCGTCGGTCCAATGGCATACAAATCTGATTGTGTCAGGGGTTGTCCTCGTTCTTGTTCGGGGGCACAATAACCTTCTGCACCAATCCGTGTGCCAGGCGCAGTGCCAATTTCTTTAACAGCACCAAAATCTAGTACGACTATGCAATTGTTAGAATTTCGTACCATCAAATTAGCAGGTTTAATATCACGGTGGATTAGTGGCGGATCTTGGCTATGTAGATAGTCCAAAATGTCACAGGTTTGAATCATCCAAGCGATCGCAATCCCAGGCGTCACAGGTCCTTTTAAGAAAATAAGTTTTTCTAAATCCTGGCCGTGGATTAATTCCATTGCCAGGTATTTTTTTGTGCCTTCTACAAAAAAATCATAATACTTAGGAATACCTGGATGGCTGAGAGATTTAAGAGTACGCGCCTCCCGTTCAAATAATTCACGGGCTTTGGCAATTTTAGCCATATCCGCATTCATTTCTTTCAACACCAGCAATTGCGGGTGTCCGGCTATTTTCCCTGTTGCATCCCAAGCTAGATAGGTAGTACCCATACCACCCTGTCCCAGTGTCCGCAATACCTGATAATGGCGGATAGTTTGTTGCACTGAGAGGGGTTGACCGCAGTGAATGCAAAACAGATTTTTAGGGGAATTTCCTTCGTGGGTGCAAGTATTGGATGAAGCTACGGGTTTATTAGGATCTGTTACCGGCCCAATTTTAAATTTTAACATGGGGCCTCCCCGTGCCAGTTGCAGCAGAGAATTATCCGGTAACAAAGTTTGCTGAGAAACTAGAACACCATTGAGGAAAGTACCGTTTGTACCTTTACTAATTACCTCCCATGAATAGCCATTGTGAGCAGAACCGAATTGTTTGAGTTCTAGATGATGTCGGGAAACAAGAGTATCAGTTAAAACAATATCATTATCCGCCGAACGACCAATCCGAATTACAGACTCGTTCTCAAAACGCCACTCCTGAAGCGGCGTTTTTTGTTGCGGTTCTAATAGGGTCAAAATAACCACATTACTGAGAATTGTTAGTAGATAGTAGTTAGTTGTTAGTGGTTAGTAGTTAGTAGTTAGTTGATAGGTGTTAGGTGTTTGTGGTTCATAGTTCATGGTTCATGGCTATTAACTATTAACTATTAACCATTAACCATTAACAACTAACAACTAACCACTAACCATTCCTTCCAAGTTTGGGCGGACTTTAGCCCGTACAATTACAACAGTAATATTGTCATGACCATTGTAATCGTTTGCTAAATCTACTAAGTCCCTGACACCGCTTTCTAGATTAGCGCCGGAACTAAGTAGGGGAAGTAAGTGAGTCTGCCAACGTGTCTCTAGTAAATCATTATCTGATAAACCGTCCGAGGCTAAAACAAACAGCGTATCTTCAGCTACCTCAAAAAATTGTACATCGGGAACGATAAAGTTTTCGTCACGAGGGCCAAGAGCTTGAGTAAGTTGGTACGCATCCGGACGGGTATAAGCAACGTTAGGTTCTACACCTCGAGAAATTTCCCTTTGTCCAACTTCATGATCGACTGTTATTTGTTCCAAACCCTCCTTGCGAGTCAAGCGATAAAGGCGGCTATCGCCCACATGGGCAACAGCAGCTTGAGAATCTTGAATTAAAAGCATTACCAAAGTAGTACCCATGCGCCCGACACCAGAACGGGCATCCTTTTGATTGAGATCATAAATTGCTTGGTTGGCTTGTCTGACAGCCTCGCGGATCTGCTCTTCTGTGGGTAGTTCGCTATCAACCCAATGAGTTTGAAAGTACTGTCTAATGGTGTTGACTGCCAAAGCACTGGCTACTTCACCGCCAGCATGTCCCCCCATACCGTCACAGAGAATATACAAAGCACGCGCCTGCACAATGCGATTGTTGGGTAATTCCAGTTTGTTAATTTTCGTTTCAACACCAAAATAGTCTTCGTTATGATGCCTTTGCCGTCCAACATCAGTAAGTCCAGCGTGTTCTAAGCTAAATAACTGCATTGGTAACACGACCGTTGGCAAGTCGTCATTTTTTGTAGCGCTGTCTTCTGGTTGATCTAATTGTAGGATAGTACGCGAACCAGTACTTAGTTCTTCTGCGGAAGTAACATTTGTTTCGCTGGTAGTTAAATTTGCTTGCATTTCAGATGCGATCGCCTGCAAACAAGACTGTAACTGCGACAGTGTTTGAATCTTACCTATTTCCAAATCTCCCAACAACTGTAATAAAGAACCAAATTGGGTGCGTTGAGATTCTCTAAATAGCTTCTGCCAAATATGCCCCAAAGCTTTAATTGTCAAAGGCTCAAAAGACGTAACACTAGTTGGATTCTCTGCATTTGTTGAGGCTTGAGTAACGGGAGTATTATTCAGTGGTTCCCCGTACAACATTTGTAGCGCAACTGCTTGGTCTTCATCTAAATGCAGATTCGACAATTCCAACAGACTTTGACGACAACTCAGCGGTTCCAACAGCGCCCATAACTGAGTCATTTGATAAAAACAGTTAACAATTTGCAACGAACTGGTTTTGTCATTGCGCCACAAATCGAGTAAAGACGGCCACTGAGAACGGTCTTCGATCAGTACTACCTCTATATCTCTCAGCTGCCAAGCATCATGAATTGGTGGTATACCTTGATGAATGTAGGATTGCAGGACAACATAAGCTTTAGCAAGCAGAGGAAAACTACCAGCCTCTATTGATGGTGTTATCAGCTCCTGATGTTGATTGGTTAGCATTGCCTCAAGGGGTGAAATTTGATAAGGCTGGCAGTCTAAAACTCGTACACCTACCTGAGTATTGGTGGGTATTCCTTCCAGGTTTGGTAACGGCTCTAGCAGTTGATAGCGCTGCCCTGGATCTAAATAGGAGCCAACGCTCAGAGGTGATGGAGAAGATGGGTAAGTATTTTCTCCTCCTACTTCCCTTACTCCCCCCACTTCCCCTACTTCAGGAGATTGTTGCTTAGAAATAATTGCCCACCATACCGTGCCAGATTCAGCGCCACAATTATGACATCTTTGTGCATTCACAGGCACACTGGTATCGCATTCGGGACATACCTTGTGGGTTAGGGAGGCCCCACATTTTTGACAGAATTTATTCGTATGAGGGTTTTCAAAGTTACACTGAGGGCAAATCAGCATTGTGGAAGTTCCTTAATTCCCGCTCCAAGGTGCTTCTAGCCACTACGTTCCAAAGTGCCACAATTGGCAGCCCCTGCTTGCAGTAGACCTACAAACGATTGTAGTTTCACTCTTTGAATTTTTGTGGCAGTTTTAATTTTTACGCATAGTCGGCAAAGATTATATATATTGGCAAGTCAAGTCCTCACAATAACTTGCCATCAAAATTAGGCTAAAAAGCATATTCCAAAACATATCTTTAGGTTTAGGGGCTAGGGGCTAGGGGCGCTTGGATTAGGGGCTAGGGGCTAGGGGCTAGGGGCGCTTGGATTGGGGATTAGAGGGATTAGGGAGTAAAAATTAGGAATTAGGGATTAAGGCATAAATATTAGGATGTAGAGATTAGGGGATTAAGAAAAAGAGAATATTTAATTTCTAGCCCCTAGGGCGTGTTTTCAAACTCGTTATATCCTGAAATAAGGAGGCGATCGCAGTTACGATTAGTCCCGGATAAAGGTTACACGGGTCTCGAATACGTAATTACTTACGCGCCCCGTCGTATTCGTCTTACCATCCCACAACTTGAGAATGAACCACGTCGAGGTCTCTAAAGCCTTTGAAATTTATCGTCAACGCAACGTTGTTGAACGTGCGCTTCAACCGACTCAAGCAGTTTCGCACGGCTACCCGATATGAAAAACTTGCTGTCAATTATACAGCTATGATTACGATCGCCTCCATTCTTTTGTGGTTATAGTTTGAAAACACGCCCTAGCCCCTAGCCCCTAGCCCCTAGCCCCTAGCCCCGATCAAATATAACAGTGCCATACGAACGGCAACACCACTGGTAACTTGCGTTTGAATCAAGCTAAATTCCGGATCATCCATTAAATCTGAGCTAATTTCGACACCACGGTTTACGGGACCTGGATGTAAAACTTTGACATTAGGCTTACACAGTTGTAATCTAGAACGTGTAATCCCAAACATTTGATGGTATTCGCGCAAAGAAGGTAACAAGTGTGCTGTCATGCGTTCCTTTTGTAGGCGCAAAGTCATGACAAAATCAGCATCCTTTAAAGCTGGTTCTAATTCCCAATGCACAAACAACTTTCCTGGTCTATCTTTGCCGTAATCTGCAAATAATTTGGGTAGTAAAGTGGGAGGTGCTGCTAAATGCAGTTCTGCACCACTGGCGGTAAAACTCCAAATATTCGATCGCGCTACACGAGAATGCAGAATATCCCCAACAATAGCAATCTTTTTACCTTTTAAAAGTTTCAGGCTGGGATCATCTGGGTTAAGGAGAGTACAGATCGTAAATAAGTCTAACAGCGCTTGAGAAGGATGCTCGTGTTGACCATCACCAGCATTGAGGACGCTAACTCGTACACCCAGACGATCCATTTCTTGCGCGATCGCATTGGGTACTCCTGCTTCTCGATGGCGAATAACCATAATATCAGTTCCCATCGCCAAATAGGTTTTTGCTGTATCGAGAATAGTCTCTCCTTTAGTGATCGAAGAAGTAGATGAGGCAAAATTCAGCGTATCGGCTGAGAGGCGCTTAGCAGCAAGTTCAAAACTGCTGCGAGTGCGTGTCGATGGCTCAAAAAATAAATTCGCCACCACCTGTCCCTGTAAGGTTGGTACTTTCTTTGTCCGCCGTGATAGTACCTCCTGAAAACTAGCGGCGGTTTGCAGCACAGTATCGTATTCATCTGTGGTGAAGTCAGCGAGGGAAAGAATATGGTGACGAGTCCAATTAGCAACAGTACTAGTAGGCATAAATAGCTATTACTTTCTAAGTAGACACGCGAGCCAGCCTCCTAGGTTAAAGCTACGCTAACGCATCTCTACAGTTTTTTAATTTACACATGCAGAGGAAATCTTACCACTTGTCCTCTATAAAAATAGATACTTATTAGATTAAGACTAAAGCCTGAAGTATAAAGTAATCAAATCAAAATGAACCCTTCTTCCTTCTTTCATCACGGAAACAAAATGTAACAATTAGTGACACAAATCTGCAACTTCAGCAAGTAAGGAACATTCTCAAGTAATAAATAGTAAATGTGAGACAGTGTTCCCTAGCTTGATCAGCTATGCAATATGATGACCTTCTGCTCAGTGAACCATCTATAGAGGCTGCAATTGACGAAAATCCGCTAATTGTCGCACCTGAGACATTACTGGTAGATGTGATTGCTTTCATGAACCAACAAAGAATTGACGGTAAATCCGTTATAGATTCACCGTCACTTAACCTAGCCAAACATCAGGCACGTTCCAGCTGTGTCTTAGTGATGCTGGGAAAAGAATTAGTAGGAATTTTTACAGAGAGGGACATTGTAAGGCTAACCGCTCTTAGCGTCAACTTCCAAGGGGTAACAATTGCCGAAGTAATGACTCAGCCAGTCATCACTTTATCGCAAGCCGAGTTTACTGATATCTTTGGAGCATTATTTCTGTTTCGACGATATCGGATTCGCCACTTGCCAATTATAGGCCCTAGCGGAGAAGTAATAGGTGTAGTTTCACCTGAGAGTATTCGTAGTATCATCACACCTGCTCATTTGCTGAAAGTAATTCGGATAGCCGATGTAATGTCAACTCAAGTGATTAGCGCTCCAAAAACTGCTTCGGTATTGAGTTTAGCTCAAGTGATGGCAGAGTATAGAGTTAGCTGTGTTGTGATTGCTGAGGAAGAAGCAAAGTTAGATTTAGGACGCTTCATTCGTATTCCCATCGGTATAGTTACTGAGCGAGACATTGTAAAATATCAGGCAATGCAACTGAATTTGGCAGAAGTTCAGGCGCAAACTGTAATGAGTGCGCCGTTATTTTTGCTAAATCCTGAAGATTCATTATGGACTGCTCATCGAGAAATGCAACGGCGACGTGTGCGAAGATTAGTAGTATCTTGGGATGAGGGAAAAGGACTGGGGCTTGTTACCCAAAGTAGTTTGTTGCGAATGCTCGATCCGATACAAATGCATGGAGTAATGGAAACATTACAGAATGGTTAATAGTTAATGGTTAATAGTTAATGGTTAATAGCCATGAACCATTAACCATGAACCATTAACTCCTAACTTTCATTGAAATATTCGCAACGCCACGGAAATCATTGATAGGAAGGTGAAAAAACCGATCGCATCTAAAGTTGTAGTCAATAATGGCCCGCTGATTAAGGCTGGATCGAGATTTAACCGTTTCAAAGTCATCGGTAGTATTGTTCCCAAAGTGGCAGCAACAAATACATTCACTGCCATTACCGTAGCTGCAACAATAGATACCCAGCGCTCAGGGGCGGGCGACCAAATCAGCGATAGGGTGCCAAGGGCTATAGCTAAGGCTAAAGCAGTGCCTAACCCCGCTAGAATTTCCTTACGGAGAATTTTCATTGTGTCCAAAGGTGTAACTTCACCAACACCAAGCCCCCGTACTGTTACGGATAAAGCTTGAATAGCGACATTACCACTGGTGTTAGACAAAATCGGCATAATCACTGCCAGAACCGGCACTACGGAAATTACACTTTGGAAAGGCGCGATCGCACTAGCAGCACCGATGTACAAACCAATATTCCCTAATAGCCACGGTAAGCGCTTTTTGATGGTGACATGGGGAGGGGACAAAGCTGCTTCATCGCCACTCACACCTGCTAGTTTTTGAATGTCTTCTGTGGCTTCTTCTTCGATAATATCGACAACATCATCGATTGTGATAATACCGACTAATCGCTCATCCCGATCTACTACGGGTATGGCGATTAAGTCGTAGCGCTTCATGATGTTAGCGACTTCTTCTTGAGATGTGTCTGTTCTGACTTTGACAACGCGATCGCCTGCAATATCTCCAATTAAAACATCGGGAAAAGTAAATAACAATTGCCGCAAAGAGACAACACTTATTAGCTTGCGGTTGTCGTCTGTAACGTAGGCGTAGTAAATCGTTTCCTTATCTTCATCTTGAAGGCGGATTTTTCTCAAAGCTTCGCCTACAGTCAAACCTTCCTGCAACCGTACGTATTCGGTTGTCATTACCCGTCCAGCAGTACCTTCAGGATAGCCAAGAATAGTTGCCGTAGCTTGGCGTTGTTCTGGACTCAATTCTTGCAATAACCGTTTGACAACTTTCGCAGGTAATTCGTCAAACAATTCTGCCCGTTCATCGGGACTCATCGCTTCTAAAATTTGCGCTACTTGCACATCGTGCATGGAATTTATTAACTCTTCCTGCACCTCTGGAGGTAGATATTCAAAAACATCTGTAGCTTGATGTTTGTTGAGTAAACGGAATGCGATCGCCCTTTGTTTACTGGGCAATTGTGCAATATATTCCCCAACATCAACGGGTTGTAAAGAGTTTAAATCCCACTTGAGTTGGTTTAAATCACCAATGCCAAAATCAATGACAGAATTACGAATGTCTTCTGCGAGCATAATCAAAAACCTCCTATTGTCTCCCCCACGCTGGGAGACATGCTCGCCAGCTTAGAGGAGGATGGTACTGCCGTCTTGTGGACTTTTGTCCATAAAATCTCAGAAATTCAACATCGATAACCTAAACCAAGGCATCGCTAATTAATAATACTAACCCGGAAAGTGTGTTATCCGGTAGATGCCTAAGCATTATTGTGGAAAATTTGTGATATCTCTCACAAGCAAACCACTGTCTGCCCTGATTTATGTGATTATTTGAGTAGATTCTACTACTGATGGCACCTGTGTCAAGCTCTTCTTTCGATTCATTTTCAATCTTCACAAAGTGATAAAATTTACCACTTCAGCAGTAGTCTTTGTCTGGGAATGATAGAAGAAGACTGAGCAATCGTACCGAACTTCAACAAAAACAGCGGCGTATCTTCTATTCACGACTAGACCGTAAAGAGGTACAAACTAGGGAAATATTTGTACGTTTAACCCTACTAAATCTCGATGCCCTAACCAACTCTTGCGTTGCATACCGTGAACCTAATTTCTTAGGGGTTTTGCAAGCCTATACTGTACCCGAAGGGTCAGTGTCGGTAGTTGACCGCTTTCATTGAGGCTATTTCTGGCGTTGCCAATCCTACCGCTTTCATCAAAGACCAGCTTCTTGCGGCATGAAACTATTATTTAACTTCTTCAGAAGTTTATTGTCATCCGGAACATCCCCCGAATGATTTCATGCAGTTTACCATTAGAACCTGGTTAAGTACAGCATTGGTAAAATAAAAATGGTTCATGGTTAATAGTTAATGGTTAATGGTTTATGGTTAATTGCTATTAACTATTAACGTTGGTAGGCTTTCATTAGAACTCAAGACTTATTCTATTTTCAAAAAAATCGACCATAGATAAACAGTAAATAAAAATTTTTCCTATGTCTTCCCCTCTCAAGAAGACGAATGAGGAGGTGAACACAAATTTTATTGATGTTCATCTGTGTTTATCTGTGTCCATCTGTGGTTCTAATTAACGTAGAACCTAATTTTTGCAATAAATCTAGGACTTACGCACCGTAGCGGTAATTCATGAATTACCGCTACTGTTGAATGAGCTTCTCAACCACATCGCAGCGTAAGTCCTGAAATCTATTCCATGCCTCATAAAAAGTGAGAAACCCGGTTTATTTAATAAACCGGGTTTCTACAACTCATATTTATTGGTCATGAAATTATTATTTATTCATATTCTATTAGATTTCAATACTCCTTGGTAATTAAATGCAAGAGGTAAGAAATCAATGAAAGACACGTAGTACCTAAACTATGGCAACTAGGGATTATAAATACAGATTTAGTGTTGTCATCAGTTCATGATTTATAAACTGATAAGAGTTGCTATACTAAGCTATCAGAACGTTTGAGTGTACCATCTGCGTATAACTCTAGTGGTACTAGCTCGATTTTACCGTTAACTTTAACTTGGGAGTAAACAACTTTCACTAATGGTGAATGATTTTCGTTGTAACGTGCAGACATGATTAAGCTCCTTTTCTTCTCTTCTTTCCAATTCAAATCATTTCAATCTCTAAAATATCCTCATAAGTAGATACTAATCGGTAATTCTTAACAAGATGGCTATGAACAGGAGATAATAAATTCACCCTCGAAGTCCAAGCTGTAAAGCTATCACCAATTACAAAACTTGTTTTTTGGTTTTGCTTACACTAATTACTTCACAGCCACAGGGTCTAATTCCGCAATCTACTTTCAAGTTTGACCATGAAAACAGCTTCTCAATTGCAAAATCGTCTTGAGTATTACTATCAGCAGGTCAAGACTATTATTTTGACACGTCAAAATCCAATTACTGGTTTATTACCAGCCAGCACCGCAATCACAGCCCACGGGGATTATACCGATGCTTGGGTACGTGATAACGTTTATAGTATTTTAGCAGTTTGGGGATTGGCACTAGCATACCGCAAGGTTGATGAAGACAAAGGACGCACCTACGAGTTAGAACACAGCGTAGTTAAGCTGATGCGTGGTTTGTTGTTTGCGATGATGCGACAGGCGCATAAAGTAGAGCGATTTAAACACACTCAGTCGCCGTTAGATGCCTTACACGCCAAGTATAACACCGCAACCGGAGACATTGTTGTAGGTGATGGAGAATGGGGTCATTTACAACTTGATGCCACATCAATATTTTTGCTGATGCTGGCACAGATGACCTCTTCCGGATTGCAGATAATTTATACCCTAGATGAAGTAAGCTTCGTGCAAAATTTGGTTTACTATATTGGACGAGCTTATCGCACACCAGATTACGGAATTTGGGAACGAGGTAACAAAATTAATCATGGTAATGCAGAATTAAATGCTAGTTCTATAGGCATGGCAAAAGCCGCTTTGGAAGCAATTAACGGTTTAGATTTGTTTGGTGTACATGGTAGTCATGCATCAGTAATTCATGTGCTGCCAGATGAAATTGCTCGCGCTAGGATTACCCTAGAATCTCTATTACCGAGAGAATCTGCTTCCAAAGAAATTGATGCAGCGCTGTTGAGTGTAATTAGTTATCCGGCGTTTGCAGTCGAAGATGTACAACTGCGCGATCGCACTCGCAATGACATCATTACCAAACTCGAAGGAAAATACGGTTGCAAACGCTTTTTACGCGACGGACACCAAACAGTTTTAGAAGACACCAAGCGTTTGCACTACGAACCGTGGGAACTGAAACAATTTGAAAATATTGAATGCGAATGGCCTTTATTTTTCACTTATTTAGCTCTTGATGGACTATTTCGCAACGATAAAGAGCAATTTAAATATTACCAAGAACGTTTAGAAACTTTAGTAGTAGAACGTGATGGTTTGCATTTACTACCAGAACTTTATTACGTTCCCACCGAAAATATAGAAGCAGAAAAATTAGCACCCCATACCCAACCGCGTTTACCTAACGAAAATATACCCTTAGTTTGGGCGCAGAGTTTATATTTTCTCTGTCAATTGCTAAATGAAGGATTAATTGCCGTTGGCGATATAGATCCCTTGGGTTTGCACTTACACATGGATAGAAATCGAGAACCGTTAGTGCAAATTGCCTTACTAGCAGAAGATGAAAATTTACAAGCAGAATTAGAAATCTACGGTATTAAAACTCAAACACCCAAACAAGTAGAACCAATTCAAGTCCGCGAAGCTGATGATTTTATCGCCATTTATGCCCAAATTGGACGTAGCGATAAACTCGGTTTAACAGGACGTCCACCACGCCGTCCCCGTAGTTTAACAACATCTAGATTCTTTCGTATTGGCAGTGAAACTGTAATATTTCTACCTTCTTTTTTAGACTCTCAGCAGTTCTATTTAACCTTCGATTACCATTTTTTAGTAGCACAATTTAAAGGCGAACTTGCTTACATTCAAAAATATTGGAGTGATTTAGGGCGTCCTATCTTAACTTTAATGTTGACGCACACCATGTTAGAAACTGGTTCAGAGGCGTTGCTAAATTTGATGCAGGAACTCAAAGATGGTGTTTGTAATGGCGTACGCGTAAAATTAGGTCAATTGAATCAATTAATTCTGACTGCGGCGATAGAAAGAATCGATTTTATGCACGAGTCAGAATTTTCTGAGTCTTCAGTCAAAGATGCTGCACCTCGCTGCGCTTATCTAATCTTACATCCAGATAAAAACTGGGCTTTGAGTCATACTCAAGAATTCCAAGTGGAGTGTGAAACTAACTTGAGTTCCTTGCTTGATTATTTACGCTGTTCAGAAAATATTTATGAGCAAATAGAGTTACTACAAACTTTAACCCGTTTGCAAGGACTAGAGTTTGACACTGGCTATGGTGGGCCTAATAATCCCGTTACCGTAGCAGATTTACTCGATGAAGTCTACATCAAAGCCGCCGAATTAGGAATTTGGGCAGTTGTGCGCCGTGCAGCGGGGTTGCAACAAATGGCGTACATAGCCTTATCGGATGTAGTAACAAGTATTTTAGTACGGGGTAAGCAAATAGCAGTCGGTAAAGCTTACAGTGAAGACTCGCTGATAACTGTACCACTATCTCACAGCGAAATAGTCGAGAAAATCAATGATTTTTGTCGGGAGGATATTAGCGATCGCGTTTTGACTCAAGAAATTCTCATCTATTTGAGTACCTTAATCAAATCAGAACCCGAACTGTTTCAAGGACTACTCACCCTCCGAGTTGGTTTCCTAATTTTATTACTTACCAGCGAACTGGTACAAGAGTTGAAAGTAACTCAAGATGAGGCATACGAACACTTGATGCAACTTTCACCTTTTGAAGTAAAAACACGGTTACGTCAAGTATTATTTGAATACGGTGGAATGAGTCAACTTTTGCGCCAGCAAGAATCACTGCACGTCAAACAAAGAGAAAGTGATATTGAATGGGTGCTACAGCCAGCAGTTGTTGAAGATATAGAAATACCTTCTGGTGGTTGGCGACGGTTTCGCCAAGCCGAAGGCGCAACCGGACGAGTTCCAAAAGACTTTTTTAAGCAAGTTTGGTTATTGATGCACCATTGTAAAGGATTGGTGATAGGCGATAAACTCGAACGCCGCAACCGCTTGGATAGTGAGGTAATGATATCGGAGATGACAGCCGGAGAAAAGAACTTTGCCCTACAAGTAGAACATCTGCTAAATAAAATAGAAGCTCCCGAATATCGACAAGTAAATATTGAAACATTGATGGAATTAGGTGCGATCGCATCCAATAACCCCAACTTCCAAATCGAAGAATATATAGTATTGGATGTGTTAATCGGTCATGCTGTCAGATTAGCATGGTTAGATGGACATCAAGAAAGGGGCGATCGCTATGATGAAGATAAAGCAAGTGCATGGCGATCGTTTTACAGTACTTCACCGAGAGAGTGCGCTAGTTATGTTGTTAAGGCGTTTAGGTTCTTAACGGAATTTGGGGAAGAGTTTTAAACGCAGAGGGACGCAAAGGTAAACGCAGAGGGACGCAGAGTTATTTTGCGTTTTATTATTTTTGTTTGAGGATGATAGGAGTTATGAGATTTTGGGCAAATTAAGAGTAGTTGATTTCTAAAATGCTAAAAGAAAATGATAGAGAATGAATTGAGTGGAGTGATTATTGGTTGTGCGATGAGGGTGCATACTGCTTTGGGGCCAGGTTTGTTAGAGTCAGCTTACGAGGAGTGTTTGTATTACGAACTGGGGAAAACAGGATTGAATGTTGGCAAACAAATTTATTTACCTTTGATTTATGAATCAGTGCAATTAGAGTCTGGTTATCGATTAGATTTACAAGTTGAAAACAAAGTAATTGTAGAAATTAAATCAGTAGAATAATTGAAACCAATTCACTCAGTTCAACTCCTAACTTACCTCAAACTCGCAAACTGTAAACTAGGTCTTCTCATCAACTTTAACGTCCTCCACCTCAAAGAAGGTATAAAACGCGTAGCCAACAACCTTTAACTCTGCGTCCCTCTGCGCTTACCTTTGCGTCCCTCTGCGTTTAATAATTAATATAGACATTGCTTTAATGCTATAATGAGTGACTCAACATTACAAGCTGTACCTGATTACGTAACCACACTCTCTCAAGCAGCGATCGCCTATCGAGAAAATAAGAGCGATCGCCCTTCTGCTGAAGCGGTGGTAAATGCGTTGCTGCAAGCAGAAAAGACTGCTAAACAGCAAAAGCTTTTGTATCCTTTTACATCATTATTTGGTCAGTGGCGGCTATGCTTTGCCACTGGAACTCGTAAAGTCAGAAAGCGAGGCGGAATTATTCTGGGCAAAGGATTTTATGTGCCACAATTTTCTCCGGCGCATATTTCTTTTAGTACCACAGAAGAAATATCATCAGTTAGAGGGGAAATTGGCAATCAAGTTAAATTCAGTCCAATATTATTGAAACTCTCTGGGCCAGCGCAATATCTAGGCAAGAAAAACTTATTGGCGTTTGAATTTACCCAGATGCAAATCAGTTTATTTGGTCGTGTAGTTTACAACGGTCAAATTCGTGGAGGTAAAGTTAAAGCTGAAAATTTTTACAATCAACCTATTGCTAAATTACCATTTTTTGCATTCTTCTTAATAACAGAAGATTTTATTGCAGCTCGTGGACGTGGAGGAGGTTTAGCACTTTGGATACGAGAAAATTAAAAATTAGCAGCAAATTGCTGTACTGCTCGTACCAAATCATTCGGTGTACCAATGTCTAAATAAGTTCCATCAGCAAAGGCTTCTGCTTCTACGTTAAATCCCTTGTTTATAGCAGCCTGAATTACATCGCCAATAGGTAATTCTGGTAGCTGTGATAAATTTTCATCTCTTTTAAGAGGGATAAGATAATCATGCAAAAACTGGGTAAAAGCAGGTGTCCAAACAGCAATACCCCACATATAACGTAAATCTGACTGAGAAGGTTTTTCTATAATCTGGCGGACTCTACCTGTATCGTCAAAGTCAACCATACCCGCTTTTTGAGGTTGATTGGTAGGGAATAATCCTAAAACCACATCCGCCTTACTTACCTCTAGGCGTGCAAGTACTCGTACAAAAGCATCCTTTGGTTCAAACAGAATATCAGGAAAACCTAACGCTACCACAGCATCCCGAACAAAAGGATAAGCCTGATCTAGGGTAAAGGGTACACCATAAGGCAAACCCATAATCAGATAGCCCAAATTCATAGACAGCATTGTGCCATCTCCAAAATAAGCCGGAATATCCCACTTACCCGGACGCAGTATAAAATACGCTTTATCAATACCTGCCAGTTGCATTTTTTCTAGCAGGTAGTGACAAACCACCTTCGGACGCAAGTTATATTTTTCACCAAAATCTTGAAAGCCTACTGGATATAATTCTTTACTGAGTGGTAAGGGAGAAATTCTTTTTGCTTGTCCACCAGCAGGTAGTAGTCCAATGATTTGGCGATCGCTCATAAGTAGTTGAAAAGTACAATTTCAATTTTTTGCATCGGAGAAATAATCTTACTGCAAAACTTGTGTGAGAAACCCGGTTTGTAGGTGTTTTATTTTTTGAGTTTATTTACTTAGCTTCAAGTAATTAAATGGACATCTTGCACCATTCTCAATAACCCTAAAATTTAGCCCTGAATTAAAATTCGGGCTTTGTAGAGACGCGAAATTCTCGCGCTTGCGCGTTGCGGTGAGTCCAGCGCTGTTCGCGTAGCGTGTCCCCTTGGGACATAGGAGGGTTTCCCTCCGCAGGCGACTGGCGAACCCGAAGGGGGGTTTCCCCCGTTGTAGCGACTGGCGTCGCGTCTCTACATAGGTTAAAAACCGACTGGCTTTTGAGTTTTAACCCATTTTAATGGGTTTGTAGAGACGTGCCATGGCACGTCTCTACACAGCCCGAAATTTATTTCAAGGCTTTTTGCGATTGGTGCAAGATATCAGATTAAATAGTTTTTACTGCTACATAGTAACTTATGTAAGGTAATGAACATACTTTTAATCATGTTTTGGTTTAAATTAATACTTTAAGGTCAGTATAAAGTTACATGTGGAAGTCTAGAGAGAAAATTACCGATTTTATGACTATGGCTAGCTTATTCGATAAGCAGGAGCCTACTGAACAGGAGAAAAAAATTATTGACGCTGTTAATAATTTACTTGATTCAGATTATAAAGAAAAATTTTGGACAGTATTAGAATTTACCGAGTATTTTTTAATTGAGACTTTGATAAAGATTTTCAGAGATGACAATGAAGAAATACCGTTAGATTTAGAAGGAATTAAAAAATGGCAAGCATTAGAGCAAGCCTACAAACAAAAGTGTGATGAAAATCAAAAGCTAAAAAATGCCAAGGCTTTAGAAATAGGTATTCCTGTAGCGATCGCAGCGATCGCATGGATTGTAGTTAGTGCTTTCCATTTGCCAAAAGATTGTCCTACCTCTAGTAATACAGTTAACTCTATCCAACAATTTGTCAAATAATAACTAGTTTTATAGTCATAAATAATACACAGTATTAAAACAATACTTAAATAGCTTACTAATGACCAATGACAAATGACCAATGACAAATGACCAATGACCAATGACTAATAAAAATATCCCCCTACCCAAACAATGATGTTGTGACGTTAACAGGAGGGGGTTGTGTTGTAAAATTTTATTTCGCAGCCGCAACTACTTGACAGAGACAGCATCAACATCGATAGTGTTTGCGGTGGAGGTAGATTTCTCCCCAGAAGAATCACTGGTTTGAGCGTCTACTTGGCCGCGACGTGCTTTAAAGCCCTCAATTAATAGCCCAGACACCTCAGTAACCATAAGTGTTAAAAGAAAAACATCATCAATTTGTCCCACAATAGGGAAAATATCTGGGGCGATATCAAATGGACTAACAAAATACAATAGTGTTCCTAAAATTACCCACCAGCGGTATTTAGGATTGCGAATCAAGCCACGATACCAGTTATAAACAGATTGAATTGAAAATTTCATGACCTTCACCTCTAGTTATCTTTAATTTTGTCAAATTATGCCCTACACTTCCTGTGGGAATAACCGCCCTAGGATGTATGGAAGATGCTACAAGCACGTTGAGAGCAAATTCCTTCTCGTGGAAGTTAAACGAGTATGGAAGTTGTGCATTCATTTCTAGTATTAAAATGCTTTGGAATATTTACTCCAAGAATGGAAGGAGGAAGCTAAAACAGTGGATATATTAGATATTTTTCGCAAGGTTGGGCCTGTAATATGGCCATTGCTTTTTTTCTCTGTTCTGTCTTTAAGCGTGATTTTAGAACGTCTTTGGTTCTGGTTGCGAATTGTCAGCCAGGAAAGAGAAACTGTCGATCGCGTACTTGAAGCAGCGCGTGAAGATTGGGGAATAGCTGCGGACATTGCCAAGGCGGCTAATAATCAACCGATCGGCAGATTTCTCTATGCTCCTTTAAGTTTACCGAAAAGCGATCCAGAACTGTTCCAGCTAGCCCTAGAGTCAACAGCAGAAACCGAGTTGGCTCAAATGCGGCGAGGCGAAAAAGTGTTAGAACTTGTAATTGCTGTTGCGCCTTTGCTGGGATTATTTGGTACAGTTTGGGGTTTGATTAAATCTTTGGAATCAATTCGGATTGGTGATTTGGGAACAGAAGCAACAGCTGGGGTGACTACTGGTATTGGGGAATCATTGTACAGTACCGCAGCGGGGCTAGCAGTTGCCATTTGTACTCTAATATTCTATCGATGGTTTCAAGGTCTTTTAGTCAATCAGGTGAAAGTGTTTCGCAAAGCGGGAAATGATTTAGAGATACTTTTCCTCCAAACACGACCTGATTTAAGCCACATAAATAAACCTGACCTAGCGCTTCCTCAAGGCATTGTACGGGATTCTTCACGAGAAAACTTCACTCCTGGGCGCAAGCGAGGCAAAAATAAGTTTTCTGCACCTCCAGCAACCCCAGAAAACGATACAACAGATTCAGAGAATTAGTCAAAAATTCACCCCTATTCAGGCGTGAGAGTGAACCGATGAAAATTAACTTACACACTCCTGTTGAAGAAGCCCAAGTCCAAATTATTCCCTTAATTGATGTCATCTTTTGTATCCTGACATTCTTCATTTTGGCATCATTGCAATTTACTCGCCAGCAAGCAATTAATGTTGATTTGCCCAAAGCTAGTTCAGCAACTACAGCTAATGTAAATTCGCCACAAGGGCAAGATATATTACCAGTGACGATTGATGCAGTTGGTCAAATTTACGTAGAAAAACAACCAATCCAACGTCAGCAATTAGCCGAGACTTTAAAGAAGTATCTCGAAGAAAATCCTCAAGGCACTGTAGTGCTGAATGCTTCTCGCTCAGCAACTTATAACGATGTCGTAGAATTATTAGATTTACTGCGGCAAGTGGGAGGTAATCGCGTGTCATTGGGAATTGTACCCGGTTCTTCAGAACAACCGGCTAATTCTCCCCTACCTGCTTCTCCTTTCCCAATTAATCCTGGTACAGCACCTCTACCAAATACTCCACCTGTCCCAACAAATCCTCAAGGTGAACTTAACCTTAATCAGCCTGGTGTTCCCAATTCGCTTCCCTTCCCTGCTGTACCCAATCAACAACCTCCAACAGGGGAAGGCGTCACCCCTGCTAACCCCGGCAATTCTCCACAATAAGCACCCGCAGCACCAAACAACACCTGTTGCACGCAAAGGTGAAATAAAGTTTATTTATAACTTTTTTCCTAATTTTTCTACTTTACAATTCCCCCAATTCCATTAATGAAGGAGGCGAGGGGGATTTTATTTTTTCTTATCAGCAATTAGCTATCAGTTAACTGACTGCTTGGTACTAAAAGCTGCCTTTACTTGTTGATTTGAAGTTAGGGCAGAGTCAAAAATTAAAGTTTCAATTGGATTTTTTTCTCAGCATAAACTGAGTAATTCTTTTGTTCGCCAATCGCCATTCAAATTTCAGAGGTTGTGGCAATGAATATTGTATCACTTTTAATTGCGTGGTTAGTGATAGCAGCGAGCTTTTACATTATTAGTAAATTGCCATTTATAGGAGTAGAAATAGATACTCCGCAAAAAACTTTAGTTTCTGCTGCTGTATTTGGCATTGTAACAGCATTAGCTCGACCAATTCTAGCTTTTGTATTCAAATTACCAAACGCTCTGACATTGGGATGGTTTGACGGATTTTTTTCATTTCTGATTACCGTCATTTGTTTTGGGATTGCAGCGTATTTAGTACAGGGTTTTCGTTTGCGTTTTGGAGTTTGGAGCGCTATTTTAGGGGCATTATGCCTTTCAATAGTCATGAAGTTAATTTACACTATTTTGCCCTTAACAAATTAGGAGTTAATGGTTAATAGTTAATAGTTAATAGTTAATGGTTAATGGTTCATTGTTCATGACCATTAACCATTAACCATTAACCATTAACTATAGTATTTGATTGTTGAGTTCGCTGTTCGCGTTTTTTACGATCAGCTGAGAGTAAATCGGACATCACCACCAGTGCTTGCGCCATCTTATCTACGTTGGAACGGTAAAGTTCCAAATCTTTATTCAGTTTGTCATCAGATAAGTGCAAGCCGGTGGCGATGCTTTTTAATGCCTCAGTGCGTTGTTTTTCATCTTTGACTAGTTCTGGATCTGATAATTCTAATAAAGAAAATAAACCGATCGCAAATAAGCGGTTGTATTTAAAGTTGGGATTGGTAGCGATCGCTTGCAAATGTCCTTGGAAGTCGGCGTCTAAATTTGATTCAGCTTGCTGACTTAACCACGCAATTAAATCGTGGGTGGACAAACTTTTTGTTAAATTTTGTAAGCGTTGAGCATCCTGTTTATAGAGTTGCGGATCTACCTCTATTGCCCGCACCAAGGCGTTAAATATCGACTCCTTATCCTGTTCAGGCTGATAGCCTTGCATAAAGCGGTCAAAGGAGGTGACGACGCCCAAGGCATAAATCGGGTTATAGCGGAAATCTACATTAACCGACAGCAGATGCATTTCTACCATCAACTCTTCTACCACCCGTCGATAAATGGTGTTAATCGGACGAGTGTGCAGGGTGTAGAAGGTTCGCTTTGTCTCAGATACAGTACGGACGTTATTCACAAAAAAATTCTTAAAATTTTAGGGCGACGTATGTTTATTTTCTCGCTTCCGGGTAACTTTGCCAACTTTAGGTTTTTGCAGCTTGTAGTTAGCGCTAACTGCTAGCTGCAAAAATGCCGGTTGAGGGCGGGGAGTAGGGAGTGGGGACAACGCTTCGCACGGGTTAAAAATGAAAAATGTAAAATTAAAAATTTATTAAATTAAATTTTTAATTTTTAATTTTTAATTTTTAATTCCGAAGGGGGGAGTGGGGGAAGAATTTCCAAAAATCCTACAATTTAGCCCTGAATTAAAATAGAGCCTCAGAGGGGGCACACCCCCAAAGCTTAAAAACCGACTGGTTTTTGAGTTTCAACCCATTTTAATCGGTTTGTAGAGACGCGAAATTTCGCGTCTCTACATAGCCGGAAATTTATTTCCAGGCTTTTTGCAGACGCTGTTACTCACAAAGCACTTCAAAATTATAATATTTTTTTAAATATACTTGACATTTATGAGCTTCTCGCCACAGTTACTTGCCCTAGCTAACTACCTAGCTGGTGAATTTGATAATCAGCAACAAGCCCTCGCTGAACCTGCTTGGTATGTCCATTTGCGTCTGTGGCAAAGACCCGTACCTTTGTTTTCAGAAGATAGCCTCACTCTGTTTGCCGAACAAGCCAATATCGTTAATTTAGATCAACCCTATCGCCAACGGATTATGCGTCTTCAGTCAGGTCGCGACCCTGATGCACCCCTAACAGTGCAATTTTATATGCCCAAAGATCCAATGGCTTTGCGTGGCGCTGGTCGCAACCCCTCGTTACTTAACACCCTAACGACTGACCAATTAGATTTTCTGCCAGGCTGTATTCTTAACGTCACTCAGCAAACACTAGCTAGCGATCGCTATCAGTTTGCTGCTACCCCTCCTGTAGAAACTCGTTGTTGTTTTACTTATGCTGGCAATACTATACAAGTTTCCTTGGGGTTTGAAGTAACCCAGGAAGAATTGAAAACTTATGACAAAGGAATTGACCCTACCACTGGTAAAGCTATTTGGGGAGCGATTTTGGGTCCTTATCGCTACACCAAGCGAGAACAGTACTGAGTTATGAGTTATGAGTTATGAGTTATGAGTTATGAGTTAACTCCTCACTCTTAACTCCTCACTCCTAACTTTTTCTTTAGCTAGCAATGCTACGAGGTACACCTTCTAAAGCTTCCTCCTCGGTTTCAAAAATTTCAAATACTGTATCCATCATCGTTACTTCAAACACCAGTTTGGCTTCTGGATGAACATTGCAGATGCGGAAACTACCGTTAACTTTATCAGCATCCCGCATCCCTGCGACTAAAGAAGTTAGACCGGAACTGTCAATGAAATTAACTTGACCAAGATTCACAACTACATGGCGGCTAAGTTTAGAAATACACTCTTGCAATTTTAGGCGAAATTGCCAAGCTGTAGTTATATCCAAACGGCCTGCTGGTGTCAGAATGATAATAGTATTGCCATCTTGGCTGGTATAAGTTTTTTGCTCGATCTGGATCACTGAGCCTTCCCTTGGTATTCTCAAAATTGACTAGTTGTTAATAGTTAATAGTTAATAGTTAATAGTTAATGGTTAATAGCCATGAACTATGAACCATTAACCATTAACCATGAACCACCAACACTTTAGTAGTTTAACTCACACTGTTTACGTGTGGCTGTGTGTCCAGTTTACCCAATCTTGAGGCTTAAGGAAGGTTTGGTACAATTCGGCTTCGGGGGTGTTTGGTTCAGGCTGATAGCCGTATTCCCAACGTACCAAGGGAGGTAGAGACATCAAAATTGATTCGGTGCGTCCGTTGGTTTGTAGACCAAAAATTGTACCTCGGTCATAAACCAAGTTAAATTCTACATACCTGCCCCGTCGATATAATTGAAAATTCCGCTGGCGATCGCCATATTCCATTTTGTGTCGCCGTTCTGCGATCGGTAGGTATGCTGGTAAAAAGGATTTACCACACTCTTGTATAAAAGCAAATAAATCTTCCCAACTGCGAGGCTCAACTTTCCCCAGTTGATTGCTATATTTAGCTGCTTCACCATCCTTGTGCGGGCCTCTATATAAAGCACCTTGACCATCTTGATAATCAAAAAACAGACCGCCAACGCCCCGTGTCTCGCCGCGATGCTTTAAGTAAAAATACTCGTCACACCAGCGTTTAAATACAGGGTAATACTCTGAGTGATGAGCATCACAAGCTTGTTTTAAAGTTTTATGAAAATGAATTGCATCTTCAGCAAAGGGGTAGTAAGGGGTCAAATCCGCACCGCCACCAAACCACCACACAGGCCCCGCTTCAAAGTAGCGATAATTTAGATGTACGGTAGGTACGTAGGGATTACGGGGATGCAATACCATTGAAGTACCTGTGGCATAAAACTTGTGTCCCTCCGCCTCTGGACGTTGCGTCAAAATCGAAGGCGGTAGATGGGAACCGGAAACTTCAGAAAAATTTACACCACCTTGCTCAAAGATTGCACCTTCTTGCATGACGCGCGATCGCCCACCGCCTCCCTCTGGACGTTCCCAAGAATCTTCTTTAAATTTAGCTACACCATCCAGTTTTTCTAAAGCTTGTGTAATTTCGTCTTGTAAATTTTTCATGAACTGACTAACTCTAGCCTTGGCGTCAGTTGGTGGTAAAGACGAAGATGATTCTGTTTGGCGATCAAGGGAGTTGCTAACCATAAACTCAATAACCTTAATTACAATTTCCAAAAGACAAAAAATTTTTTAACTGAACATGCAAGGCAGTTGCAGCTAACAATCGGCTTAAAATCTCCCACCTTGCTTTTCTTCTTGAGAGTCAAGATATTGTCGGTGAATCCAAGGTAGGTGGGGCTATGCCCTACGATTTTGGTGAATCCAAGTTAGGGTGGGCACTGCCCACCATACCGAATCTGGTGGGCACTGCCCACCCTACAAATAGAGATTTTCAGCCATCCGTCAACAACATCAATCAAGAATTTACGCAAAAGGTGGACATGACTAGAGCCTATTTTCCCTCAAATGCGTATAGGCTTGTATATTGATTGATTTTTTTTCAACTTCTTTTCTTTGTGTAAATGTTCTGGTATAACTACTCAATTCTGGCAAATTAGTCTACAAGCACTTTCAACCTTGAGACTTGCGGGCAAACAACCATTGCTAAAGAAAATTTTCTTAGCTTTAGGTGACGTTATATACCTATTGACACAAACTTGTATTTTCCCAAAAATTCTTCTGTAGACTCTCTTTTCTATCTGAGGCTGTCAAAACACAGAATTATTAAAGGGTATCCTTGCACACAAAGCAATGATGTGCAATACGCAAGAAGTAAGAAGATATAGGGCGCTGGTTTAATGTATTTTTAGAACAAATGATGTTTTTTAGAGGTTTTCACCCAAGGCATCAGGAGTTTAACGAACTCGGCGTAACGTCTTAACGATTATTGTTTATGTCCCAACAAGCCTTGGGTTAAGCGCCAGCAACTGTGTTCGTCTTGATGCGATCGCGACTTACTATCAATCAAACAATTTTGAGAAAGTTTGACCAAATAGCGGTTAGTCACAGTTGCCAACTATGTCAGAGTTACCAGAAAGCGTCTAGCGAGGAGGATTAGGAAAATGCAAGCTTGGTTGTCCAAATTCATCCACCGCAAACGTCGTCGGTTTTGCGTTTCTCTGGTGCGAACTTATCGCGAGATAAGTCCCGCTTCTGTAGATGAACTGTGGCAAAAGCTAGTTAATTTGGCAGACGTTTCTTGGCATCCATTGTTAAAAAGTACTAACGTCCCTTACGGTTTAGTACCTAAACCTGGGTTAATTTACCAAGCGGTAACACGTTTATCGCCAATTCCGATACGTATTTTTGTGGAACGTGTCAATCCTAGAGAATTGTTCAGTCTCAGAATACTAGCAATTCCTGGTGTAGAAGAACGGGTAAGTTACAAAATTGAATCCACGGTTTGCGGTACTTGCATATCTTATTCCGTAACATTACGGGGTTGGTTATCGCCCTTAATTTGGTCGTTGTCCCGTCCTTATGCCGATCGCGTGGCAAAAGCCTTAGTTGAAGCAGTTGAAGAGGCGACATTGCCAACGGTATCAGGTAAGAACAAATCCCTCAACGATAGTTGTTTTGATTTTTAGGGGCTAGGGGCTAGGGATTAGGGACTAGGGGCTAGGGATTAGGGGCTAGGGGCTAGGGATTAGGGGCTAGGGGCTAGGGATTAGGGACTAGGGGCTAGTTAGTAGATAGTGGTTAGTGGGTAGTGGGTAGTAGTTAATAGTTCATAGTTAATAGTTAATATAAAAAACTATTAACCATTAATAACTAACTACTGTAGGGGCGGGTTTAGCGAATAAATTGTCGGTTTAAAAGAAGTATGTATCATCAGCAAAACCCGCCTGTACTAACTCCTAGCCCCTAACCCCTAGCCCCTAGTCCCTAGCCCAAGCGCCCCTAACCCTTAGCCCCTCCATACAGTTAAGATGCAAGTAGATAATAATTGCTGTTTGTTAAAAATTATTACGGCAGTAAGAGTGAGAACACATGAATAATATCCTCGATTCTCGTTCAGTCTTAGATGTGTTGCGACCAGTACAAGATCCAGAACTTCGCAAAAGTCTGGTCGAACTGAACATGATTCGCAACGTCAAAATTGATGGAGGCAATGTCAGCTTTACTTTGGTGTTAACTACACCCGCTTGTCCCTTACGTGAATTTATCGTCGAAGATTGTCAAAAAGCTGTAAAAACTTTGCCAGGGGTTACGGATGTATCTGTAGATGTCACGGCGGAAACACCCCAACAAAAAAGCTTACCCGATCGCACTGGTGTTCCCGGTGTGAAAAATATTATTGCTATTTCTAGTGGTAAAGGTGGTGTAGGTAAAAGTACGGTAGCTGTAAATGTAGCAGTAGCGCTGGCTCAAACTGGGGCGAAGGTAGGTTTGCTCGATGCTGATATTTACGGTCCCAATGACCCCACCATGCTAGGTCTTGCTGATGCTGAAATTATTGTCCACTCCTCAGAAAAAGGAGATATATTGGAACCTGCTTTTAATCATGGCGTCAAGTTAGTATCAATGGGCTTCTTGATTGACCGTGATCAGCCGGTGATTTGGCGAGGTCCAATGTTAAATGGAGTGATTCGTCAATTTCTTTATCAGGTGCAATGGGGAGAATTAGACTATTTGATTGTGGATATGCCACCAGGAACGGGAGATGCGCAGTTAACTTTAACACAAGCTGTAACCATGGCAGGGGCAGTGATTGTGACTACACCACAAACCGTAGCTTTGTTAGATTCTCGTAAAGGTTTGCGGATGTTTCAGCAAATGAACGTACCTGTCTTAGGAATAGTAGAAAATATGAGTTACTTTATACCTCCAGATCTGCCAGACAGGCAGTATGATATCTTTGGCTCTGGTGGAGGCTCGAAAACAGCAGCAGAATTGGGAGTACCGTTGTTGGGATGTGTACCGCTAGAAATTTCTACGAGAGTTGGCGGTGACAGTGGTGTACCAATAGTTGTAGCCGAACCAGACTCAGCCAGTGCCAAAGCGTTAGGTGCGATCGCACTTGCCATAGCAGGTAAAGTATCAGTTGCAGCTCTGACTTAAAAAATTGTAATATTTGTCAATTTTTGTCTGGGTAGCAAACTACATGCTGGGAATACAGATTTTTAGCGCTTACTAAATCTAAAATCTAAAATCTAAAATCTAAAATCGCCGAATGTTGTTAAAAAGGTCACGCTCTTCACCTCCCTTAGTTCGCTGGAAATCCTGGTTCAAACCCTGGCAACAAGTAGACTGGTTGTTATTTTTCTTGCCAGTTGGTCTAACCATCTTTGGCGGCATCATGATCCGCAGTACTGAGTTAAATCAGGGACTGACCGACTGGTGGTGGCACTGGTTAATCGGTGGGATCGGCTGTGCGATCGCGCTAGTGATTGCTCGGATTCGTTACGAAAACCTGCTACAATGGCACTGGTTTTTTTACGGTCTTACTAACATCAGCCTCATCGCCGTAATGGTAGCTGGTTACAGCGCCAAAGGGGCACAACGCTGGATCAGTATCGCGGGTTTCAACATCCAGCCTTCGGAATTTGCCAAAGTCGGGATGATTATCACCCTCGCCGCCTTGTTACACAAACGCACCGCTTCAAGTTTGGATAGCGTTTTTAGGGCATTGGCATTCACCGCTATTCCTTGGGGATTGGTGTTTGTGCAGCCAGACTTGGCAACATCACTAGTATTTGGTGCGATCGTCTTGGGAATGTTGTATTGGGCAAATGCCAACCCAGGCTGGTTGATACTGATGATTTCGCCGATTATTGCCGCAATTTTGTTTAGCATACCCTGGCCCTTCGCGATCGCATTTTCCAAAGACCTAACTTTTGGTCCGTTAGGGTTAATTTGGTCTGTGGTTATGGCTGTGGTTGGCTGGCGCACTCTCCCTTGGCGTCGATTTGGTCTCGGCGCTTTGGGTGCATGGGGTCTAAATATGCTAGGTGGTGAATTAGGTCTGTTTGCCTGGAACCATGTTTTAAAAGAGTATCAAAAAGACCGACTCACTTCATTTATGAACCCCAATGCTGACCCCCTCGGCTCAGCTTATCACCAAATTCAATCTCGGATTGCCATTGGTGCTGGTGAATGGTGGGGATGGGGTCTTTTCAAGGGACCGATGACGCAATTGAATTTCGTCCCTGAACAGCATACAGATTTTATCTTCTCCGCCGTGGGTGAAGAATTTGGTTTTCTTGGCTGTTTAGTATTGCTGTTAATTTTCTGCTTAATTTGTTTACGCCTGTTACACGTCGCCCAAACAGCCAAAGACAACTTTGGTTCATTGTTGGCGATCGGCGTTTTGTCTATGATAGTGTTTCAGATGATAGTCAACATCGGCATGAACGTTGGTGTAGCGCCAGTAGCGGGAATTCCCCTACCTTGGATGAGTTACGGACGTTCCGCCATGTTGAAAAACTTCATTGCTTTGGGAATAGTCGAGTCAGTGGCTAATTTCCGACAAAAGCAGAAATATTGGTCTTAAGTCATTAGTCATTAGTCATTAGTCATTAGTCATTAGTCATTAGTCATTTGTCTTTACACTTGACCAATGACCAATGACTAATGACTCTATTGCTTAAAATAAACTATTATAAAAGACAAAGACTTATAAACTTTATTAGTATACGCAGGCGAGTATATTTACCTGCAAGAAAATAAAAATTAAAAACTATTCATTTGATGCTTGTAATTCATCTCAAGGAAACATAAAAAGCTTTGTAGACCAATTAAAGTTGCCCAATTGCAAACAGAAATAGAAACAGAAGAGAAAAAATTATTATTGTATACAATTCAAGCTGTCAGCAAATAAAGCATTGAATACAAAAGCAATTCCACATGCATTTACAGATGGGAAAGAGCCTGTTGTAGTCAAGTTTGGAAAGCGAACAAAGGGTATCTTGTACAAGTCAGGATTACCTAAGCGCAAACAAGTGGCATAGTGGTTATTGTCTATGCTTAAAGAAACTATTAAGCTATTATTAGGAAACCTAGAGGATAAAAATCATGATCCTGCCAGGAGCAACTGTTCGTGTCAAGAACCCAAAAGATACTTATTATCGTTTTGAAGGACTCGTGCAACGGGTAAGTGATGGTAAAGTTGCCGTACTGTTTGAAGGTGGTAACTGGGACAAATTAGTTACCTTTCGCCTTTCTGAATTAGAACCTGTAGAAACTACCGCCGGACGTAAAAAAGCGAAATAATCATTGGTCATTAGTCATTTGTCTTTTGTCATTTGTCCTTTGTCATTTGTCTTTACACTTCTTGTCCAATGACTAATGACCAATGACCAATGACCAATGACTAATGACTAATGACTACTATGCGTCTTCCCTTACCACAATTTGATCGAGGCGATCGCCACCCAAACCACTTTGCGGAGGTGATCCAAACAGCGACTTGCGAATTTTTAGCCCAGTGTTTGGAACCGGATGATTTAACCTTTCCACCCATGCCTCCCTTTGGCAGTTGGGTATATTCTGTAGACGAAGAATCGGGCAACAAAGTTTATGGAGTGGTGTATCATGCTACAACAATGCCCATAGATTCCGTACACAGACCAGTAGCCCTGGGAATGTCGTTGCAAGAGTTGCGAGAGGAACAACCCCAAATATTTGCAATGCTTAAAACCGAGTTTCGTGCAGCGATCATGGGTTTTGAACCAGGAGCCGAATCTCGAAATTATACCAGTAGTGTGTATCAATATTTGCCACCACGTCCACCGCAAATTCACCAGCCAGTTTACCGATGCGAAGCAGAAGCGATAATTAAATTTACCGAAGAACTAGAGTTTTTACGGACATTATTGACTGTGAGCGGCGCACCAGTAGAGCCTTTAACCGCAGCAGCGATTCGGGAGGTGTATCGCTTACGTAGTGCTGACCGAGAATGGCTAATTAAAGCCGGACGTACCCTGAACTTACTGCTTAAAGACGACTACGATCGCCTCAGGTTCATTTTGAGTCAAATCCACCCATAGGTAGTTCGTTCTCTGATGATCGCCTAGGTATTCTAAGTAAAATTTTGAAATTTTTTGTCTGAGTGGCTTTCGTATTTATGTTGTAATGATTCGAGGATGCTCCCGAAAAAATCGCAGCCTCACCATCACCCTCAATACGGTTCGGTTAAAGGTTAAAGGTTAAAGGGAAAAATATGGGGTTTTATCCCTTGCCCTTTTCCCCTTGCCCTTTCCCCGACCTGTATT
This sequence comes from Nostocaceae cyanobacterium, assembly GCA_051861145.1. Classification (GTDB taxonomy): domain Bacteria; phylum Cyanobacteriota; class Cyanobacteriia; order Cyanobacteriales; family Nostocaceae; genus JBHYDF01. The sequence continues at coordinate 44,330 of JBHYDF010000009.1, forward strand.
GCCATCACCCCTGCAAGTCCTACCTATGGAAGTGATATTACAAATTCTTGCTGTAGATCCTACTGCCCAAGTTCTCACCCAAGAACCCATTATTCCTTTTGCCATTCTGCTGGTGGTGATTTTAGTCGTACCAATCGTGTTTGAGCGATTAAGAATACCGGGACTAGTCGGTTTAGTATTGTCAGGAATAGTACTTGGTCCCTCTGGCTGGAATCTATTCCAAGCTCAATTGCCAATGATAAACCTACTTGCAGACATTGGGTTAGTTTACTTGATGTTTGTAGCAGGTCTAGAAATCGACTTAGAGCAGTTCCGCCGTCAGAAGGGTCGTTCTATTGGCTTTGGCAGCTTGAGTTTTAGTGTACCTCTGGTAGTAGGAATATTGCTAGGTCAAAGCTTTGGGCTTGGTTGGAATGCTGCAATATTAATTGGTTCAATATTGGCTTCCCATACGCTTTTGGCATATCCTCTGATTAACCGCTTGGGAGTAATAAACAACGAAGCAGTCAGTGTTACAGTTGGAGCTACCATTTTTACTGACCTTCTAGCATTGCTGGTATTAGCGGTGTGTTTAGCTGTTAATGCCGGTAATTTGAGCTTTTGGCAAATCATTCCCTTATTGAATTCGCTAGTTATTTACGCCATTGTAGTTTTGGTAGGCTTTAATTGGGTAGGTAAAGAATTTTTTCGGCGATCAGGAGACGAACAGGGAAACCAATTTTTGTTTGTGCTGCTGTCGGTGTTTCTTGCTGCTGTAGGGGCGCAATTAATAGGGGTAGAAATAATAGTTGGAGCCTTTTTAGCTGGTTTAGCGGTAAATGATGCTGTCGGTGAAGGGCCAGTTAAAGAAAAAATTGTATTTGTTGGTAGTGTATTATTCATTCCTATTTTCTTCGTTGATCTGGGCTTGCAAATTGACCTACGTAACTTTTTTAGCAGCATTACAACACTTCAGTTAACACTTTTGCTTATAGTCGGTTTAATTGTGAGCAAATTGTTAGCAGCTTTGTTGACAAAACTCGTTTACCGCTACAATTGGCAGGAAATGCTAACCATGTGGTCGCTGTCAGTACCTCAAGTGGGTGTGACATTAGCCACAACTTTAGTCGGCTACCGAGAAGGGTTATTGCCACCAACAGTATTAAACAGCGTCATTGTCTTAATGCTGGTGACATCAACCCTAGGGCCGTTGATTACAAGTCGTTTTGCCGTTGGGTTAACTTCCTCAACAGCTAAGCAAGAACAATTAACACCAGACTCTGATACTGACCCCGGAAACAAAGACAATAGTCCCTTTAGTATCGTCGTACCAGTATATAATCCGCAGACGCAGCAACATTTAATTGAAATGGCAGCATTATTAGCGCGTCAGGCAAATGGTAGGATTATACCCCTAGCCATTGCTACAGCTGCGGCTCACATGGATGCACCCCAGTTAGAAAATTCTTTGCAACGCAGCGAAAAATTACTGATAAAAGCGAAAGCACTAAGTAGAGTTTTGGGCGTAGAAGCAGAACCATTGCTGCGGATAGATGATGCTTTTGCCCAGGGAATTAGCAGGGCAGCACGCGAACAAAAAGCTAATTTAATAGTGATGGGATGGGGTAAACGTACTGGGTTGCGAGCGCGTTTATTTGGTAACGTAATTGATAGCGTTCTTTGGGCATCTCATTGTCCGGTAGCAGTGACTCGCCTAGTAGAATCACCGAGAAAAATTCAGCGCATTTTGGTACCGGTAGAGAATATAATGGCACCAGCATTACAGCCAGTGCAATTTGCTCAGATTCTGGCAGAAGCAAATCAAGCACAAGTGACTGTTTTGAATGTGTGCGATCGCCGTACCAGTTCCAGTAAAATTGCATGGAGGCGATCGCAACTCTCGTTATTAGTATCTAAATTAGCTTTGGCTAATCCACCGGAAATTCAAATCATTGCTCATGAAAATGTTGCCCAAGCCATTTTGCAAGCAGCACGATTATATGATTTAGTAGTATTACCTTTTAACCGTAATCGTACTAGTCCGGGTGGATTAGCGATTAGCGATGTCACAACCCAGTTAGCCAGACAACTCACCTGCTCAATTGTCATGCTAGGAGAACCGCAACGTACACACACAGCAGCAGTACTTCCAACTGGTGTTCCTAGTCCTAGCGTAGTTGTGTAGGAGGGGTTAGGGGTTAGGGGCTAGGGGTTAGGGGCTAGTATAAAAAAATAGATTTCTACTCCTTAATCTCTATTCCTTATTTCTAATCCCTAATCCCTAATATCTAATCCCTAACTCCTAACCCCTAATCCCTAATCCCTAACCCCTAATCCCTAGCCCCTAACCCCTAGCCCCTAGCCCCTTTAAAAAACTTTATCTTTTTGAAGATTTCATGAAATTTTAGGGAAAACCTCAGTCATTTTAAAAGATGTTTGATAACTTTGCTAGAAGAATTGTTTAAGAATTGAACACAAACTTATAAATCGCACATAGAGAAATTTGGCTAATAATCCTTAGTCTAACTACTCTTGCTGATGCTGTATTTTTGTTACCATATTGGGTACTCTAAGCACAAGCACAAATGGCGACTGAAAAATATCTGTAATTACCTGAAAAACATATGAGAATTTTGGTGACGGGCGGTGCTGGGTTTATTGGTTCCCATCTGATCGACCGATTAATATCTGATGGACACGAAATAATTTGCTTAGATAACTTCTACACCGGTCATAAACGCAATATCCTGAAATGGATGGATCATCCTTACTTTGAAGTGATCCGCCATGACATCACCGAACCAATTCGGTTAGAGGTAGATCAAATTTACCATCTGGCTTGTCCAGCATCTCCAGTACACTATCAGTACAACCCAGTTAAAACCGTCAAAACCAACGTTATGGGAACGTTGAATATGTTGGGTTTGGCTAAGCGTGTGAAAGCGCGGTTTTTACTGGCTTCAACTAGTGAAGTTTATGGCGATCCAGAGGTTCATCCTCAAATCGAAGAATATAGGGGTAACGTTAATCCGATTGGGCTGCGTTCATGTTATGACGAAGGTAAGCGCATCGCTGAGACATTAGCATTTGATTATTACAGACAAAATAAAGTCGATATTCGAGTTGCTCGCATATTTAACACCTATGGCCCTCGAATGTTAGAAAATGATGGTCGGGTAGTAAGTAATTTTGTGGTTCAAGCCTTGCGGGGAATTCCTTTAACCGTATACGGAGATGGTTCACAAACTCGTAGTTTTTGCTACGCATCAGACCTAGTGGATGGACTGATACGACTGATGAATGGCGAGTACATCGGGCCAGTGAATTTAGGAAATCCTGATGAGTATACAATTTTAGAATTGGCTCAGAATGTACAAAATTTGGTTAATCCAGACGCAAAGATTAACTTTGAACCACTGCCTTCTGACGATCCGCGCCGCCGTCGCCCCGATATTAGCAAAGCAAAAACTTGGTTAAATTGGGAACCTACCGTTCCTTTGCAAGAAGGGTTAAAACTGACTATAGAAGATTTTCGCGATCGCCTGAAAAATAGTCAATAGTTAATGGTTAATAGTTAATGGTTAATAGTTAATAGCCATGAACCATTAACCATGAACAATTAACTATTGACAAAATTGCTGAAATCTTCTTGTTGAACATTAACCCTAAAAAGCGAGGAATAAAATATAATGCGTGTTTGCGTTATTGGTACTGGTTATGTTGGTTTGGTTACAGGCGCTTGCTTGGCTCACATCGGGCATGATGTTATTTGTGTAGACAATAACGAAGAAAAAGTCAAGTTGATGAAGGCTGGGCAGTCGCCTATTTTCGAGCCGGGACTTTCGGAAATTATGCAAGCTGCCATTCAGGCTGGGAAGATTCAGTTTACAACGGATCTTGGTGCAGGAGTTAATCACGGGGAAATTCTGTTTATTGCCGTAGGAACACCACCTCTGCCCACAGGTGAAAGTGATACCCGTTATGTTGAAGCCGTTGCACGGGGAATTGGTGCCCATTTAGACGGTGGGTATAAGGTGATTGTGAATAAATCTACTGTGCCCATTGGATCGGGTGATTGGGTACGGATGATTGTCCTAGATGGCATTGCCGAACGTCAAAAAACACTACTAGTGCCTGCTGGTGGCGGACACGTTGAGGAGACATTACCTGAGATTACAGCCAAGTTTGATGTAGTCAGCAATCCAGAGTTTTTGCGGGAAGGTTCAGCAGTTTACGATACCTTTAACCCTGATCGCATTGTCTTAGGCAGCAATAACCCCAAAGCGATCGCCATGATGCAAGAACTGTATACCCCAATTGTGGAGCGCAAATTCGCAGAAGATCCATCTTTGCCAAAAGTACCAGTGCTGGTAACAGACCTGAGTTCGGCGGAAATGATTAAATATGCTGCTAACGCCTTTTTAGCAACCAAAATTAGTTTTATTAACGAAGTTGCCAACATTTGCGATCGCGTCGGTGCCGATGTTACTCAGGTAGCTAAAGGTATCGGTCTAGACTCCCGCATTGGCAACAAATTCTTAAACGCTGGTATCGGTTGGGGCGGTTCCTGCTTCCCCAAAGATGTTGCAGCGCTAATTCATACTGCTGATGACTACGGTTACGAAGCACAGCTACTGAAATCCGCAGTCAGTGTCAACGAACGCCAGCGCTTGATAGCCGTCGAAAAACTCCAGCAAGCACTAAAAATCCTTAAAGGAAAGACGGTTGGATTACTTGGTCTTACCTTCAAGCCTGATACCGATGATATGCGCGACGCCCCCGCACTCAATCTGATTGAACAGTTGAACCGACTGGGAGCAAAAGTAAAAGCATACGATCCAATTGTTTCCCAATCTGGTTTGCGTGATGGTCTTACAGGTGTGCTGGTAGAAACCGATCCTGAAAGACTCGCCGATGGTTGTGATGCTTTGGTATTAGTAACCGAATGGCAGCAATTCCAAAATCTAGACTACACCAAGATGGCAAAATTAATGTGCCACCCCGTCATGATTGATGGTCGTAACTTCCTCGAACCCGAAAAAATGGTTCGGGCTGGTTTCCAATACGTAGGCGTAGGACGATAGATTTTGGATTAGTCATTAGTCATTAGTCATTAGTCAACAGTTCTTTGACTACAGGACTTACGCAAAAGATAACGAAAGTAGCGGTAATTCATGAATTACCGCTACGCAAGAATAAGGTTTTCGGCCACATCGCAGCGTAAGTCCTGAACTATTGACTACTCCCTACTCCCTACTCCCCACTCCCCTGACAAATCAATAAAAAAGGGCTGCTAAATTTTGCAACCCTAAAACTCAGAAAAATTTTTTTCTAATCAACAGATGCAAAACCAGCAATTGTAAAGGGTTTTGTTGTATCACCGCTAATTGTCTTAATTGACTGTACAATTGGTTTTTTATTGATAGAGTCACCTGCCGGTTCTGAGTCTGGTTGAAACTCATAACTGGTAGGTTCATTTATAGCAAGGCGATCGCACGGAATTTTATCCGATAAAATAGCGCTTGCCATCATGCCCGTATGAATCTCAAGTTGAGCTTCAGTAGGCGCTTCAAAAACTAGTCTTTGTCCAGGAAAAACAACCCTTTCAAAGTACCAGTTACGTATGTTCGAGATGCGAGCCACCTGGATTTTACTCGTGGCATTTACGTAACAGCAGAGAATCTTTCCCGATTGCTCCGGTGGTAAAGGATCTAAAATTTGAGCCATAACTGCTGAGGAGCTTTACGCCACAATTTTATCTTACAATAGCCAAACTAACACTGGCTGATCCCCAGTTGCTGTAACTCCGACTACCAACTGCAATTTTCTACTCTATTTCTATCTAAAGAAATATATACTACCTAGCTTATGAAATTTTCGTAAAAATATATGCCTTTTCTGCAATTATACATTATGAACGAACAAATAATCATAATTTTTGCTTGCTAAAAAGCTGCAACCACCTTCAGGTAAATAAAAATCTGGCATAGAGATTATTCTTTTTGCTTTAGCTGACGTGACATTTCCAGACCTCAAGAGGTAGATTATCGCTTCAGGAATGAACTCGATGTTATCTTAAAGTTATATGGCAACTTGACTTCATAAGAAGCTATCAATGCTATGCATTTGCTGTGCAAAGCTTTGTTTGGCTAGATACTATTGGCGAATTTAACGTAGGTAGGGCTATGCCCTACAACGCCAAATTTGTAGGGCATAGCCCCGCCTACAAATTGAGATTTTTAGCAATTCGCCAAAAGTATTTTGGCTATTTTCACCACTGCCATCAACTCGTGTAGGCATATCAATAATCGTCATAAAAGTCAAGTACGATTTTTGATAGAAGATATAAACCAAAACAAACTATAAAACCAAATTTTGCACTCTTACCCCTGAACAAAGGCAAGATGGAAGTGAAAACCCCGATCATGGAAAATAATAAAATTCTCTACGTTCGCCTTCCCTGTAACCCCATCTTTCCTATTGGGGTTATCTACCTCGCAGATCATGTTCATAAACTGTTTCCCAACATCGAACAGCGTATCTTTGATTTGGGAACAGTACCACCCTTAGATTATGCCTCAGCCCTGGATAGCTGTATCGATAAATTTAAACCGACACTGCTAGTATTTTCTTGGCGGGATATCCAAATTTACGCGCCTGTAGGCGGACGTGGTGGAAACCCCCTACAAAATTCGTTTGAAATTTTCTACGCCAAAAATCCGCTTGTAAAATTACGTGGTGCATTGGGCGGTTTGCGTTTGCTTACAAGTTACTATTCAGAACTATGGCGCAATTTGGGATTAATAAAACGCGGTTTGAAACGCGCCAAAAAACATAATTTAGATGCCCGCTTAGTTGTGGGTGGTGGTGCAGTCAGCGTATTTTACGAACAATTGGGCAAAAGCTTACCGAAAGGGACAATCATCTCTGTGGGAGAAGGTGAAACCCTACTGGAAAAACTCTTAAGTGGGAGAGAATTGCAAGATGAACGTTGTTACGTGGTGGGAGAAACTCAACCGCGTCAGCGTATGATCCACGAACAACCCACCCCCTTAGAGAAAACCGCTTGTAACTATGACTATATCGAAACCATCTGGCCGGAATTTAGCTATTACCTGCTAGAAAAGGACTTTTACATCGGCGTACAAACTAAACGTGGTTGTCCCCACAACTGCTGCTACTGCGTTTACACTGTCGTCGAAGGCAAACAGGTACGCATCAACCCAGGTGATGAAGTCGTCGCCGAAATGCGGCAACTATACGATCGCGGTATTCGCAGATTCTGGTTTACCGATGCCCAATTTATCCCAGCAAGGAAATTTATCGACGACGCCGTTGAACTTTTACAAAAAATCCTCGATTCTGGGATGACAGATATTAACTGGGCAGCATATATCAGGGCAGATAACCTCACTCCAGAATTGTGTGACTTAATGGTGAAAACCGGAATGAACTATTTTGAAATCGGTATCACCAGCGGTTCTCAAGAACTGGTGCGGAAAATGCGCATGGGGTACAATCTCCGTACAGTCTTACAAAACTGTCGTGACTTAAAAGCGGCTGGTTTCAATGATTTAGTTTCCGTCAACTACTCCTTTAATGTCATTGATGAACGCCCGGAAACCATTCGCCAAACCATCGCCTACCACCGGGAACTAGAACGCATTTTTGGTGTAGATAAAGTCGAACCGGCTATCTTTTTTATCGGACTCCAACCCCATACTCACCTAGAAGAATATGCCTTCAAAGAAGGTATTCTCAAACCAGGGTACAATCCTATGAGCCATATGCCTTGGATGGCGAAAAAACTCTTGTGGAACCCTGAACCGCTTGGTTCCTTCTTTGGTGAAGTTTGCTTGCAAGCGTGGCGACAAAACCCCAATGACTTCGGACGAGAAGTGATGAAAATATTAGAAGAAAAATTGGGTTGTGCTGATTTAGAAGAAGCACTTACTGCCCCTGTAGAGACGAAAGAAAAACAATTAGTGGGGGTTTGAGGCAACGGATGTAACTGAATAAATTGCATCAGCCCCAATCAGCCGTGAAATAAATTTCCGGCTGATAGCTAAAACCCATTAAAATGGGTTAAAAATTTTTTCTTACCTAGTCGCTTAAAAACCGACTTTAACTTTTAGCCCTAATTTTAATTCAGGGCAGACTTCTTGCAACAATCAGGATCTAGGTTAATTACGATCACAGATGGACACAGATAAACATAGATTTATCGGTGTTTATCTATGTCCATCTGTGGTTGATTTTTTTGAACATTGTAATCATTTTGCACTAAAACTCTGCGATCCTCTGCGTTTCCCTCCGCGATCCTCTGCGTTTTAAATCACCACAGTTTTACGCAAAAATATACTTAACATAACTCCTGCTTAAGCCTGTAAAATAAAAAATTATAAGTACAAAACTCTTAAAACTTACGCAAACACTCTCTCAAACTCTTACTTCTTCGTGTCCTTCGTGGTTCGTTTTTTCACCACTCCTGCGTAAGTCCTAACCCTTTTCCCCTTGCGCCCCTTGCGGTTCATTTAACCAAACCCCATGTTAGAAGGCTCAATACTCCAACAACTACAAGCTGCCCATCGCCATAGCAAAAGACCGATAAAATTCGGGGTGTACTATAAAAACACCTTAGTCGCCCTGTGTCACGCCCTAGAAGATCACATCTTAAAAGATGTCACCTCACCCTTAGTCATCACCGCCTTCCAACAGGGGAAATGGTATCTGCAAGAAGCTCAACGATACGCAGACATAGCCAAAAAATCCCGCCATATAGCCATTATGGCAGCCCCAGATACAGGCTGGGCACAACACCCCACCAGCCAGCTACCTAACGTAAACTTAGTAGCCTTAGATCCAACCGATCCAGTATCCCAGGAATGGCACTTAATTATCCTCTCGCCCAAATACACAGCAATGGTAATTTGTCAAGAATTATCAGAAGCTGATTACGGTTCCTCCGGGCAACCTGGATCAGACGTAGAGAGAAAATTTTATGGCTTGTGGACATTTGAGCCAGAGTTAGTAAAAGAGACAGCAGGAATAGCGATCGCTCACATTCAGCGCTACAACCCAGAACTAGCAAAACAACTCATAGCCTACCAAAACGCCATTCAGCCCAGTTTAGCCACAACCGAAGAATTAAGTACAGTAGTCTCCCGTGTAGTAGATTACCTGCAAACAGGGCAAATAAACATAACAGTCCCCACAGCCATACGCCACCAAGCCTTGGATCGCAACTTAGTTTCCAACGAAATCCAAGCATTTTTACGGATGGCGCAAATCATGGATGCTGCCGATATTACCAACCCGATGGCAGCAGCGGAAGTCGTAGCATTAGGGGAAACAATCGGGCAATTATTGGATCTTCCCGCATGGCAAATTAAAAGATTGCGCCTCGCCGGGTTACTACACCGCATAGATCCACTACAAAGGGCAGAAAGCGTACTCACACCCGGAACATCCACCCGTTACCAAGAAGAAGCACCCAGTTGTCCCCTGACTTGTCCCCTAGTACCAGGTGCGCAAGTACTGCGAACCATGCCAAGATTACGGGCAGTAGCTCAAATTATCACACACCAAACCGAATGGTGGGATGGTACAGGAGAACCAGCAGGATTAGCAGGCGATGAAATTCCCCTAGAGTCAAGAATTTTAGCCTTAGCCTCCGACTTTCAGTCGCGAGTCAACCAGAAAAAATCATCCCAATTAAGCCCCGAAGAAATATTTACTCAAGCATTAGAAGAATGCCGACAACAACAAGCGCATCACTTTGACCCTAAACTGGTAGAAGCCCTGACACTATTAGTCATGGGTTTACAACAAGGACTAGAATTACCACTGATGACACCCAAAGTCAGCGCTGGGATGTGGTTACTTGATGGCAGAATAGATAGCGAAAGCAAGATAGGTGAACAAATTACCAGTAACCGCAAATAATTTAATCTCACGCACGAGGCAAGAGAGGCGCAGAGAGTTTCTTTGCGTCTTTGCGCGCCAGTCGCTACAACGGGGGGAACCCCCCTTCGGGTTCGCCAGTTCCCTACGGAGGGAGACCCTCCTTCAGGACTGGACTCACCGCAACGCGCTGGCTTGCCTTTGCGTGAGACTTAATTAATTATTTTCATAGTGCGAAAAAATATGAATATTGAAGCTATTAAATCAGGAACACAGAAACATTTACCAGGAGTAGATTTAGAAGACGAGGATTTATCAAACCTAGATTTAAATCGGATAAATCTTGCTGGCGCTACCCTTGTGGGGACAAATTTTACTGGTTCCAAACTTGAAGGCGGACATTTAGAAGGCGCGAATATGATGGGCGCGAACCTCCAAGAAAGCGACTTGCGGGCGAATTTGATGGGTGCAAATTTGATGCAAGCAGATTTAACAGGTGCTGACTTGCGGGGTAGTAATTTGCGTGGCGCTAACTTAATGGGGGCGAAATTGAGTGAAGTTTCTTTTGCAGGTGCTTTCTTAAGTGGTGCGAATTTGATGAATGTCAACTTGCAAGGCGTTGACTTGCGGGGTGCTGATTTACGCGGTGCTAATCTTACTAGTGCTAATCTCAAAGGTGCTGACTTAAGTCGTGCGGACTTACAAGGGGCGTTATTGAGTGAAGCTAATTTAGAAGAAGCAGACTTGCGCGGCGCGAATTTGGCGGGGGCGAATTTAACAGGGGCGAATTTACTTTGTGCAGAGTTAGAAGGTGCGAATTTGAATGGGGTGAATTGGGATAAAGCCTGTTTGGTAGGTACACTAGCTGAAATAAGTTCATAATAGTGCGAGAAGCTTGCTTAGATGATGCGCTAGCGATCGCCCACGACGACAGATAAACACAGATGAACAAAAAATTTATTATCTGTGTTCATCTGTGTCCATCTGTGGTTTATTTTCATAAATCCGAATGAGTGCAACAGACTTAATCAAATATCTTAAACTCTTCCTCTGGTGCGCCTTTGCGCCTCTGCGTGAGGCAAATTAATACTTTTAATCAGCAACGCCCAATCTTTAATTGTCTCCCCCGCATCCACAACCCCAACACAACCAAAAACATTAACCCCATCACCCCAGCCAAAGGATTATCATTCACACCAGTCACCCAATCAGGAACCTGACCAGAATATTTCACTAACTGCCCAACATTAATAATATACCAGCCCCAAATTAACCCAGCATGTAAACCAATTGGTAAACCCAAGCGTCCCCGACAACGACGCTTTGCCCAAACAAGCGCTAACCCCAATAGCAATAACCCGAAAAATTGCGGCGATGTACGAATTACCTCTGGCAAAGGTTTAATAAAATGCGATACAGCAAAAATCATGGCACTTCCCCAAAGAACTATCAAAGGGCTGTATTCGCGCTCTAACTCATCATATATCCATCCCCGAAAGAATAATTCCTCAGCAAACCCCGTACCCAAAGCAGTAATTATGCCTTCTAAAACAAATCTCAACAAAAAAGAACTGGGTTGTTGCCATTCCAACCAACCCAGTAATCCTTCTATCCCAAATAAAATTAGAATGCTAATAAGCCCAATTGCTAAACCCCTCAGCAGTTCCACTCCATTCTTACGTGTTAGTTCTAAGCCATAATGCTGGAATATTCGGGGTTGTTGATGAACATATTTGCCCCAAAACGGAAGAAAAATTAAAAACTCAATGGCAAGGGACGCCATTGTTAAAATAGTAACTAAGTTAGCATCTTTTATTAGTAAATATATTGGGGCTGCTATAGGCAACCACAGCACCAACAAACATAAAATAAAGCAACCTAGCCGGATAGGGAAAGGACGCCGAGCTATGGGGGCAAGGTTTATTTTCATACCAAGTTGCAAATAATTAGAGAAACTCTAAGGAACAAGGCAACCAAGGAGAAGCCTTTAGTTCCTTATCATGTTTCTGGTTTGACGGCAACTTGGTATGAATAGTTGCGTATTTGCTATTCGTCTGGTTCGATAGTGCTAGTCAAACCGTGATTTTTTAAAGTTTCGCTATAAAACTCGGCGTGTTCTTGAGCGCAGGTGATGACTAAAGCGATGCCATTGGTGTGGGCTTCCATCATAACGCTAACAGCCTGAGGTTGGGTGAGGTTCGGCACTGTGGTCATTAGAACCTGCACCACATACTCCATAGCGTTGTAGTCATCGTTATGGAGCAAAACACGATATCGAGGCGCTAGTTTTTTGGATGTTGAACGCTTCTCTAAGGTTTCGAGTGACACGGCTTTTTGCTCTCTTGGTTATTTACTACAACAGAGTTTCGGTGAAATTTTTGCTTAACACTTATTCAATTATTGTATAGCATCTCCGGATAAATATGAAGGCAAGCAGAATTGTTGCTGCTTGAGGTGATTGTCGCAGCAGCCAGATTGTGTATCCAAGTAATGGAGCGGGTTCCCTTGATAGTACAGCATTTTTTTCGCTCCAAGCTATTTATAACTTGCTTTTAAAATTAAAAAAGTAGCGACACTAACGTTGTTGCACAAGCGCGTGACTATGGAAATTACCCCAAATTTTCAACCAGGACAAATTGTATCTTTAGAGCATGGAGACACTAAACTATATGCAGAAGTGATCCAAGTTGTGCTTACCCGTCAGTTGTGCTGGGTGCGTCCTTTACTACTGGTAACAAACTCCTCGGAACCACCATTAATTAATGACTTGCGAGAAGCGTCTGATCTACTTTGGCCTATCAATTTATTTCGCCCAGCCTTAGATACAGAAGTAATTTCCATATTGGGCGAGGTTTTGGCAAAAGAACCAAAACCTGGAGTAGACTCAACTGCTAATCAGCAATTCCATCAGTTTATTAATCAAGTTTGGCAAGATTATAAAGAGGGGCGCTTGGACTAGGGGCTAGGGAATAGGGGCGCTTGGGCTAGCCCAAGCGCCCCTAGTCCCTATGTAAATACTCTTTTTCTACCTTAAGAGGTATGACATAAAGTTGCCCACCAGCAAAAATTGTTGATGTGCGATAAACGGGATAACCCGGATCTGGTATTCAAGTGGGGCTGGGCGTCTTCCTCACTATAAAACGCTGAAAAGATGATAATCTATCATCTCTAGGAAGCCTACACGCTCATACGAAGTATCAGTGTAAGAGTACGTCACCGTATAGTCTTCAGCTTCGACAAAGGCTAAGAAAGTATTGTGGATTGCTTCTTTGGAATCAATAGAGCAAACTACCTCTAAATCCGGATCTAACCCCGTTAATCCAAACCGACGCTCCATCTACTTAACTGCTGCTTCCCTAAATTCTTTTGTGCCTTGGTAGGGTGGATAGTTATGGGTGATGGGTGGAAGAGTCGTCAATAGCCTCATGCATCGCCTCGACGCCGAAACTCGGAGTTGGTTTATCTGGATTACCCACTCCCTAACTGATGATATCAACTCCCTGAGCGACCAGTTCACAGCGTTTGCGGTCTATTTCCGTAAATAAATAGGGAAGAATTTCTTTTAAGCGTTTAGCGAACTGCATGGCGGTTATTATTAACTAATGCAAATGTGGAAGAACTGTCTTCAAGGTTGATGCCACAGTAGGGAGCTAAATCGCCAATTTCTCGAAAAAAAATATCAGCAGTCGTATTACTCGGACACTAACGCTGCTGTTTATATAACTTTTTTTACAAATTTTATAGATTGTTAATGGGGATATTTCTAAAACTAATTTGATGTAGAAAACATCTCAGTGCTTAACAATTATTTAGATGCTAGGCACTAATTGAATTCTACCAGCATCCATCTCTGCCATTAACAATTCTAGAGCTTCGTAATCAACATCAGAAATGTAGCCATTTTCCGTCAATTCTGAGTTGATTTCATTTTCGATTTCAGGAGTTAATTTTTTAATGAAAAGAGCTTTTTCTACTAATTGACGAATAGCGTAGTTAGTTTTCATATCTAATTTACCAATGTATTTAATAGTTATTATCCCAGGCAATATTTGGTATAAAACGTGATCTAAAACCCTAAGTGGCAGTGATATAAATCACAACCTGCCTGTGATTTGAGACACCAGAAACTCAGGTCTATGTCAATTTTACAGCTAAAACTCAGTAAATCTAACCTCGCTTCCCTGCTGGCATTCGCAACCTCTAGTCATAACTTCTGTAAAGGCTTACAGCCATGATGAGGAATGATTTACCCCTATATTAGCAAAAAGTATATTTAACTACAGTTTTTCATACGGTTGTGACAATCTTTAAACAGAGGTATGAGAGGAATAAAGATTCAGCAAAGAAACCTAATACGAATGGTCGATGTGAGAAAAAAAGGTTTATGTTCAAATACATCTATCTTCACAATTGAAAAACTTTCATAAGGATGAAATTATGCAAACAGTACTTAACAATCCCACAATTACAGTTATTAGTCCTCAAGGAAATTTAAATGCCGCCAACGCCTTAGAATTTGAGCGAGACTTGACAACAGCGTTAGCGCAAAATGGAGCTAGTAACTTGCTAGTAGATTTACAGCAAGTAGAATCATTAGACAGCGCTGGCTTGATGGCATTATTGTCCGCGCTGAAATTAGCTCAAAGTTTAGGACGGCGCTTCAGCCTTTGCTGTGTTTCCCCATCTATGAGAATTATTTTTGAACTTACCCAACTGGATAGAGTTTTTGAGATATTTGAATGTAGAGCAGCGTTTGAAACTGCTTGTCTGTTAGGTGTCAGCCTCACCTGAAAATCAGGCATTAGGCATTAGAACATAAATTTTAATTTTTTCGTTGTGCCGCTTTGAGGGTGTGGGCGTCTAGGTTAAGAGTGTTGTCGGAAAATAGTCAACGCTCTCGTAACGCCTAATCAATGCTAAGGTTGGAGGTGAGTAACAGTAATTAGAATAGCTAAAAAGATTGCACAGTGACTGTTGCAGTAGAAACATTAATAACGTCGGATATTGTAAAGCCAGGTCGTTACCTGGGTAACGAACTCTTAGCAATACACAAGCCGTGGGATACGGCATCTGTACGGTGGGTATTAACTTACCCAGAAGTATACGAAGTTGGAGCCTCCAACTTGGGGCATATCATTTTATATAACATCTTGAATGCCCAACCACGCCAATTATGCGATCGCGCCTATTTACCAGGGCCGGATCTTGCGGCAAAGCTACGGGCAACGAAAACACCCTTATTTGCCGTAGAATCCAAGCGATCGCTCACAGAATTTGATGTCTTAGGCTTTAGTCTCAGTTATGAACTAGGCGCAACCAACATTCTAGAAATGTTAGACTTAGCAGGTATACCCCTGACGTGGCGAGAACGTTTAAAGGGGAACTACCCGCTAATTTTTGCAGGCGGACAAACAGCGACATCTAACCCTGAACCTTACGCCGACTTCTTCGACTTTTTCGCCCTTGGTGATGGTGAAGAACTTCTCCCAGAAATTGGTTTAGTCTTAGAAGAAGGTAAACAAGCAGGCTTAAGTCGTCAAGAACTATTACTAGACTTGGCACAAATACCGGGTGTATACGTCCCCCAGTTTTACGAAATGGCTGCGGATGGTTCGGTACATCCCAACCGTCCAGATGTACCAAGACGTATTCTCCGCCGAGTTGCAACTCCCATACCAGCATATTCTATTGGGCTAGTTCCTTACGTACAGACAGTACACGATCGCCTAACAATTGAAATTCGGCGCGGTTGTACTCGCGGCTGTCGTTTCTGTCAGCCAGGAATGCTGACTCGTCCAGCGCGGGATGTGGAACCAGAAAAAGTGGTACAAGCGATTGAAAAGGGAATGCGGGAAACTGGTTATAATGAGTTTTCCTTGTTATCCCTCAGTTGTTCTGATTATTTGTCCCTGCCAGCAGTAGGGATGGAAATCAAAAATCGCTTGAAAAATGAAAATATTTCTCTTTCCCTACCCAGTCAACGAGTAGACAGGTTTGATGAAAATATCGCCAATATCCTTGGCGGTATGCGTCAAGGTAGTCTGACTTTTGCCCCAGAAGCAGGTACGCAGCGAATGCGGGACATTGTTAACAAAGGTTTAACAAATGAAGAATTGTTGCGGGGTGTAAAAACAGCTTGGGAACAAGGCTGGGATAAAATCAAGTTATATTTTATGATTGGTTTACCCGGTGAAACCGATGTGGATGTATTAGGCATCGCCGAAACAGTTAGCTGGTTACAGCGCGAATGTCGGGCAAAGGGTAGAAGACCACTTTCGTTTAACATCACGATTTCCAACTTTACACCCAAGCCCCATACGCCGTTTCAATGGCATTCAGTTTCTACCGCTGAGTTTGTACGTAAACAAGAATTGCTGCGACAAGCATTCCGCCGGATTAAAGGAGTGAAGGCGAATTTCACCGATGTCCGTATTTCGGCGATGGAAGATTTTATTGGTAGAGGCGATCGCACTCTCGGTACAGTCTTGCGCCGTGCCTGGGAACTGGGTGCAGGCATGGATTCTTGGTACGATAGTGTCGAACAGGCTTACAATGCTTGGGGAGTTGCGATCGCTGAAGCTGGTTTGACTTGGAAATACCGCCAAGTTGAAAATGGTGAATGGAACCTTTTTGGGACAGAGGAGCAAAATTCGGGCATCGGGCAAGGGGCATCGGGCATCGGGCAAGGGGCAATGGGCAATGGGCAAGGGGTATCGGGCAATGGTAAGAAAACCAATTCCCAATTCCCAATGCCCAATGCCCAATTCCCAATGCCCAATGCCCAATGCCCAATGCCCACTGACAAACCCCTACCCTGGGACCACCTCGACACGGGTATCGATAAAAAGTGGCTGAAAGAAGACTTGCAACGTGCCCTTGAAGCAGCAATTGTCCCTGATTGTTCCTTTGACGGTTGTTCTCATTGCGGGGTTTGCGGTATTGACTTTGGTCACAACATTGTTATTTCACCGCCACCCATCCCGGAATTTACTGGGGAGTTTGTACCAAATACTACTAAAGCACAAAGGCTACGAGTATGGTTTGGCAAGTTGGGCGATATGGCTTTACTCAGCCACCTAGATTTTATGCGCCTATTTGACCGAATTATGCGACGTGCTGAATTACCAATCGCTTTTACTGGTGGGTATCATCCGTCACCTCGCATTTCTGTAGCTCTGGCTTTGCCTCTGGGAGCTACTAGCAGTGGTGAAATTGTGGATTTTGAGTTAACTCAGCCACTTGATGTTGATATCTTTCGACAAAAATTAGTCCAGGCGTTACCCAGCGATATACCTATATATGATGTGGCACAGGTGGATTTAAAAGCACCCTCAGCCGCTCAAGGTTTAGAAACTGCTGAATATTTGCTGACTGTGGCTAATCAAACAACGGCAACATCTGCACAATGGCAAGAGTGGATTGATACAATTAAACAGAAAGATGAGATTTGGTGGGAACAAACAACCAAATCAGGCAAGACCCAAATGATAAATCTGCGCGATCGCCTGTTTGAACTCGAATTAATGGAAACAAACAGCAATTTAGCAGAAGAGTCAGCAGTTATCTTGCGTTATCTGGGTAGTTGTCGCCATGACGGTACACTGTTGCGTCCCGAACAAATTCTGTTTATGCTAGAAGAAGTGGCAGGCTCGGAATTTGTGCTGTTGCACATCCACCGCAATCGTCTAGTTTTGCGAGGTTGACGCCTTGAGGGCAACTAAGTAGTAGTTGTCCTCAAAATTCACATGTAGGGAATTGATTTTTAACAAGGTTGCGTTAGAATGAGATGAAGAGAAAATTTCTGGCGCTGCATTGAGTTATCTGATTCACAATCCTGGTATCAGGATTTGAAAGCGAAAGATTTAGAGAGCAACATCTAGGATTAATCCCAGACAATCAGAGGCAGATTAAAGAACACTCTCTCTTAATAGCTACTTAGTGAATCAGTAACCAACAACAGACTCCGTCGGCTTCTCGAACATTATGATTTTTAAAACAAGTGCTGAATGCCTAAAACCCAAGGGGGTGAAGGCATAGCATAAAAAATTAACCACGGACGGGTGATTAAATTGGTTTAATAATATATGCAGCCGTTCTGGAAGAATCGGGCGTGTAAACGCAATTTCAGCGTCAATGTCAATAAGCTCTTTAGGGTTGGGCTTAAGTTCGCAATTTTTATTACCAGCAGCGCCAGTTTAGGCTTGCAGGGGCGACAGGAACAAAAAACCCCCAAGTCTTTTTGTGCTGCCAGTTTTTGAGGAAATTGAATGCCAAAACAAATTATTATCGCGGAACAGCATCAAATAGCTGCTGTCTTTTCTGAAGACCAAATACAAGAACTTGTTGTTGCTACGGGCCATCACCAAATAGGTGATATCTACTTAGGAGTAGTAGAAAATGTCTTACCTGGGATAGATGCGGCTTTTGTAAATATCGGCGACCCAGAGCGCAACGGTTTTATTCACGTTACTGATTTAGGGCCATTACGGCTGAGGCGTACAGCAGCGGCAATTACAGAATTGCTGGTACCACAGCAAAAAGTATTGGTACAAGTGATGAAAGAGCCGACAGGTACGAAGGGGCCAAGGCTGACAGGAAATATCACTTTGCCCGGACGCTACGTCGTGCTGATGCCCTACGGACGGGGTGTAAATTTATCCCGGCGAATCAAAAATGAAAACGAGCGCAACCGCTTGCGGGCGTTGGCAATTTTGATTAAGCCTGCGGGAATGGGTTTGCTGGTTCGTACCGAAGCAGAAGGTAAGCCAGAAGAAGCCATAATTGAAGATTTAGAAAACCTGCAAAAGCAATGGGAGTTAATTCAGCAGGAAGCCCAGTCTTGTCGTGCGCCAGCACTGCTCAACCGCGACGATGATTTTATTCAACGTGTACTGCGGGATATGTACGGTGCGGATGTAAACCGGATTGTGGTAGATTCCAGTACCGGATTGAAGCGGGTGAAGCAGTATTTACAAAACTGGAGTGGTGGACAGATACCGCAAGGGTTGTTGATTGACCATCACCGCGATCGCACTGCGATATTAGAATACTTCCGCATCAATGCTGCGATTAAGGAAGCCCTCAAGCCAAGAGTAGATTTGCCTTCTGGCGGTTACATCATTATTCAACCCACCGAAGCGTTAACGGTAATCGATGTCAACTCTGGTTCATTTACGCGATCGGCAACAGCCAGAGAAACGGTTCTATGGACGAACTGCGAAGCAGCAACAGAAATTGCTCGTCAATTGCGTTTGCGGAATATTGCTGGGGTAATTGTCGTTGATTTCATCGATATGGAATCGCGGCGCGACCAATTGCATGTCCTCGAACACTTCAACAAAACCCTGAAATCAGACAAAGCGCGTCCTCAGATTGCCCAATTAACTGAATTAGGTTTGGTAGAACTGACTCGTAAGCGCCAAGGTCAAAATATTTACGAATTGTTTAGCCAACCTTGTGCCACCTGTGGCGGTTTAGGGCATGTCGTCCATTTACCAGGAGAAACAGAAGCGCGATCGCTCACACCACCACCGGAAATTCCGGAGCGTTTTGTATCTCTGCCTACTAGAGAACCTCGTTTGCCATCAACCCGCATCGCAGAATCACGGGATACTCGAGAAATCAATGATGGAATTGGGGAATACGATCATGACAGTGATTTGGCTGCCCCAAATTTATTCAATCATCCCAGCTATCAAGAAATTGGCGATAGTAGAAAGCGTCGCGTCCGGCGCAGTCGTCTAGATAGATTAAATGGGGGGAATGGCAAGGAAGAACCACGCATCAATGGCAATTCAATGGCTCTTGTGAACGAGCCAGACATGGACATTGATGAAGACGAACTGCCAGAAACCTCGGATTTACCGACGCACAACGTTGGCAAATCAGGTTGGGGTGAGAGAGGCGAACGCAGTAAACCCTCAAGGGTGGAGTTAGTTAAACCAGTAGTAGAACCGCCAGAGATTGTGTCTGTAGAAATGACACCTCCAGAACAGGATATTTACGCTTTGATGGGAGTTTCACCTTTAGTGAAGTTGAACCGAGAGGTGAAAAATCCCAAGTCTGTAATTATTAACGTCACTCAGCCTGGTCAATCTTCAGTTCCATCGTCGATGGAATCAGTCTCACAAGCAACTAGACCAAGTAGGACGGTAATTGCGGAGGCAGAAGAAGACGAAGAAGAAGCAGAAGAACCAATGCCCCAAGCTACAACTGAAGTTTCAGACACACCCGTGATGGTAGATGAAACTGAAACCAGCACCACTGCAACCCGTCGCCGTCGCCGTCGTTCTTCTGCGGCAGAATCCACCTAAAGAACAGAGGAGCGCGGGGAACCTTGCCAAGAAAATAGCAAGGAACAAAGCAACCCACCGGATGTCATTGGTATAAAAGTCGGATATCTGAGAGATACGGCAAACCTCTTGGAAAATCTGCGTTTTTTTAAAGCGCAAAGTGTCAAAGCATCGAAAAGTTAATAAACTTTACAACGATTGATGGTAAAGAAAAAGCCAGACATCGCTCCTGTTGGGTTGCCACAAACCCAACAGGAAACGATTTGGCTAGAATTTTCCACACTTTCAGATATTCCCGGATTAATTGCGGGCGTGGATGAAGTTGGGCGAGGTTGTTTGTTTGGACCTGTGGTAGCAGCAGCAGTAATACTGCCAAATGATGCTTTGCCGACATTGGTAGCAGCAGAAATTAAAGACAGTAAAAAGCTGTCTAGTTTGCGCAGGAGTAAGCTAGCTCAGCAAATTTGTGCTGCGGCGATAGATTGGAAAATAGGCTTTGCTTCAACTGCTGAAATTGACCAAATGAATATTTTGCAAGCGACACTTTTAGCAATGAAGCGAGCAGTACTAAAGTTGAAGGTACAGCCTGCTCTTTGTTTAGTTGATGGCAATCAGTTGATTAAAGACTTAGTATTGCCACAACAAACAATAGTCAAAGGAGACGAGCGATCGCTTGCAATTGCTGCTGCGAGTATTGTTGCCAAAGTTTGGCGGGATGATTTGGTACTGCGCCTAGCCTGTAAGTATCCGATGTATGACTTGCAGCGCAATAAGGGTTACGGTAGTCAAAAACATCTGCTAGCACTGCAAAAGTATGGGCCTTCACCCTTGCATCGCAAGTCTTTTCGTCCTTGCCAAGTTAATATGATTAATGCTGAGTTGGGTTATTCCCAAATTAGTCAGCAGATACAGGACTTACGCAAAAACTCTCCTTAACTTAATCTTGCCCCACGCCCGAAACTAAGCTATTCTACATCTAATTTGCATATTTCAATTTCATCAAAGTCTTGTAGGGTTGACCGGACAGCCCGCCTTAAGGAATGCAAGTTAAATGTGGAACAGCTTAAAGTTTTGGGCGCTCAAGCTTAAACCCGTTAAAACTGACATCTTGCATCATTGTCAACAAGCCTAAAATTAGCCCGGAAATAAATTTCGGGCTAAAAGCTAAAGTCGGTTAAAAACCGACTGTTTAAGAATTCTAACCCGTTTCCAACGGGTTTAAGCTATAAGCCCGAAATTTATTTCCGGGCTGACTTTTGCAAAAGGTTTGATGTTGTATTTTACACTATAATCTACCAAATTTTACTCAGGGTTGAAAATTGGCAATTCTGGGCTTGTATCATTACCAAACTTATCTTCTTGGGTTTGTAATATTACCCAACGACGATAATCAACTAGTAGTTGATGTAGTAATCTTTGCTTAATTGTTAACAGTACACTTTTCAACAAACCATTGCCGGTAGCTTCTAAAATTGGTTTAGGGGTAAAAGAAAAAGGCGGTGGTAGTTCCACCTGCACTTGTAAATCAGCTTTGCCTTTTAAACGAGTTCCAGTGCTGAAGTGGTACGGTGATAAATGTCCTTTTAAATTCAGATCGAAGCGTTGGTTAATATACTCTGTACCAAGAATTTCACAACCTTGCGATCGCAAATAAATTACTCCATTGGATTCTGCCCAAACTCTCATGTCTACGGTGGGTTGAATACTTAGTGACATGAAAGTTAAAGGACGCATTTTTAAACGAAAAACTTCGTCAGCCATCTGCTCAATCCGATTGGGGTCAACTAAAGCATGAACTAGGCGTTGGGGCTGACGTAGGTAGTGCTGAATGGGTATGGGCTGCTGGGGGACAGCAATTTCTACCGATTGAGAAGCTGTAAATGTGGTAGACATGCGTTAATGAAAATGATTCTTTTATAATTCTATTATTTTTTAATATTTTAAGTTTTGTAGTATAAAAGCCAGCTTGAACAGAATATATTTAATTTAAAAACTATATTGACTTATAGTCATTTATAATCTCTGAAAAAGTTTATACTTGGATTTTTATTATTCTGATTGTTATTTTCAATCGATGAAATAGAAATTACAGGGTGTAGGGTGTTACGTGTCGGGTGAAATTTTCCTAATGCAAGTTTCAATTTTTAATAGGTATTTAAACAGCCGACATTCTACACCATTTGACAGATAGGCTTTTGACCTAAATCAAATTGACAACCAAAAACTAAACTCATGACTCTATCGATCGCACATTTAGGGCCTCCTGGCACTTACGCAGAACAAGCAGCACTTTTATATGTCAACTGGCTGACTAAAATTAAGGGATTTGAAGCTATCTTATGTCCCTATCCCAGCATCGCCCAAACACTTCGAGCAGTAACTCAGGATCAGGTACAGTTAGCTGTTGTACCAGTGGAAAATTCTATTGAAGGTAGTGTAACCATGACGATGGATACACTGTGGCAACTGGATAGTTTGCAAATTCAGTTGGCTTTGGTTATGCCGATAGTCCATACATTAATATCCTGCGCCGAGAGTTTAGAGAGCATTAAAACAGTTTATTCTCATCCCCAAGCTTTGGCGCAGTGTCAAGGATGGTTGGAGCGCTTTTTGCCGATGGTACAGCTAATTCCGATGAATGCTACCACCGAGGCGTTACAGAAACTTGAACAGGACTTAACAGCAGCAGCTATCTCATCCGAAAGAGCGGCACAACTATACAACTTACCAATACTAGCCAGTGGCATCAATGACTTTCCAGGCAACTGTACTCGCTTTTGGGTAGTAAGCCAGGATGACTTACCTATCACCTATCAGACATCTTCTACAAATGCCAGTCACACTTCGCTAGCATTCAGCGTCCCTGCAAATATACCGGGGGCGCTAGTCAAACCGCTACAAGTATTTGCCGAACTAAACATAAATCTTAGCCGAATTGAATCTCGTCCGACAAAGCGATCGCTAGGAGAATACTTGTTTTTCATTGATGCAGAAGCAGACACCTCTGAGCCAAAAATGCAATCAGCTTTAAAAGAATTAAGCACCTACACAGAAATATTAAAAATATTTGGCAGCTACAACGTTTTGCCAATGAATGCTGTTGGGGAAAGAGTTAGGAGTTAGGAGTTAAGAGTGAGGAGTTAAGAGTGAGGAGTTAAGAATTAAAAATGATGAATGATAAAAAGTTTTATAATTCATAATTAAAAACTCATAACTCCTAACTCCTAACTCCTAACTCATAACTCCTAACTCCTAACTCCTAACTCCTAACTCATAACTTCGGATTAAAGGTATCTTTAAGAACGGTGCGAGCTGCTAAGTGATTGCGAGTAGAAGTCAAAATTTCAGCTTCCCGTTCCAGACGAGCGGTAGTGTCTTGCAATTCTAGTAGTGCTTGCTGTTCTGAAGCCACACCGTAAAGATTACTTGCCACCCAGTAAGAAAGTTCTAGGGGTAAATCAGGTAAATCTTCTGGTAGTTCAATATGTTGTTCAGTTAATTTAGCAGACAGACGAACAACATCTCGCAGTAATTGTTCTACCTCAGCACCCAAAGAACGCAAATCTTTGGTTGGTGGGTTGTCTTCGATCCATTCGACCAAGCCTACACGAAAAGGCTTTTCGCGAACATACTCTAGAACACGAAATCTTTGCTGTCCCAAAGTTAACATTTTCATCCGGTCATCCGGTAGACGCTGATAATGAACAATTTCTGCACAGCAACCAACGTCCGCAATTGTACCTTTAGCAGGATCGACCATTAAGACCCCAAAACGGCGATCGCTCTCCAGAATCGTGTTCATCATGATACGGTAGCGAAATTCAAAGATGTGCAGAGGCAATGGCCTAGTGGGAAACAGAACGACTTCCGGTAAAGGAAAAAGAGGTAGTTCGCGAACGGCAATTTTAGGAGGGGAGGACATTTTTACCTTTGTATAAATTTAATCTTTGATTAACTTTAAAATTTTGTATTTATCTCTGTTTTTGCCGTACTATATGTACATTCTACCATTTAGTTTCATAGCTAATAAAAAGCCCTGAGACATATTTTCTCAGGGCAAAGTAAATATTCACACTAAATATTGTCCTTAGTCATTAGTCATTGGTCATTTATACAGAACTAATGACCAATGACTAATGACTAATTTATAGTTTTACTTCAATATCAACACCTGATGGCAAATCCAGCTTCATCAAAGCATCAATAGTTTTAGAAGAGGGTTGGTAAATATCAATAATACGGCGATGGGTGCGGGTTTCAAAATGTTCCCGTGAATCTTTATCTACGTGGGGCGATCGCAACACGCAATAGATGCGACGTTTTGTGGGTAAGGGAATAGGGCCAATCGCTGTCGCATTGGTGCGGTTTGCTGTATCTACAATCTTCTCGCAAGATGTATCCAGTAAGCGACGGTCAAAAGCCTGTAAGCGAATTCTAATTTTTTGCTGCTGTAGAGTTGCCATCTTTAGTTTTCCTGGTTCTGATGATTTTAGATTTTAGATTTTGGATTTTGGATTGAATCTAAAATCCAAAATCCAAAATCCAAAATTCTATTGAGGGAAGCGAAAGGAGCAGAGAGGCATTATACCACCATCTCTGCTCCTTTTCTAATTAAGGTACATAGGTGCTATTTAACGATTTTGGAAACAACACCAGCACCGATGGTACGACCACCTTCACGAATAGCGAAGCGCATTCCTTGCTCGATCGCGATCGCGTTGATCAGTTCCACAGTCACCTTAATACGGTCTCCGGGCATTACCATTTCCGCTTCGCTGCCATCATCAGCAGTAAAGGTCTTGATAGTACCGGTTACGTCGGTTGTCCGTACGTAGAACTGAGGACGATAACCAGCGAAGAAGGGGGTTTTGCGGCCGCCTTCTTTTTCGGTCAGAACGTACACTTCACCTTCAAACTGAGTGTGAGGTGTGATAGAACCAGGCTTAGCAAGTACCATACCCCGTTCAATATCAGTCTTCTGGATACCACGCAACAGTATCCCGGCGTTATCCCCAGCCATACCTTCTTCGAGGCTCTTCTTGAACATCTCGATACCGGTAACGGTGGTGCTGCGAGTTGGCTTAATACCCACCAATTCCACGTTATCGCCGATTTTGACTTTACCCCGTTCAATACGTCCGGTGGCTACGGTACCACGACCAGTGATGGAGAATACGTCTTCAACTGCCATCAGGAAGGGCTTATCTACATCGCGCTCTGGAGTGGGAATGTAAGAATCTACAGCATCCATCAACTCGTAGATTTTATCTACCCACGGATTTTCACCCCGCTGTGTTTTGGGGTTAGCAACCATATGTTCCAGCGCTTGCAGACCAGAACCTTTGGTGACAGGAATATCATCACCAGGGAAATCGTAACTGGAAAGCAGTTCGCGAACTTCTAGTTCTACCAACTCCAGCAATTCTTCATCATCAACCATGTCTTCTTTGTTCAAGAAAACTACCAGGCTGGGAACGCCTACCTGTCTTGCCAACAGGATATGCTCACGAGTTTGGGGCATAGGGCCATCAGCAGCAGAAACTACGAGGATGGCACCATCCATCTGAGCAGCACCTGTGATCATGTTCTTCACGTAGTCAGCGTGTCCGGGACAGTCTACGTGAGCATAGTGCCGATTTTCGGTTTCGTACTCAACGTGAGCGGTGTTGATGGTAATACCCCGCGCCTTTTCTTCTGGAGCAGCATCAATTTCATCGTACTTTCTGGCTTGAGCCTGACCCATAGCTGCTAAGGTCATGGTGATGGCTGCCGTCAACGTGGTTTTACCGTGGTCAACGTGGCCAATGGTACCGATATTAACGTGGGGTTTAGTCCGTTCAAACTTTGCGCGTGCCATGAATGCTCGTTTCCTTTACTAGTTATGCGTTCCCTTTGCTTTTAGCAATGATTGCCTCAGCCACGTTGCGAGGCACTTCATCGTAATGGCTAAACTCCATTGAGAAAATGCCTCGTCCTTGAGTTTTCGACCGGATGTCAGTAGCATAGCCAAACATCGCTGCCAATGGTACTTTAGCAGTTACTTTGGCAAGGCCCTGCTCGGAACCCATTCCTTCAATTTGCCCACGACGGGAATTGAGGTCTCCCATTACATCCCCAAGGAAGTTTTCGGGAACTTCAACTTCAACTTTCATCATAGGCTCTAGTAGGACGGGATTTGCTTTCATCGCTGCTTCTTTGACTGCCATAGAACCAGCAATTTTGAAAGCCATTTCCGAAGAGTCTACTTCGTGGTAAGAGCCATCAATCAGCGTAGCTTTGATGTCAATCAGCGGATATCCAGCTAAAACACCGGATTCGCAGGTTTCTTTAATTCCCTGCTCCACTGGTGCGACGTACTCTTTCGGTACAGAACCGCCGACAATTTTGGAGACGAATTCAAAGCCGCTTCCCGCTTCTCCTGGCTCTAAGTCAATTACAACGTGTCCATACTGACCTTTACCACCGCTTTGGCGGATGAATTTACCCTCGACTCTGCTAACGTGTTTGCGAATGGTTTCGCGGTAAGCTACCTGCGGCGCACCGACGTTCGCTTCCACCTTAAATTCTCGCAACATACGGTCTACAAGAATTTCTAGGTGCAATTCGCCCATCCCTGCAATCACGGTTTGGTTAGTCTCCTGATCGACGCTGACACGGAAGGTTGGATCTTCTTCCGAGAGAGCTTGCAGAGCCTTGGACAGTTTGTCCATGTCGTTCTTGGTTTTGGGTTCGACCGCCACCGAGATCACAGGTTCTGGAATAAACAAAGATTCCAGAATTACTGGTGAGCCTTCATCGCAGAGGGTATCACCTGTTAAGGTATCTTTCAATCCCACCGCAGCTCCCAAATCACCAGCTCTGAGTTCGTCTACGTCAATCCGGTCGTCTGCTCTCAAAACCACCAGACGGGAAATGCGTTCTTTCTTGTTCTTGGTAGCGTTGAGAACGTAGCTGCCCTTCTTCAATATGCCAGAATAAACCCGAATAAAGGTGAGGCGACCGTAGGGATCAGCCATAATTTTGAATGCCAGAGCTGACAACGGTTCTTCATCGCTGGCGTGACGCTCGACAGTTTCACCATTGGGTAGCGTACCTTGAATTGGCGGTACGTCAATTGGCGCTGGCAGATAATCTACAACTGCATCCAACAGTTTCTGTACACCTTTGTTTTTGAAGGCAGAACCGCAAAGCACTGGCACAATCGTACCTGCGACCGTACCTTTCCGTAGAGCTGTACGAATTTCCTCTTCGGTGAGTTCTTCACCCTCGAAGTACTTGGTCATCAACTCATCATCGGTTTCAGCTACGGCTTCAACCAACTTGGTGCGGTACTCTTCTACCAAATCCTGCACATCAGCAGGGATATCAGTTTCTTGGATATCAGTTCCTTGGTCGTTGTTGTAGATGAATGCCCGCATTTTCACCAAATCTACTAGACCCCGGAATTCACTTTCACTTCCGATGGGTAGTTGAATGGGAATAGCATTAGTCCGCAAGCGGTCAAGCATCTGCTCGTAAACTTTATAAAAGTTTGCGCCAGTGCGATCCATCTTGTTAACAAAGATGATGCGCGGTACTTTGTAGCGATCTGCTTGACGCCACACCGTCTCTGTTTGCGGTTGCACACCACCCACAGAACACAAAACCGTAATTACACCGTCCAACACCCGCATCGAACGCTCAACTTCAATTGTGAAGTCTACGTGTCCTGGAGTATCAATAATGTTAATTTGATGGTCTTTCCAACTGGTACTGATAGCAGCAGCAGTAATTGTAATTCCCCGCTCCCGCTCCTGTTCCATCCAGTCGGTTACAGCGGTTCCTTCGTGAACTTCACCAATCTTATGAATAATCCCAGAGTAAAATAATATTCTCTCTGTTGTTGTTGTCTTGCCCGCATCTATATGCGCCGCAATACCAATATTGCGTACTCTCTCTAGCGGGTTAGTACGTGCCACAGCTGCCTCCTATACTTTTCGCCTCATGATATCTTGTATATTACACTTTGTTAAGATTCTATCCTTTTCGGGAAACCGTCTTTTTTATTGTAAATAGCACGATATATCGCGCTTTGAGGAGACGATATACCGTTTTTAGATTTAGTAACGATAGTGTGCAAAAGCTTTGTTTGCTTCCGCCATCCGGTGCGTTTCTTCGCGCTTGCGAATTGCGTTTCCGGTTTCGTTGGCTGCATCCATTAATTCTTGAGCCAGTCTACCAGCCATGGTACGACCTGGACGTTGCCTAGAAAACTGTACCAGCCACCGCAGCGCCAAGCTTACACCGCGTTCAGTACGCACTTCCATTGGTACTTGGTAAGTAGCACCGCCGACTCGTCGAGCTTTTACTTCTACCAAAGGCGTAGCATTCCGCACTGCTCTTTCAAAAGTTTCTAATGGATCGCCACCTGTGCGGGTTTCGATAGTTTTCATTGCATCATAAACAATCCGTGCGGCAAGTGATTTTTTGCCACTACGCATCACCCGACGGATCATCATGCTAATTAAGCGACTGTTATAAACTGAGTCAGCCGGAACTGGGCGCTTCTGAACAACACCACGACGAGACATACTTCAACCTTAATTTGGATTTAGCAACTAGATGATATGTTTTTGGACAGCTTAATTCACTACTAAAATTGCAGCGACGCTGACCTTCTGCTTGCTGCCCTCAACTAGACGACATACAAGGCGACAATATTATATAACCTAATAGCCATATAAAATGCTGCTGTCGCTTACAGCATTTTAAAATTTTCCTACACTCAGGCATTTTTTGCAGGGTGTAGGTGCAAGCTGTTACATTTTGATGCGCCTAGTTTTTCAACCAGGCAAAAATCAAAAGTCAAAAGAGAGCTTTTCTTTAACTATTCTTTTACTTGTTACGTTCCCGTTTGGATTACGGTACTCAACCAGGATTGTAACACTACCTTTAAAGAGTGAATAGAATCAGTCCACAATTCTACCAGAAATGCGGCTATTTCTGCGCTTCTTTTAACAGGTATTTTAGTCAATAGCAAATAGAAGCCAATGTAATGGTCTTCTTTTCACTCAAAATGTCGATGCTGACACCAACTTTATTCTAAATGAGTCCGATGCCAGTCGCGATTAATCGATTGAGCGGGCGATTAATCGCGTTGGCTCTATTTCGGACGTTTGGTTCCGTACTTGGAACGACCTTGCTTGCGGTCTTTGACTCCGGCTGTATCTAAAGTTCCACGGATAATGTGGTATCTCACGCCTGGTAAGTCCTTAACCCGACCGCCACGAATCATTACAACTGAGTGTTCTTGCAAGTTGTGACCAATTCCTGGAATGTAAGCTGTAACTTCAAATCCAGAAGTTAGTCGTACCCTTGCTACTTTACGAAGAGCCGAGTTAGGTTTTTTCGGCGTGGTCGTGTATACCCTGGTACAAACGCCCCGACGTTGTGGGCATTGCTTCAGAGCTGGGGACTTGGTTTTTTGACGCGCTTTTTCGCGTTCGTTACGTATTAACTGCTGTATGGTTGGCATGAGTTACAGCGCGTGAAGCTGCTTTAAAATTGTCTAACTTTTAACAAATCCTGATTATACCTTTTTTGGTGGATTTTTGTCAATCGTCATTTGTCATTTGTCATTTGTCATTTGTCTTCACCAATGACTAATGACTAATGACTAATGACCAATGACTAATGACCAATGACTAATGACTAATAGAAAAAGAATTACCACAACCGCAACTAGTGCTTGATAGAGGGTTATGGAAGCGAAAACCACCACCCATTAAATCTTCTGAGTAATCCAATGTTAAACCATTTATATAATTCAAGCTTTCGGTATCGATGACAACTTTAATACCGTTACAGTCAAAAGTGCGATCGCTCTCTTTTACCGTTTCCTCAAAGGACATATCGTAATACCACCCGGAACAACCACCAGGTTTAACCGCCAATCTAAATAACAGGTTTGGCTGGTGCTGCTTTAACCTTAATCGTCCAATTTCACTTACGGCTGCTTGACTCAGATGAATCATGGAATTTATATCATTTTGGATTTTGGATTTTGGATTTTGGAGCCACTGCGTTGCGGAGCCAGTCCTGAAGGAGGGTTTCCCGACCTAGGGAACTGGCGTTAGGGTTCCCCCCGTTGTAGCAAGTGGCGTGATTGAGAAACCCTCTTTGAGTATGGGTTATGTAAATCCATCTGTTGCAATATTTTTCAAATTGGTATTACCTTAGTATAGCTGTGCGTAAAATCGTAGCGTTTTTAAACGCAGAGGCACGCAGAGGAAGCGCGGAGGAACGCAGAGTTTTTACTAATATCATTCGCTACGAATTAATGAAATGCTGTACTTAGGTAATTAAAACCCATCTCAAAAGGCAAATAATACTTCATATATAGCATTACCGCGCAGTCAGCCTAACAAAATCAGGCTTTACCACGCGGATAGGTTAGCAAACAGGGTTTACTTACACAAAAAAATATTCTATTTTTAGAGCAAAACCATCACACTAGCTCAGCTACGAGTAAAATCAAGCACTTAGCTCTTGTGATCCTCGGTACGGGCATAATCATCTTGATAACGGATAATATCATCCTCCCCCAAGTATTCCCCGTTTTGTACTTCAATCAACACTAAGGGAATCACACCAGGATTCTCTAAACGATGAGCAGTACATTGAGGTACGTAAGTAGATTGATTATTACTTAATAAAACTTCTTGATCGCCGCAAACTACTCTAGCTGTACCAGACACAACTATCCAATGTTCGCTGCGATGGTGGTGCATTTGCAAGCTGAGGCGATGTCCGGGCTTAACTTCGATACGCTTAATTTTGTAACCACGTCCCTCTTCCAAAATCGTAAAAGAACCCCAAGGGCGCAATTCGGTTGCCGCAACGCCTCTAGGGGTGACGGCTGTTGGTAAGGGTAGTGTGTTAACTTCTGTTGTTTCTTGATATTGAGCCATAGTTACCTCATTTGGAGACATAACAATCCGTTATTGCTCTTAACTATTGATGGAAAAATATGGCGCTAAGTTGCAACCGTATAATTCAGCAATCCAGTTCACTGTTGCCAAACATAGCAAAATCACGCGCTACGGTGTAATCACAAACCTACGGAAGTACTTTATCTACACTAATTCTTCATGAAGTAAGATTTTGGCTTTTACTTAGCTTTAAATTAAAAGTTAGGAGTTAGGAGTTAGGAGTTAGGAGTTAGTGGGCATCGGGCATGGGGCATTGGGCAAGGGGCATCGGGCATGGGGCATTGGGCATGGGGCAAGGGGCATCGGGCATGGGGCATTGGGCATGGGGCATGGGGCATTGGGCAAGGGGCATCGGGCATGGGGCATTGGGCATGGGGCAAGGGGCATCGGGCAATGGTAAGAAAACCAATGCCCAATTCCCAATGCCCAATTCCCAATGCCCAATTCCCAATGCCCACTCCCCACTCCCTCCTTACGGAGTTTGTAAGAAAATCCCAATTCCGTTATGGACGCGGGCGGCTGTGTTGGGGGAACGGTCAAGCAGTTGCCCTCCTAAGTAGAGACTGGTAGAACTACCGCCATCTAAGTTCAGGGCATTTACGCATCCCATTTGCTGCATGAGTTGGGCGTGTTCTGCTAAGGTAGGACCGGAACCACCGGCACGATTATGTACGGCAGCTATTATTAAGTTGCCTGTTGCATTCGTACAAATGGCACTACGAATTGCTTTTTGGGTAATAAAAGCATTGCCAAAACCCTCGCCTTTGCCGTCGAGAACTATTTGGCGATTTTGCACTAGTAAAGGCCCTGCTCCCAAAATGTAAGGGTAGCGGTTAAATTCTGTAGGAGATGTAGAACTTTCTATGCGGACAGAAGAACCAATGGGTAAGAATGATACACTGTTGGCTGCGTTACCACGTAAGATGAGCAAATATCCATCTTCAGGAATAGGAATGGCTGTTTGATTTGCTAAGCCTCCTGGTAACTGGTTGGTGATTTGATTTTTCTGGACAACGAGAATAATTTCATTGTCGGTTAGGGGAGTATAACTGACTCCCCAAGCAGGAGTGTAACGGGCAATGCCATTTTGAACGTAGCCACTGTTGAGAGTCAAAATTGGCAATTTCTGGTTATTGGGGAGAATTACATTTTCTTGCAAGGCGAGACGACCCATGTAAAATTGTCCAGAGTCATTCCAAGCGATCGCTCCTCGATTCAAAATTGGACTTGATAACCACTCACCATCCCGGCGAATTGCACCTAAAGGTAATCGATTATTACGGTTAAAATAACCACCATTAATTGCTGCTACCGCTAAGTACCGCTGTGCTGTCTGAATCAGAGGCGCTGTCCCGACAAGGCTATTAGAGTTTGTAACAATCGGTTTTAGTTTTAACCCAACGGTGCGAGGATTCATTTCTAACCAGACAACGGGAAAACGGTCTTTACCTAAATTTACAAATTGCTGTCGCCAGCGTAATCCCGGTGCCCACGTAATTGAACGCTGTACCATTGCATCAGGGCGAATATCAATTACTAAGCGGTTAGGGTTTGGTAAAGTTCTAACTAAGGGAGCCAAACCAAAGGGAACTGACAAACGAATTATCGTTTGGTTGTTGACTACTGTCACTTGCTGGATGAGTGGTTCCGGTTTTGGTGCGGGTAATGGGATTGGTGGTATTGGTGGTATTGGTAGTTGTTTAAGACGGTCTAGTAATGGTATTGGTAGTTCGGGTGTAGGTGGTGGTGGAGCATAGTGCTGAATTATGCTAGGGTCAGCTATTCCATCCAGGGTAATTGTCCATTCTCTATTTGGTGGAGAAGAAGGTTTGGGGGTTATGGTGTCGGCTGGATCGTCGGGTAAATTTTGCGGTTGAGTTTTTTTAACTGGTAATTCTTGGGTTATTTGCCAAGGAATAGGACGATCTAGATTGACTATGACACGTTCACCAAAAGCTTCCTTTCCTTGGTTAATATTCGTTATTTTTGTCTGAGGCGTAGAAATGAGTAAGGTATTACCTGAAATTTTCATCTGCCATCCAGATGTTTTGGCAAGACGGGTAATATCTAAATAGCGATATCCCCCCGCTAGCAAGCTAGATAAAATCGTTGGTTTTGTGGTTGACGAAAACCATTGTATGGGTTGTTTGGTAGGATAGTTGCTATCTAACAAATCTACCCCTATTAATTGCCTGACTACCCCATCACTCAAATGAGTTGTTACCGTACTACCAGAACCACTTCGCTGCAACCAAGCCCCAGGTAAAATTCGACCATTGAGAGAAATTTGATTACCATGGAATTTCACCCCTTTTAAAGGAGGTGCTGACAATTGTTGACTAATAAAATATGGAGACTGAGAAACGCGCTGACGCAAATTTTTATTGTCGGCTTTGATTCCCACTTTCTGGGAAGATAAAGTTTCCCCTGTCCCTATCTGAGTTTTTGTTGGAGTTGGGAAGTGAGCAAGGGCAGAATCGGAAGTAGCTATTAAGCTCAGTACTGATAAAAGTACTGGTGACATCAGAACCTTGACACACCGACTATTGCTTTTATTGGCAATAGTACTGCGGTCTTGTCGGCACAAATTCGACATTTCTACCATAGGTGGCTAAGTATTTTAGAAGACTATCAACCAATGCACAAACTAACTAGTTTTTCTTAAATATCAAAAAATTATGACCTGTGTTTGGAACGCTAACGTGATAATGTATATATGGGCTTTGTGTCTCTTGTTCAACCCAACAAGCAATTTTGTCATTATCAAGACTGCAATCAGTGCGCTAATTCACACCTAGCGTCAAACAAACAACGACAGCAGTCCAAAGCGTCGAAGCTGAATTAAAAAGAATTATCCTCACTGATATTTTGTTACTGAGGTGAGGGTTAGTAGTAATTCAGGTAACAAAAGTGGTCAGTAAAATTTTAGAGAGTAACAAAGAGAGTTTTCAGGAATTGTCAAATGGGCATATAGTGTAATACGCTGATTTTGTCGCTGATTCAGGATAGTTTTAGTTTTAAAAGTAAAGAAGCCTCCTGTCTAAATTTGTTTCAGGTAAGTCAAAAAGCTATACCTGAAAATTCATTTATCTTTGGCAAAGGGAATTGAAACTACATAGCTTCAAAATGTAAATAAAGGACTGTGGTCGCAAAGGTAGTTTGCCTAACTCAGGCAGAACACATAAAAAAATAACGCAATGATTTTAACACGGGTATAACAAAAAAACCCGAAGTTAAAATTTTTTTTCCCTAAATTTCATTTCTCTGTATATCGACATATGTCCATTTAGAAAATTTTTCTCACTAGTTGGGGCAAAATTATTAACTCCAGAAAACAGGGATAGTCTATGAATAAAAAACCGATGAATCAAAATCAAGAAATCAGTGGTGTAGATACTTCCTCAAAATACATCTACCAAGGGCAAAGATGGTTAGTAGAAGAACGAGATGCTTGTGGTGTAGGTTTTATTGCCCATCGCCGCAATCATGCTAGCCACGAAATTGTGACAAAAGCTTTAGCAGCTTTGACATGCCTAGAACACCGAGGCGGTTGTAGCGCTGACCAGGATTCTGGTGATGGCGCAGGAATTTTGACCGCGATCCCGTGGGAGTTGTTCCAACAAGATTTTGTTGCTAGGGGAATGCAATTTCCTACTCACAGCAATATTGCTGTAGGTATGATATTTTTACCCCAAAATCCGGAAGCTGCACAAAAAGCAAAGACTGTTTTTGAGCAAATCGCGGCGCAAGAAAAATTAACTGTACTGGGTTGGCGAGTAGTACCTGTACAGCCAAATTTGCTGGGGATACAAGCTAGAGAAAATCAACCCCAAATTGAACAAGTTTTCGTAGCCTCGGAAAATAAAAGTGGTGATGAACTCGAACGACAACTTTATATTGCCCGTAGGCGAATTTTTAAGGAAATCAATCAGCAATACAGCAACTGGTCAGAAGAATTTTACGTCTGCTCCCTGTCGAGCCGCACAATTGTTTATAAAGGTATGGTGCGATCGGCTGTTTTGGGAGATTTTTATCTTGATTTAAAAAATCCAGCCTATACAAGTGCTTTTGCTGTATATCACCGTCGTTTCAGCACCAACACTATGCCCAAATGGCCTTTAGCCCAACCAATGCGGCTTTTGGGTCATAATGGCGAAATTAATACTTTGTTGGGTAACATCAACTGGATGACAGCACGACAAGCAAGTTTGGGTCATTCAGTTTGGGGCGATCTCTTTAACGAACTCAAGCCTTTTGTTCATATCGATAACAGCGACTCCGCTACTTTAGATAACATCCTAGAGTTAATGGTTCGCTCCGGACGTAGCCCCCTGGAAGCTTTAATGATTATGGTTCCAGAGGCTTATCAAAATCAACCATCTCTGCGTGATTACCCGGAGATTGTTGATTTCTATGAATACTACAGCGGTCTGCAAGAAGCATGGGACGGACCAGCACTACTGGTGTTTGGCGATGGGTGTAAAGTTGGTGCAACCCTAGACCGCAATGGCTTAAGACCAGCTCGCTACTGCATCACCAAAGATGATTATATAGTTGTTGCTTCTGAAGCTGGTGTAGTGCATTTAAACGAAGCCGATATTATTGAGAAAGGCAGACTCGGACCAGGGCAAATGATTGCCGTGGATTTAGAAAGCCATGAGGTGCTGAAAAATTGGGAAATTAAGCAACGCATTGCTAAGCAACAACCCTATGGGGAATGGTTGCGCCAGTATCGTCAAGAAATTAATTCGTCATCAGTCATTAGTCATTCGTCATTAGCAAATGGCAAAGGACAAATGACTAATGACAATGGACTAATAAGCAATGATAACGGTAAAGGAATCCATACAACCAACCACCAACAATCAACCAGCAACATTGATAGAAAAACTCTGCTGCAACAGCAAATAGCCTTTGGCTATACCACAGAAGATGTGGAAATGGTAATTCAGCCAATGGCAATTGAAGGCAAAGAGGCGACTTTCTGCATGGGTGATGATATTCCCCTAGCAGTGCTGTCAGAAAAACCTCACCTGCTGTACGATTATTTCAAACAGCGGTTCGCTCAAGTGACTAACCCCGCTATTGATCCCTTGCGGGAAAAATTGGTAATGTCCTTGAAAGTCGAATTGGGTGAACGGGGTAACTTGTTAGACCCGAAACCAGAATTCGCACGTAGGCTGAAACTTGATTCACCTGTGGTGACTGATGGTGAATTAGAGGCGATTAAGCTATCGGGATTTGCTACGGCTGAGTTGTCAACGCTGTTTGAAATTGGTACCGGCCCAGAAGGATTGAAAGCTGCTGTTGAGAAATTGCAAGCACAAGCTGTTGAATCGGTGCGCGCTGGTGCAAAAATTTTAATTCTCAGCGATAGGATCCCCCCTTCGCCCCCCTTATTAAGGGGGGTTGGGGGGATCAACGAGGAATACTCCTACATTCCTCCCTTATTGGCTGTGGGTGCGGTACACCATCACCTGATTCGGGAAGGACTGCGGATGAAAGCTTCTCTGTTGGTGGATACGGCTCAATGCTGGAGTACTCATCACTTCGCTTGTTTGATTGGTTACGGTGCTGCTGCGGTTTGTCCGTACATGGCTTTGGATACGGTACGCGATTGGTGGGCAGATCCGAAGACGCAGCAGTTTATGGAGCGGGGTAAAATTGCTACCCTCACCCTAGAGGAAGCGATCGCCAACTATCGCAAGGCGGTTGAGGGTGGTTTACTGAAAATTCTCTCCAAGATGGGAATTTCACTGTTAGCTAGTTATCAAGCCGCACAAATTTTTGAGGCTATTGGTATCGGCCCGGATTTGTTAGAACTAGGATTCCAGGGTACAACTTCCCGCGTCGGTGGTTTGAGTATTAGCGAATTGGCGCAGGAGGTACTATCTTTCCATAGCAAGGCGTTCCCAGAACTAACAACCAAGAAGCTAGAAAACCTCGGCTTTGTCCAGTATCGTCCCGGCGGCGAATATCATATGAATAGCCCCGAACTAGCAAAAGCGCTGCATAAGGCTGTAGATGGGAAAAAATACGACCACTACGAAGTTTACAAGAAACACCTGCAAGACAGACCTGTAACCGCGTTGCGGGATTTGCTAGACTTTCAAAGCGATCGCTCTCCGATTCCGATTGAAGAAGTCGAGTCAGTCAGCGATATTGTCAAGCGCTTCTGCACTGGTGGTATGTCCTTGGGTGCGTTGTCGCGGGAAGCTCACGAAACTTTGGCGATCGCCATGAACCGCATTGGCGGTAAGTCTAATTCTGGGGAAGGCGGTGAAGATCCAGTACGTTTCACAGTCCTAGATGATGTAGATGCAACTGGTAACTCAGCCACGCTACCCCATCTCAAAGGTTTGCGAAACGGGGATACTGCTTCCAGCGCTATTAAACAAGTTGCGTCAGGACGCTTTGGTGTTACGCCAGAGTACCTGATGAGCGCTAAACAAATTGAAATCAAAATTGCCCAAGGTGCAAAACCAGGGGAAGGCGGACAGCTTCCAGGGAAAAAGGTTAGTCCCTACATTGCGATATTGCGGCGCTCTAAACCTGGTGTTACCTTAATTTCACCGCCACCGCATCATGATATTTATTCGATTGAAGATTTGGCGCAGTTAATTTTTGACTTGCACCAAATTAACCCGAAAGCACAAGTATCGGTGAAGCTGGTGGCAGAAATTGGTATCGGTACTATTGCTGCGGGTGTGGCTAAGGCAAACGCTGATATTATTCAGGTTTCCGGTCATGATGGCGGTACGGGCGCATCACCTTTAAGTTCGATTAAACACGCTGGTTCACCGTGGGAACTCGGGTTAACCGAAGTGCATCGCGTCTTGATGGAAAATAGTTTGCGCGATCGCGTAATTTTGCGCGTGGATGGTGGGATCAAGAGTGGTTGGGATGTGCTGATGGGTGCATTGATGGGAGCAGAAGAATTTGGCTTCGGTTCCATCGCCATGATTGCGGAAGGTTGTATTATGGCGCGTATCTGCCATACCAATAATTGTCCTGTGGGTGTCGCTTCTCAGAAAGAAGAACTGCGCAAGCGCTTTACAGGAATGCCAGAACACGTTGTTAATTTCTTCTACTTTATCGCTGAAGAAGTACGTAGTTTGCTGGCGCGACTCGGTTATCGTTCGTTGTCGGAAGTGGTTGGACGCGCTGATTTGTTGAAAGCGCGTCAAGGTGTGAGACTCGCCAAAACTAATGCTTTGAACCTCGATTGTATACTTCAGCTACCGAATACGAAAGAAAACCGTAGTTGGTTGGTGCATGAGGAAGTTCACAGCAATGGTGCTGTTTTGGATGACCAATTGTTGAGCGATCGCGCTATTGGTGCAGCCATTCAAAACCAGTCAACTGTAACAAAGACGGTGGCGGTTGTGAATACTGATAGAACAATTGGCGCACGTTTAGCAGGAGCGATCGCTTCTCAATATGGCGATAACGGCTTTGAGGGGCAAATTAACCTTAACTTCCAAGGTAGTGTAGGACAAAGCTTTGGTGCTTTCAACCTACCTGGAATGACTCTCACTCTCGAAGGGGAAGCAAACGACTACGTAGGTAAGGGCATGAATGGTGGTGAAATTATCATTAAGCCACCTGTGGATGCTAACTACGACCCTGCACAAAATGTGATAATTGGCAATACCTGCCTTTATGGTGCAACTGGGGGAATGTTGTTTGCCGCAGGTTTAGCCGGAGAACGTTTTGCCGTGCGTAATTCTAAAGGTACGGCGGTAATAGAGGGAGCAGGGGATCACTGCTGTGAGTATATGACTGGTGGTGTAGTTGTTGTCCTCGGTAAAGTAGGACGCAACGTTGCTGCTGGGATGACTGGCGGACTGGCTTACTTCTTGGATGAAGATGGTAATTTTCCTGAGTTAGTCAATCGGGAAATTGTCCAAATTCAACGGGTAATTACGGAAGCTGGTGAGAAACAACTTAAAGATTTAATTGCGGCGCATTTAGAACGTACTGGTTCAGCGAAGGCGGAAATGATTTTGGAAAACTGGCAAGAGTTTTTACCGAAATTCTGGCAGTTAGTACCGCCTTCGGAGGCTGATGGACTAGAAGCTAATCCCCAGCAAGAAAAGCAGGTAATTATGAGTCATTAGTCATTAGTCATTGGTCATTAGTAAGTTACTAGTGACTAAATACTAAATCCTGTTTTTTATTTTTAGCCCCAGTGAATGGGGCTTTTTTGTTTATCTGCAATTGAGTCAAGGAAAATTTGATTCTCACGCAAAGCCAAGCCAGCGCGTTGCGGTGAACCAGTGCTGTAGGCGGGTTTCCCGCCGTAGGCAACTGGTGAACCCGAAGGGGGGTTTCCCCCGTTGTAGCGACTGGCGCGCAAAGGCGCAAAGATTTTCTTGGCGTCTTTGCGTGAAGCTTTTTATTTAGTTGCTGCTTTGACATAAGCGGCTATTTCCGTGAAGGCGGGTAAAGCTTCGGTTCTTTCGTACATATCGTGCTAAATTTTTAATTACAGTCGATAACTTTGCTTTAAAATCAAGGCTTACAGACGCTTATAGTCAAAATTTCAGCAATCTGACCGTCATGCAGGAAATAATGGCTGTTATGATAGCCCAGCAAGGGTTTCAAGCTTATTTTTCAACAAATTTAGCACGCTAAGTACGCAAGAACCCTAATGACTAATGACTAATGACTAATGACTAATGACTATTTCTTTTTATTCGCAATCATTTTTTGTTCTTTATCCTGCAAATCTAAGAGTTCTGGAACAGTGACAAAGCGATAACCTTGCTGCTTTAATTTACTGATAATTTGTGGTAAGGCTGTAACAGTATGGGTACGATTGCCACCACCATCATGCATTAGTACAATACCACCTGGTTTTGACTGTTTTAGTACTTTACTAACCAAAGTAGGCGCAGAAGGGCGACTGTAGTCTACGGAGTCAGCCGACCACATAATTACTGTGTGCTTTTGATTTTTTGCATAAGTAACTAAGCCATTGTGCATCATCCCACCAGGTGGACGAAACAAAGTTGTTTTAGCACCAGTTATTTTATAAATTAGGTCGTTTGTTTGGTCAATTTCAAAGGCGGCAGCTTGTTGATTAAAATAGTGATACCAGTGGTGCCAAGTGTGGTTGCCTATAACGTGGCCTTCTGCGACAATTCGCTTACCTAAGTCGGGATTATTTTTAAGGTTTTGCCCGACTACAAAAAATGTAGCTTTAATATTATTTGTTTTGAGAATATCCAATATCTGTGCAGTGTAAATAGACCAAGGACCATCATCAAAAGTAAGAGCTATGACTTTCTGACTAGGAGCTAGTTTGGCTTGACTAATTATTGCTCCTTGAAAGCTTGTTGGTACAGTGTAGGAAAAACCTTTTGATTGTGCTTCTTTCTGCCAGCTTGTCAACATTGCTGCCCTGAAATTTTCAAGGCGCTTTTGAGTTCCTCCTTTTATCTCTGCA
Organism: Nostocaceae cyanobacterium; assembly: GCA_051861145.1. Lineage (GTDB taxonomy): Bacteria > Cyanobacteriota > Cyanobacteriia > Cyanobacteriales > Nostocaceae > JBHYDF01. The sequence goes on from JBHYDF010000009.1 coordinate 84,925, forward strand.
TCCTTTATTTCTATAGAATTATTTGTCTTAGTCTCACCATTTTGGTTGAAAGGCATCATCAAGCCAAGACTCAAGCTACCGGTTAATGCTACTAACGCAATTAATATTCCTTGCGGCCAGGCAATAGATTTATTATTCTCCACCTCATAGCTCCTTCATGGGTCAAACTCAGTCCCCTTACTGACGCTTCTTTATAACACAGATTTTCTAGATAATATGAAATACCAATTGATTTTCTGTTAATTCTCAAAGTTCCTAGGCAAATTCACAGAAATTCAGAAATTAGAAAGATTAGTAATACAGGTTTAATTGCAAACTAAATTGTCTAGCTTTGGAAAACCACAGCTAGTTAAAGGCATATGCATCAAAATATGATTTGGCTATATGTACTATATTTGATAACGCTTTATTTGAAGTATAAATTTCATAATTTTTCAGATATATTCTATCTTTGTGCAATATTATTTCCCTAAAAGAAAAGGTTAAATTTATTTCTATTTCTTGTAATTTAGAACCCATGAACTATTTAGACGTAAAATCGTTATAATAGTTTCTTGTATCTAAATAAAAACTGGTTTTGTATATCAATACTTTTCATCTTTTGCTCTGTAACGCTCCTGACCGTAGCTGAGTAATACGGTTATAATTAAAGTAGCATTTATTTTAATAAACCTCAGTATTACTTAACATAGATTAGCTTGAATTGCTGGTAGCTTTTATCGAAACATGTATGACCTCAAATAAATTACATTACTGAATTATTCATAGTAAATTTTACCAAAAAATGTTTCAGTGTTTTTACTGGAAAATTTTAATTTTCATCAATTCAAAGCCTCTAATTATAAGCAGTACTGGCTAAATTTAATCATTTAAACTCTGAATATAAAGTATTACTATATACATATGCAAGAAAATTGATGAAAGTAGGGGCTAGAGGCTAGGGGCTAGTGTAAAAGTATTCTCTAATCCTCTAACCCTAGTCCCTAGCCTCTAATCCCTAATCCCTAATCCCTAGCCCCTAGTCCCTAATCCCTAGCCCCTAGCCCCTATCCTACCCAGCGATCCTGAGCAAAGCTAATGGCCAGCCTGGCGAGTAAAACGGAACATAATCCCAAAATTAGGTATCCCCGACGAGGATAACGTGCAAGCAAAACACCCAAAGCGACATTTAAGGGTACAATTCCGTAAGCCAGACGACTAAGGGATATCGTACCGCCAGAGGCTAATAGCAAAGTAATACCACATAAGCCGTAAAAAATAGTGACTGAGGTCAGTTGTTTACGTAAGTGCCATAACAGGTAGATACTTCCCAAAACCATGAATGCGTTGAGTAGGTTATTAATAGTGCGATCGCTAGCCAGTATTAATAAAAATGTGACTACAGCGTAAAAACCGTAAACCACTTTGACTGAATTTAGTTGTTTGCGAAAGCGCCATAAACGATATCCACTGATAACAAGGATGCTAAATAACAGGGGATGCAAGGGGTTTTTAATCCAAACATGCTGCCAATTCGATGTTCCTAAAACAATCTCCAACAGCATATTCAACCAACCTTGCGAATCAAACCCAAGTGAGGGCCGCCATCCCCGTTGGGCATGAATAAACGCGATCGGATCGCCAAATTTAATTGCACAATACACACTGAACAGTAGTAGCCCACAAACCGTAGCACAAGATGCAAGATATGCAATGGGCGATCGCTGTTCTCTCCAAGCTGCAATCAAAAAAGCTGGGATCAGTGCTATTCCTGTAGGACGTGTAGCCGTTGCCATTGCACCCCAAAAGGCTGTCCAACCATATTTTTTGCGGTCAAAGGCACGCAAAGCCGCCGTACTTAAAAATAAATACAGCCCTTCGGTATAAATTACCGTTCCAAACAGGGAGAGAGGAATCCAAGCTAACACAATAGTTGCCCACCGTGCCCCATTTGTACCGTGATGTTCCTGAACCCAATCGTATACGCAGTAAAGAGCCGCTAAAAATGCTACGTTGTTTACCAGCACCCCTGCGACTTCAAATGGCAAGCCGAGGTTCATGACGCCCCGAATCAACAATGGAAACAGCGGAAAGAAAGCAACATTATGTTGCTGCCCATTATTGACAAATTCATATCCGGAAGTGACGATACTACGGTAATGTACGCTATCCCAGGCATCAAATACACCCCAACCAAAACTAGGTACAATTCCCTCTGGTGGTTTCGGCAAATCTGGCGCAATTAGCAACATGGCAGTCCAAATAAATAATCGGCTGGCAAGCCATATTGCTGCCGGAAACAGGGAATCATTTTTCCATAAAAATTTATGGATAAATATCTGAACTCGAACCATAAGCGTAAGTGTTTTTTTACTCTTTAATGCTTGTTTCCGCTTATGGCTATGAAATTGTAATTTGTTGGTAATAATTGCTTCATTTCACTCCTCTACCAAAAGAAGTAACCCACTGAAAATAAACATAACTACTCCTCTTGCAAGCAGTCATTATTTCAGTAGTTACTATTTAAATGTTATTAGCCTAAGCATTTATATTGCCATTAATAGTATTTATAGACACAAATTTGTCACAAAATTAAAATTGTTTAAACTTAGTCATGATATTCTGGCATAGGTATGCCGACTGTAACGCGAACAGCCGCATAGTATACTATGGATAACCCAAACCAAGAACGCGATACGCGAAGCGTTAAGCCAGAGGCTTATCGCAGAGTTACTTCAAAATATAATGTTCTTCAGTACCTTGTGCGTTCGTGTAAGTTTTTGAATAGTTATCATTGATATAACTGATGAGATTACGATCACTTTTAATTAGAGAAGTCCATCTGCAAAGAACTATTTGCTCAGGACGATAATTTTGAAAGACAGCCAGTAATTCTTTGAATGTCAATTCTCCAGAATTAAGTCTTTTATATGACATGACTGCAATTTCTGGGGGAACACGTAAACCAGCATAAAACGCATAGATAGAATTGTCTGTAAACATCCAGTGAGTAGAAGTTTTGTATTTGAGAACAAGTTGCATCAGTTCCGTGTTTTTGGGGACACTTCCTATTGGATTGGGAGGGGTTACAATTATTAAGCCGATGAAAGTTACAATTGCCAAACAAGGAAAAATTAGCTTTTTAATATTCATTGAATTGAAATTACCGTGCCAGTTTTTCGAGAAAGAATCACGCAATAAAGCTATTGCATAGGCAGCTAGCCAACAAATAGGAATAGCAAGCAAGGGGTAATAGTGATACCAAATTGGTCGATGCTTAAGTAAGATGAGTATGGCTGTGCCTAGCCAAGTGAGAGGAAATAGCCCATTTTTTTGTTTTCTAAACAAAATTGCCCCGATACCAATAAAAGCAAGAAAGATATAATCATAATCTTGACTTATCATATAACGGAGATATTCTAGGTTATTAAAATTTTCTATTTTTGTATCTAACGGTTGATTTAAATGAGATTTGATTAACTGGTCTTGACTTCCAAATTGTTGATATAAAAAACTAATAAAAATGTAAATAATACCAAGTAAAATTAACCAGATAAAAAGATTTTTAATTTTATTTAAATTTATATTCTTTCTAAAATCAATTAACTCAAGCATCATCAAAGGTACAAGAAAAATAGTAAACATTTTTGTTTGTAAAGACAATGCTAAACAAATTCCAGATAATACAAGATATAATTGCTGGTAATTATGTTTATATAATTTCAATAAATAAATAGATAGCATTGCTAATGATAGGGCTGGAATACCAATCATTACAGAAATGCTCATGCGAATATAGAGCCAAGAAGTGAATAATAAAATTGTGGCTAATAAAGCTGGTATCCTTCCCAATTCACGGTAGATAATTTGATAAAAACACCATACTAATAACGCAGAAAAGAGAAGTACCAAAAAGCGGGCAGCAAAGATAGATTGACTGAATAAATTTAACCAATGCGATAAAATAACTGTGAAAAGAGGTGGTTGGTCGTTCCAAATTTGAGTATATAAAGAAAAGCCTTGCGAGTAGAGAAAGGCTTTCATTAAGTTAAACGCTTCATCGTAGTCAAATTGAAAGGTTTGTGTGATTGGCTTGAACCTGATAGCAATCACAAAGCCAACAAAAATAAACATGATGAATAAGTGGAAGAGAATATGTTTTAATCTGGACATAATCATGTCGATTTTGGATTTTAGAGTTTGGACTTTGGAGGCATTGCTTTACTTTGGTATTCACATTTTTAGCAACTGCCATAATTTTTGATTAGCTTGTAATTAAAATTTCAGCTAAAAGCTTAAACCTGTTAAAATTGATATAGGAATCCTAAATTTTTTTTGAACAATTTTCACTATCTCTAAGGTGGGCATTGCCAACCAAAACCTGATATGTTGGGCAATGCTCACCCTACGTATATTTCAAAAATCAAATCGGAATCCTATATCTTGCAGCATTTTTAACAAGAGCCAGAGGCTCTAATTATCGTTACCAGGTTGAACCTGGTAACGAGGTTTTGGTGGGCTGCCGCCTCCGGGCTTTTGTAAAGGTGTGTAAAATATCAGTTACAGCAAATTTCATTTATTTGAACCACAATTTTTCGTGGGTCTTTGTTTTGTTTCAATCTCTAACTCAATTGGAAAGGATATCTCCTAAACCCGCACGGCAGTCGCTACAACGCGGGAAACCCGCGCAACGCGCTGCCTCCCCTACAATATCGTGTAGTCTATTTACCTAAAAATTGCTGTAAAACAGGTTCAATTTATTTATATCTTCTTTCTTCTTTTTTGCTTCATATCAGTTATTTACAGATTTTTTCACGAATAAATACACGTCATCACGCTGGTAATTGAGTTGAAATAATTGATTGTTTTTCAATCGGTTAACTATATTTGCGGCTATCTGTGGATTACCAGCCCCACCAGGATGACGGAGATTGAGCAATATGTAGTCAAATTGGTTTAAATTGGCTGGTAAAGGATTCTGGTCGTCCACAAAGTTTATTTTTGAGCGATGGGTTAAATGGGGGGTGATACTGTGGCTAGTTAAAACTGCGCCTTCGGTTTGCACTTGAGCGATCGCTTCCCGTGTTGCTTGCCAAGTATCGATTTCTCCCAAGTATATAGACCAAAAATTCCCATATTTTGCCAGCGCGAAGAAAGCCACTACCGCCCATAGAATAATAATCTTTCTAGAACGCAGCCATCCTTTTCCAGCAGCGAGTGTAGAAATTACAGCTAGCAATAAAAAAGGTAAAACTGGCAATGAATATTGTTGGGTTAAGTCCCGTTGTACGTGCAATTCCGAAAGAGTATTTATCGTTAACGCGGGAATAGCACTTACTAAAGGTGTTAAATTCTGGGGTGCAAGTCCCCAAATTACTGGTGCAGTTAACAGTGCAAGATATTCCAGGGTTTGTAATGAAAATACTTTCCCCAATATCAACCCTGGCTTCAACACCAAATTACGGGCAATTTCTACAACTGAATCACCGAGATAGGTGTAACGCGCTACTGCTGCTGCTTCTTCATTGCTGAAATACGGAATAATTACTTGAGTTGTAATCAAAAACCAGCTAAGTCCAGCAATGAGGGCAAATAAACCGTAAAAACGCCGCTTTTCAAACAGCAACAACCAAACACCCATTGCCGTTATCGTTAGCGATAAGACAGCTTTACAGCCCAAAATAAAAATTATGCCCAAACAGAACCATCCCCTTTTACCCTGACGTGCTGCCCAAATTGAACCCAAAAATACGGGTATCGCCATGACTTCGGGATGAAATTCATATAAATTGACATTAAAAATCAACGGATACAGCAGGTAAACTGCTGCCATTGCGATCGCTTGGTTTTCCTTCAACCCTGCTTGACGGGCAAGATGGAAAGTTGGTAATGCACCTAAAGCCAAGGAAACTGCTTGCACAGCTAACAACCAGTAAACACTTGGGTAAATCTTATAGAGTAGAGCCAATGGATAGACAGCCCAGGCTGCATGGTTCCCCATGTGATGAAAGCCGAGGATAGAAGAAATAGGCGGTTGTCCTTGGCTCATCAAGTAAACCACCTGGTCGTAAATTCCGATATCAAAGGCTCCTGATTGGAACAGTGCATGTCGTACACTGCTGCAAACAAATAATATTAAGGCACTAATGCAGATCATCCAAGCAATTGTGCCATGCTTAAAAATTTGTTGTTTCACTCCTCACTGCAACCAAAAATTATTGTTTATCTTCTCATCTTTTGGCTAAAAAGAGTTAGGAGTTAGGAGTTAGGAGTTAGGAGTTAGGAGTTAGGAGTTAGGA
>JBHYDF010000010.1:0-70717 GCA_051861145.1 Nostocaceae cyanobacterium
GCGAAAGACGCAGAGAGAAGAGTTAGGAGTTAGGAGTTAGGAGTTAGGAGTTATTGGTAGGGGCGGGTTTCGCTGATAGGTTATCGGTTAAACGTGAAGACTATCAACAAAACCCGCCCGTACAGGAGTTATAGATTTTTTAATTGTTTCCAAATTCTTTCGGGTGTCATGGGGAGTTGATGTAGTCTTACGCCGGTGGCATGGGCAACGGCGTTAGCTATGGCTGGTGCTGTACAATTAGTAGTAATTTCTCCTACGCCTTTTGCACCAAAGGGGCCGTAAGGGTCGGCTTTTTCTACTAAAAATATTTCCATTGGTGGCATATCGGCGGCGGTAGGAATGCGATAATCTCGCAATATTGGGTTAATAATTCTTCCATCTTCATCAAATAATAATTCTTCCGTCAAAGCATAACCAATTCCCATCCCTATTCCACCTGTCGCCTGTCCCTCGCAAATTCTTGGATTAATTGCTTTACCTAAATCAATTGCTTGCACACATCGCAAAACTTGAACCTTCCCCGTTTCCACATCAACTTCAACCTCCACACCTTGCACCGCAAAAGTTAAAGTAGCTTCATTTGCCGCATAACTTATTTCTACACCTATTTTCTCTCTGCTACCTCTGCGCCTGTGTGATTCATTTCCTAATTTCTCCCTCAACTTTTCCGCCGCTAACTTCACAGCTTGACCAGAAATATATAGCGTAGCAGAAGCATAAGAACCAGCATCAAATGGCGTTTCTTTAGTATCCCCAGAAATAATGTTAATATCAGCAATACTCACACCCAATACTTCCGCTGCAATTTGCCGCAAAGTCGTATCTGAACCTGTACCAACGTCAACCGAACCTGTTCTCAACTCATATTTACCATCAGGTAAAATTGATAATTTCACACTAGCAACATGGATTTTTGATAAACCACTACCTTGCATAGAAACTGCAAATCCTACCCCACGCCGACGAGAACCTTCTACTCTTGGCGGCGTACCAGGAATATAACCGAGAGACTGGGTAACTTTTTCAAAACATTCTTGGACGGCGTAACTACCAATTAAATTAAAGTGGTCGTCTGGTGATTTTCCTAAATTAATCACATCTCCAGGACAAATGATGTTTTTCTGTCGCATTTGCACCGGATCAATATCAAGTTGATTAGCGATTTCATCGATTTGACTTTCCATTGCAAAAGTACCTTGCGTTGCACCGTAACCACGAAATGCACCTGCTGGCATTGTATTTGTATAAACAGCAAATCCTCTCAATCTTTTATTCGGACAACGGTATAAACCAAGCGGAATATAACCTGCTAAAAATACTACTGTTGGACTGTGATTACCATAAGCACCTGTGTTGGCAATTATTTCCATGTCTTGTGCTAACAATTTTCCATCGGCTTTGACTCCACTTTTTATTCGGACTGTCATTGCATGACGGCTATTTGTAGCAGTAAATTCTTCTTTTCTGGTAAATTCCCATTGTACTGGTCTACCTGTGCGCAAAGTGGCGAAAGCGCAGAGGTCTTCTGATAAAATCTCTTGTTTGTTACCAAATCCACCGCCTATTTGTGCTTTGTAAACACGAATTTTATCTTTGGGTATATTTAAAATTTGAGACAGCAAGCGTTGGCAATGAAATGGTACTTGGGTACTGGAACGAACTACTAATGTACCATCTGTTTCTAGCCAAGTAATTGTGACATGTAGTTCTAAATGTACGTGTTGTACGGCTGGAAGATTGTAGGTGTTTTCTATAATTAAGTCTGCTTCCGCAAAGCCTTTTTCAATATCACCAGATTCGAGAAATATGTGTCCAGCAATATTGCGATTTCTATCGGGAATTTGTGAGGATTCTGGTTCGTCATGAATAATGACACCGCTATCATTCATGGCTTGGATGGGGTCAATTACATGGGGTAGAATTTCGTAATCGACTTCTATTAATTGACATGCTTTTTCGGCTATAGCTACCGACTCTGCAACCACAGCCGCAACGCGATCGCCTACAAATCTCACTTTATCATCTAATAAATAATGGTCGAGGGGGTCGGGGACTGGTTCGGCGTGTCCGGCGGTGGTGTAGGCTATTCTAGGGACATCTGCATGAGTGAAAATGGCAATGACGCCAGGAAGTGCTTTTGCTTTTTCCGTATTAATTTTACGAATACGTGCGTGAGGATATGGCGATCGCACTACTTTCATATGTAGTAAACCAGTCGGTACTAAATCTGCGGTGTAAGATGCTTTCCCCGTAACTATTGCTGTACCGTCTTGTTTAGGGATGTTTTGTCCAATGGAGTTAGGAGTTAGGAGTGAGGAGTTAGGAGTTAAGAGTGAGGAGTTTTGAGAAAGTTGAATACTTTCAATAATTGCTTGGTATCCTGTGCAGCGACAGAGATTTCCTTTTAAAGCTAAACGTAATTCTTCTTCTGATGCGTAAGACAATTTTGCCGCACTCATAATCATACCAGGAGTGCAGTAACCACATTGAAATCCTTGTCCTTGCAAAAATGCTTGCTGCATCGGTGCAAGTTCACCATTTTCTGATATTCCTTCTATTGTCGTTACAGACTGTCCATCAATTCGCATGGCTGGATAAATGCAACTGTGAACCGGTGTATCATTTACCCAGACGGTACAAGCACCACAATCACCAGCATCACAAACACGATGGACACCAAACCAACCAAGTTGTCGTAGTAAAGTTAAAAGACTGGTTCCCGGTTTGCAAGTTGCTGTAAAAGTTTGGTTATTAACTTGAAATTTTAAACTTTCTTGCATATCTAGGATTGTTAATTTTTTATTTTTAATTGTTTAAGCGATCGCCTGATTAAAACTTGTGTCATCTCGCGACGATAAACCGCACTCGCCTTGGCATTATCTATAAAGTTTATATCTTGTAGAGACGCAATCGCTTCCGTCTCTACATTACCATTCAATTCCAATAAATGAGGTGCAGCAACACTTGCACCTATAACGCAACGCAATTGTAAATTATCTGGGTTGCAAGCACTCACCACAATTGCCAAAGCTGGATCTGTCGCTGCAATCCCGAAGCGCTGATAACTAACTTGCCATTTTAAATTTTCAATAGGAATTAAAACTCGCCTCAATACTTCTGTTGGTTGCAAAATTGTCTGACGAGAACCAATTTGAAAGTCTTGTGCGGCGACTAAACGCGAATCTCCTTTTAAATTCCAAATTTCATAACTTGCATCCAACGCCACCATTATTGGTGCTAAAGTTCCTACAGATAAAGCCAAACAAATATTACCTCCCACCGTTGCCATATTAATTACTTTTAATGACGCCGCAAGCGCAGATACAGCGCTTTTTAATCCCTCTACAGCCATCCATTCCGAAAACCAGGGATAATGCAATAATTTTATTAACGGACAAGTCGCACCAATAGATAATGCGATCCCCCCAACCCCCCTTATTAAGGGGGGCAAGGGGGGATCTAATTTATTATGATCAGGAAACGATACTAATTCAATTTCTGACCATTCTAAAGATTGCATATCTACCAGCACGTTTAGATGTGGTTGTGGTTCAGAAAATATCCAAGTTCCTCCAGCCAACCAAGCCCAACCTTCACCCCATTTCGTGATAGTTTTAATTTCATGAGGACGTAAATATCTTTCGACGTTTAGTAAATCCATTCTTAATCTCTTTTTAACGCAGAGTATCGCAGAGGAAAGCGCAGAGTATCGCAGAGGAAAACTCCGCGTCCCACCGAAGTTCTGATCGCCGGAAGCCGGCGCTCAGACTTCTCTCTGCGTTAATCCTTTGCGTCCCTCTGCGTTTCCCAAAAAGTTAAATATCCAATTGTATTTCATAACCGAGTTTTTTCGGTAATGAAATTTTATAAACATCGCCTTGATTCATCTCTCCAGGTTCTTTCATTTGACTCAAGGCGGTGACAACTTCATCGGAGTTTGCAGTGAGAATAACCACGGGTTTATCGCAGGCGATGGGGAAATCATGCCATGTACCGAGATGTAGCAAAAGTGCATGGCCAGGAGGAAAACGTAGCGCTTTTACTTGGTTTAAATCTGGCAAATTTTCGCCTTGTTCATGATTGGGTGGTGCCATTACCATAATAAATGGTGATTGTCCCAAACCAATAAATAATTGGGTCATGTGCATGTGACGTTCTAGCCAGATAATAGAAGGATATCCTGGCATGATTTTCGCAGTTCTAAAAGTTGCTGTACCGCGATAGGTAAAGTCTATGTTTTCGCCTTCTTGTACTCTACCTTGATAGAAAGGAATGCCTAAGCCTGGTTTACTAACATCATTCCCTAAAAGATGTCCATAGGGTTTGACATTTTCAGAGTTGACATCAATGACAGGTATTTTTAAAATTTGAGTTTGTGAAGCTGTCATATGCAGATTTTCTTAACTACAGATACACAATAAATAAAAGTTTTTCCTCTGTCTTCTCCCCGAAACGGGGGGAATGAGGGGGGTGAACACAGATATTTTTTATGATTGTGTTGCAGTTGTGGTACTTTGGTTAAACCATTCGTAAATTCCTTCTCCTGTGGTTAAGTAGGTATTAGGTTTATTTTTAATATGCTGTAAACATTGTTTCAAATACTTAAATCGCAGTGGTTGACCAACAATAAAGGGATGCAAACCAATTGCCATTATCCGCGCTTGCGATTCTCCCTCTTGCCATAGTTGTTCAAATTGGTCTTCTATTGCTTGGGCAAATTCTGCACCAGAAAAGCGATTACTTAAGCACAAGGTAATGTCATTTGCTTCTATGGTATAGGGAATCGCTAATAAACGACCATTCGGTAATGGATACCAATAAGGTTGGTCATCATTTACCCAATCAGCAGTGTAAACAATTCCCGCTGAATACAATAATTCAAATGTTGATTCTGTTATCGAAAATCCCGGAGTTAACCATCCTTTAGGAGTTTTCCCGCTGGCTTGTTCTAATAAAGTTAAAGTTCTATCAATTATCTCTATTTCTGTGTCCCGATCCATGCCACTATGACCCGTAGAATTATTAATTCCATGCGCCATAACTTCCCATTTATATTCTTGCATGGCTTCCATAATTTCCGGATAAAGTTTGCAAATTTCTCCGTTAACTGCCGCAGTCACAGGAATTTCTAATTCGGCGAATAAATCAAATAACCGCCAAATTCCGACACGATTTCCGTAGTCTCGCCATCCATAGTTAGCAATTTCCGGGTAACTATTTAAATGGGGTTGAATTGCTGTTCCTAATTTACCAAAGGTGAAATGTTCTACATTCATTACCACCCATACGGCAACTCTAGCATTATTAGGTAATTTTAAAACTGGACGCTGTGTAATCGGTTGAAAAGATGGAGGCTGCATATATTTTAGATTTTAGATTAGTTAGTAGTTAGGAGTTAGGAGTTAGGAATTATCAATTTTAAACTCTCTTTGCGTCTTTTATCGAAATATGAATTAAGCTCACGCAAAGCCGCAGAGAGTAAGAGTTTAGAAGACTTAATTTTTTAATTTTATATCCAAATTCAGCAACGCCATATTTACGATATAAATTTTCATTTTTTTATCCTCACAATATATTTATAAGTATTTTCAATTACTTTTGAGTAAACTTTATTTGTACTTGGTATCAAGTTTACACGTTTTAAAAAAAAGCAATCTAAAATGAAAATGTAGTTTTTTTTATCTCACAATGATATTAGTAATTTCATCTTCTTTGATTGTTGGACTATTGCTGGGATTGATTATACCCACATCACAAAAACTAGCAGAGAAAAAATCAGCAAAAGCAAATAAAAAAGCAAAGAATCTTGGATGGCTGGAATCAGCTTCTTACATAATAGGAAAATACGAGGATTGATACAGAAGATGTGTCTCTATAAAGAGCCACATCTTGAGTATTTTGGGATTTAATGCCATTTTTAAGAATACATCCTATGTTACCTACCCCATACTATTTTAGATTTTGAATAGCTTCACCTTAGCAGTTGTAATTATTCAAGTGTTGAAAAACCAATCAAAATGATATTATGCTAACCTCACGTATGAGCAACTGTCAAAGATGCGGGTTGCGACATAAGTCTTATATTGTGTGTCTGGTAGATAAAATACCAAAAATCTATCTTGAGATAGATTTTATAATATAAATTTCATAACTATTCTAACTAAATACTAACAAAAATTAGTAATAATAATTACAATATCCAGCGGCTATACAGGGGCTTCCAATGGAAGTTATTGCCTTGTTCATTTTGTTAATGGCTATATCTATTCACTTTCCACGTAGAGAAGGACCTGCTAAAATTAAGCGACGAGATGGTGGAAGCCCAGTTATAGAAGTTACTTTCAATGACAAGCAGAAATTTGATATGGTGTTGGATACGGGAGCTAGTCAGACCTGCATCACCCAAAACATGGCAAAAAAATTGGGAGTGAAGACAATCGGTACAGTTGAAATCGAAACCGCCGGACAACCAGAGAAAGTTGGCGTTGGTTATGTTGATTCGATAGAAGTTGGTGGGGCTAAAGTTGATAAACCTACAGTAGTATTAATTTTAAATCCAAATCAAAGAATTGGTCTTTTAGGACAAAATTTTTATCGAGACTACGATATCATCATCAAAAGCGATGTAGTGGAATTTCGTGAATAATTCAGACAAAGCCAATTCCTCTGATATCTGCAATTGACAGCAGGGGAGAAAGTTGTCCTTTATAATTAGACGATGCGATCGCGCAATACCAGCAACTCTTTTAATCCTCCCTTCTATTCCTTGACGGTTCAATATATTAAGACTTTCCTTTGGGAATAGATCCTTCAATTCCCTCAACATACCAATTCATCGCCAACTGTTCTTTATCCTCCAACACCTTACCTTGAGGTACACGTACTACACCCTTTTGGTCTTTCACCGGGCCATCAAAAGGATGGGCGATACCTTTAACAAATTCTTCTCGCTTCGCCATTACCAACTGTTGCACATCCGTGGGAATCACCGAATTCAGAGGCGAAAGATCCACCATACCTTGATTAATACCATACCAAATATCTTCAGATTTCCACGTTCCATTAATCACCGCCAAAGCTTTATCTGTATAAAACTTACCCCATTTATTAATAGACGATGTTAAATGTGCCTTCAAACCATACTGACTCATATCAGTATTGTAACCAAAAGCAAAAATACCTTTTTCTTCCGCAACTTGCACAGCAGCAGCAGAATCAGTATGCTGCGTCAACACATCCGCATCTAAATTTATCAAAGCTTGCGCCGCCTCTCTTTCCTTAGCTGGATCGTACCAACTTTGTACCCATATCACCCTAACTCTTGCCTTGGGATTTGTTGCCCGCAATCCCTGCGTGAAAGCACCGATACTGCGAATTACTCCGGGAATTGGGTACGCAGCAATAAAACCGACAATATTAGATTTAGTCATCTTGCCAGCAATCATACCTGTTAAATAGCGCGGTTCTTCAAAACGCCCCAAATAAGTCCCGACATTAGTAGCGCGTTTGGATCCGCCACAGTGTTCAAAAAAAACATTGGGAAAATCTTTTGCAACTTTAAGTGTTGGGTTCATGTAGTCCAAGTAAGTTGTAAAAATCAACCTGTTACCATCTAATGCCAATTGACGAATTACCCTTTCAGCATCCGTACTTTCACTAACATTTTCTACAAAAGTAGACCTAACTTTACCTTGCAGATTGACTTCCATTTCTCTGCGGCCTAAATCGTGGGCATAAGTCCAACCAAAATCACCCACAGACCCGACATAAACAAATCCTACCTTGAGAGGTTCATTCGCTACTACAGGTGATGTAGCAGGTAACGCCTCGCCTTGTTGCGTACTATTATCGGATTTTCTTGAAGTACAAGCAGCAAAGGTAAAACTAGTTCCCGCTAAAGAAGCATACTTAATAAATTGACGACGATCCATATTTATCAATTTAATGTACTCAGTCACATAAATTTTTCTTCTAAATCGCAAAGGCTATCTCTATGTAGCTATTTGCTTTTGCTACCAAGCCATACCATTTTAGATTTTGGATTTTGGATTTTGGATTGTTAAAGTCTTAGCCAGACTTTATTTCATCCAACTATGTGTCATTAAGAATAATAGAGAAACAAGAATGGTTTAGATTATACTAATTAATTCGTTAAATAGTATGAGACAAAATACAAATTTATATTAAAAACAGGTAAATACTGACATCTTGCACCAATCTCAACAAGCCTAAAATAAGCCCGGAAATAAATTTCGGGCTAGAAGCTAAAGTCGGTTAAAAACCGACTGGTTAAGATTTTTAACCCATTTTTAATGGGTTTAAGCTAAAGTGTGGAAATTTATTTCACGGCTTATTGCGACTGATGCAAGATATCAGTAAATACTGATTGAGAGTTACCAGTATACACCTGTGTCACAATTCAATACTTGAAGGGTTTTGGGGTAAAGGGGAAAGGGAAAAGGCGTAAAATAAGCATCTTCTTCCCCTTCCCCTTTAACCTTTTACCTTATCCCTTGCAGTATTGTGTCACAATTATTATATACAAATACGGTTTAAAATGTGGTAATTACTCACACTCTTTGCCATGCTTGCCAAAACATATAAACAGCTAAAATTGCTAGTCCGATACGAAATGCAAGACTAACAACATGGTCTGGTAATTTAGGCAAAAAGCGAGTACTAATTTGCGCTCCCACAAGTCCCCCAATTCCGAGAATAATTCCTTGTAAAAATAAGATATTGCCACTCAAAGCGTGTCCGACAGAAGCAGAAATTGCCGTCATAACAATCACACCTAAACTTGTTTGAATTGCCAATTTAATTGGCTCCCCAAGTAGCAGAATTTGCAGTGGAACCATAATTACACCACCACCTACGCCAAATAAACCTGCCAGTATACCTGCTGTTCCTCCTGTAAATATTCTGGCAACAGTGGGGTTAAAATTTTGTGCTTGGGTTTGTACTTGACCTTTCGTCAGATTTTTACGTAATTCCACCAAAAAAATATTTAGTAAAAGTAACATTCCAAAAGCAAACAGTAGGATATGAGAGGGAAAAATATTCGCCAAATAAACACCAAGTTGCGCCGTTAACAAAGCAGGTATACCTAACAAAAAAACCTGCTTAAAATTTATATAACCCATGCGCCAATTTTGCACAGTACCAGAAATCGATGTAATCACAATTGCTAGACTACTGGTAGCAATTGATTGCACTGGTGTAGATCCCAAAGCAACTTGTATAGGCACTAAAACTGTACCACCGCCAATTCCTAAAAATCCAGCAAGAATGCCAGAAAATAACCCACTGAAACCCAAAATTAACCAATTGGTAGAATGCATATCTTTAGTTAATAGTCATTAGTCATTAGTCATTAGTTAATGGTTAATGGTTCATGGTTAATGGTTTGTGATATGAGTTATGAAATATTAACTACTAACTACTAACCACTATCTACTATCCACTAACCACTAACTACTAACTAATCATTTAGATTAGAATTGCTACATTATCATAATTTTTTTTGGAAAGATTGATTTAGATAACATTCCGTGAACACCTTTTTGCGGACTGTTAACAACTTGAGTAATGCGAAAATTTACGGCTAAACTACATAAAACATAGGCATCTTCCGGTGACAAATTTGTGAAGCGCACCAGCAAATCAATCATATTTTTTAAAGCTAATTCTAAAGCCTCATCTAAGGTTTGACCAAAGCCCATTGTAATAATATCAGTGGGAGTTTCTGCTATGGGTGTTGTCAGGTGCAAATCCTTGTGAATTTTTAATTGAATAGTACCATTCATCGAAGTTTCTATTGCAGTGACATTAACTTCGCCATCTCCCTGTGCTGAGTGTCCATCACCGATAGAAAATAATGCACCAGGTACAAAAACAGGTAAAAAGATTCTTGAACCAGCTTGTATTTCACGGTTGTCAATGTTACCACCATAGTCACCAGGAGGAATTGAATTTTGACAAGCTTCTGGAGTCGCGACGCCAAGAATACCAAAAAAGGGTTTGAGTGGAATTTTTATACCGCTACTCACAGGAAATTCAGCAATTTTATTTTGCAAATCAAGGGGAATGAATTTGAGATCAGGCTGATTAAAAATGTTTGGTAAAGCTCCCCATCCTTTACGAATAGCATTGAAGCCAACGGGCAAACTGGGAGTAATCGCTTCTAATTTTACTTCTAAAACATCCCCAGGTTCTGCATCTTGCACATAAATTGGCCCTGTCAGCAAATGTGGCCCCCCAGACACTTTGCGTTCTAATGACAAATTTTGACAAATGTCAAGAAATGTGGGTGTGAGAAAATCCGGTGGCGCTTGCTCGTAAACGTAGTAACCTGTGTAAGTTTCCACGTCTACTGTGTCGCCAGAATTAATAACTAGTGCTGGTTTTAAAAGATGGGAGAAACCACCCAGATGTACTGTTTCCTTAGTAGCTTTTAAAATGTGATGAGTCATCGCCCCTGTAGTGCTTACCCTGTGTTATTCCATAGAATACCATTGCCGGAGTTAATAACCAGTACTATTTCCAGTTCATGCAGCTTTGAGAATATGGCGAGCGATCGCAATCTTGTGTTTACTCAGTATGAGTCGCCATTTCTTGTCTCTAAAATTACAAAAAATTAGATGAGAGATTACACCCAAATAATATTTATAGTTACCGCATTTATTTTTTACAAATAGTAATTAAGATTTTTAACATTGTATTTTATCTTGCATAAATATACATAGATGATTTGAAATAATGGTAAAACTAATTACTATTAATCTAGATAAAAATCAGGTATTCAGTAGAAATGAGAAACAAATGTTGTCTCCTGAGTTTGGGTACAGCGATTTGCGTGCTTTTTCCAGGGATGTCAGCCCACGCCGGTCAGGTGGAATTTGGTGTTTACAAATCTTTGAATGGTCCCGAAGCACGCTGTCCTGAAAAAGTGATTGTAACAGAACAGAATGCACCCTACTTTGAAGGAGGATACACCATTAACGGTCAGGCAAAACTCGGCTCTTTTGCTGGACCGTTTGCGATCGCATCCTCTGATCCCTTCAGTGTTACCTGGGTAGCAAACCTGAAACCTACATTCAGTAAATGCGTTGCAACTGCTGGTATTGTAAAAAACAATGGAGAAAAGAGCGATCGCCATTCTTACCTGCGCTTGCGATTCACTGGAGGCAAGGTATATTTAATTCTAGATATGACTGGTATGAGAGATGTGAACAATTTCACTACCATCATTCTCAAAAAAGGTGTGAATGCTGGAAACCCAACTTGGAGTTGGGGTGGAACAGATTAGAATCGAAAGTGGGGAATAGGGAATAGAGAAGAGAAATTTTTATGGCAACTTAGTGAATTTGAGTTCATGTCGCCTCTTGCAAAAATCAAGTTTGCCCTGAATTAAAATTCGGGCTGTGTAGAGACGCGAAATTTCGCGTCTCTACATTGGCTAAAAACCGACTGGCTTTTGAATTTAAACCCATTTTAATGGGTTTAAGCTTTAAGCCCGAAATTTATTTCAGGGCTTTTTGCGATTGGCGCAAGATGTCAGTTTTAATGAGTTTGTCCCAGACGTGCCATGGCACGTCTCTACATAGCCAGAAATTTATTTCCAGGCTTTTTGCATACTTAAAAAAACATCCCTTAAGATTCAAAGAGAACGGGGAACTGTAATTAACAAATATTTGTAGATACAAACTTAATCACATCAGCCAATCCTTCCTTTGCTTTTAAATTGGTAAAAACAAAGGGTTTATCGCCACGCATTTTTTTTGCATCTCTTTCCATGACACTCAAATCTGCACCTACATAGGAAGCTAAATCAGTTTTATTGATTACTAATAAATCAGATTTAGTAATTCCAGGGCCACCTTTACGGGGTATTTTATCACCAGCCGCAACATCAATAACGTAAATTGTTAAATCTACCAATTCTGGACTAAAAGTTGCGGCTAAATTATCGCCGCCACTTTCCAAAAAAACCAAATTTAAATCAGGAAATCGCACCTCCAACTCTTCAATAGCAGCCAAATTCATCGAAGCATCTTCGCGGATCGCAGTGTGGGGACAACCGCCAGTTTCCACCCCCAAAATGCGTTCTCTCTCCAACGCCTGAGAACGCACCAAAAACTGTGCATCCTCCTGCGTATAAATATCATTCGTCACGACCGCAATATGATATTTATCACGCATTGCCTTACATAAAGCATCCACTAAAGCAGTTTTTCCGGATCCAACAGGCCCAGCAACTCCAACTCGAAAAGCGTTCATAGTCATTAGTCATTAGTCATTTGTCATTTGTCATTTGTCATTATTCCTAATTCCTAATTCCCCATTGCCCCTAATCCCCAGAGGGGGCCCCGAGTTCCCCACTCCCTACTCCCCACTCCCCTAACTCCTAAACAACCTTGTATACTGCGTCTCATGATTCATACTTGCTAACGATAAACCCCAACTACAACAACATAAATCATCATCCTCTAAACTGAGAATCTCCAACGCCACATTACTAAGTAATTTTTGTATTTTTAATAACAATTGCTGTCCAGCGGTTTGACCTAGAGGAATAAGTTTTACGCCAGCAGTAATTAAGTTACTTGCCCAACTATGCAGATATCCCAGCACAGCTGCTTGTATATTTATTTGCCAATGAGCAACAGCAATGCCAAACGCGATCGCATAATTGCAAGGATTACCAACTACATTAGCAATACCTGCTATCTGCGGTTCTAATTCTACCAACAAACGGATCAGCGATCGCCCCATCTGCCAACTAGAGTTACGTAATTCTTCCGTTTCCCTCGCAGCAGATAACCAGCTATTCCAATCAGATAGCGCCTCTAAATTCCCACCTATTGTTGATTGATACGCTCGTACCATCACCGCCGTTTCTATGCGAATTGCCCCATAACACAGTTCCATTTCTAACCAGTGTTTCAGCTTTTCTGGAGTGGTAATTGTGCCATTTTCAACCAAAGTTTCCAAACCTTCAGAATAGCTATATGCTCCTACAGGTAAAGCTGGGCTAGCCAATTGCAAAAGATATAAAAGATTGCTGTCAGTGAGTGTGTCCATAAGCACCCATTTCCGGCTGAAAAGGTAGTGTTTCTTCTTTGACTTCTAGCCCTAGTTGTTCCAACATTGTGCGTAAAACTGCATCGGGAGATAATCTTAAATATGTAGCTGTAATTTCTACAGGTACATGACGATTTCCTAAATGATATGCTGCCCGTATTAATAAAAGTGAATCTTCGGTAGTGACAGTTAGAACTGGTTCTGGTTTAGCAGTTATTCTGACTATATTACCGTCTGTTTCATCTTGGAGAATATCCCCATCCCGCAGTATTGTACCTCTAGGTAAACGCAAAAATATTACCTGTCCATCTTCCGTTTCAAAACGATGACGACTGCGAGTACGTTCTTCGGCTGTCAAAGCCAAAGTTAATATAATTTCTGCATGAGGATTTGGTGGTTTGCGTTGAGTGAAAGTCAGCATGAGCGATTATTTAA
This sequence comes from Nostocaceae cyanobacterium, assembly GCA_051861145.1. Taxonomy (GTDB): domain Bacteria; phylum Cyanobacteriota; class Cyanobacteriia; order Cyanobacteriales; family Nostocaceae; genus JBHYDF01. The sequence goes on from JBHYDF010000010.1 coordinate 13,519, forward strand.
AAATTTTGATACAGAAAAAGTAGATAACGTTGATTTGCAAAATTTTAACCCTGATAATAGCTGAGAATCACTCTAGTTTTTTTTCAAATCACTCGTCTTTTTTGATTCTCACGCCAAGACGCCAAGACGAGCCAGCGCCGTGCGGGGGTTTCCCCCGTTGAGGCGACTGGCGTGCCAAGGTTTTCTTTGCGTCTTTGCGCGGACAGTTCGCTCAAGTCGGGAAACCCGCCCACGCGACTGTCCTTGCCTTTGCGTGAGACAAATTTACATCCTGACTCAGCAAAGCCTCATTTCTATAAAAATAAGAAAACTGGCAGATATTATCCTGTATCTGCCAGTTAGATGCTTCTGAAGAGAGAAAGAGTTTTGGGAATCGTTTTTTCAAAAGTTTTTCGAGAACATTAGCCAATAATTGTGCGATCGCCTTGACGAGGTGCGCTAGAACTGTTACCTTGCATCTGTTTGTCTTTAGGCGTACCGTGCAGCCTTTGATCGGGTTGAGGTGGTGTGGGTTCTGGTCCTAATGGCTGAGGATTTTCGACATATTGGAATTCGCCTTTACCATCCATTGAAGGACCTTTTGCCCAGCGACCTTGGGCACTTTCGTTACCATCAGAATTATTCCAAAACTGATAAGCAAACTCGCGCTTCTCCAATTCCAACGGGAAGGAACTGGGAACGGGAGTATCTTCGAGTCCCTCTGATTTCAAATCCTCAAGGGCTGCTAACCATTGGTTTTGGTGCATGGTATCACGGGCAATCATGAAACTCAGGGTATCTTTCACACCTGGGTCATCAGACATCTCATACATCCGTACCGCTTGCAAGCGTCCCTGAGACTCAGCATGGAGATTTGACCGGAAATCTGCCATCAAGTTACCACTGGCAACAATAAAGCGACCATTCCAGGGGAAGCCGACACTATCAGCGGGCATAGCACCCAAGCCAGAGACTATGGCATGTTGAGGATTCATAGCCGCCGCCATGATCACATCCCGTGGGTTAGTACCGCCCATAACCGCGCCCACAACAGCATCTTTTGCACCATCTTCTTGCATTTTTAGCGGTGCTTTATCCAGCAAGTGAGCAATCATCGTTGCCAGCATCTCGATATGACCGATTTCCTCAGTTCCAATATCGAGGAGCATATCCCGATATTTTACCGGTCCCCGGCAATTCCAGCCTTGAAACAGGTACTGCATCATTACAGTCATTTCGCCAAAGGTTCCGCCGATGAGTTCTTGAATCTTCATCGCGTAGACTGGATCGGGTTTTTCTGGCGGTTTAAAATATTGTAGCTTCTTAGTGTGGTAAAACATTATTATTCCTCGTGAATAGAAATGGGGCTGACACAAATTCACTTTTGCCTAGTATTTGTGTCACCTCTTTCTCCTAGCAAACCGACTATATGCTTTCTCTGCATCATCCGATAGTCAGATAAAAATAATACTTTTGGATAAGCAATTTTACTAATAAAGATTTCCCCTAAGTCTAACTGTAGATAGGGGCTACGCGGCGAATGGGCATTGGGCATCGGGCATCGGGCATTGGGCATCGGGCATCGGGCATCGGGCATCGGGCAAGGGAAAAATCAGTACTTCAGTTGCCAATTCACTTCAGTCCAATTTCCAATGCCCAATTCCCAATTCCCAATGCCCAATGACTAATGCTCATCCCGTCCATGAACTTGGGCTGGTGGACTAGTTGCTTCTACAGCGGTAAATGATTCTAAGATTTTATAAGTATGAGATGCTCCTTTTGGTACTACCCAGGAATTTCCAGGTTCTAGCAAAAGTTTTTGCCCCTCAATGTGTAATTCAGCACGTCCTTTGATTACATAACCAACGGTTTCATATTCTCGTGTAGTTGGTTCTTTTGCTTCACCAGGTTGTTCATCTTCCCAAAGGCGCATGGAAATAGATTTGCCGGATGCGAGATACTTTTGACCCTGTTCTCCTTTTGGGGAATAGGCGGAGTCTACTTTCTTAACTGTTGTGTCAGACATATTTTCTTCCTTTTTGAGATGTCAGGTGGGTTAAATTACTGGTGGTCCTGGTGTATTCCAATTTCGTAGCCGCAAGCCAAGGATTAGTAGCATGATGCCAAAGATAATTGCATAGCCACCAATTACCCAGAGAATTGCCAAAGCACCAGCACCAGGTCTAATTACCGCTAAGAAGCCAAAGAGTATAGAAGCAATACCAGCCAAAGCTAACAGCCATTCATTTTCTATTTCCTTTCGTAACTGGATGGCGGCGATAATCTCGATAATGCCGGTGATAATAGCCCAAGCAGCGATAAAGTAAAGCAGTATCAAAGCAGTGATAGCTGGCCAGAAAAAGACCAGCACACCTGCGATAATACCGACTATTCCCTCAAACACCAGCAACCATCGATTTGCTTCTAACTGGCGGCTTCCAAAAGCTGCTATTAACGCTAAGATACCGCTCAGCAACACAAAGAAACCAAATAGCCCTACCAGTACGAAAATGCTAATTTGCGGCCAGATAAAAACTGCGATACCGAAAAGGATTGCCAGCACGCCTCGCAATACCAGCGTCCACCAGTTACGCGCCAGCAAAGTTGCTATTCTCCTGTTGGAGGGTTGCCTCATGGCTTGAGTACGACTTTAATACAGTTGTCTTTTTTATGTTTGAAAATCTCGTAGCCGTGGGGTGCTTGTTCTAAGGGTAGACGGTGGGTAATGATGAATGATGGATCGATTTCGCCTTTCTGGATGTGTTCAAGTAAGGGACGCAAGTATCTATGGATGTGAGTTTGTCCCATCCTGAAACTTAAGCCTTTGTTGAAAGCTGCACCCATCGGTATTTTGTCGAGGAAGCCGCCGTAAACACCTGGAATAGATACATTACCGCCTTTACTACAACTGAGAATTACTTGCCGGAATGCGGTTGGTCGGTCTGTTTCCAGACGTACTGCTTGCTTTGCCTTGTCATACAGCGCCATAAAATCTGTACCGTGGGCTTCCATCCCTACCGCGTCAATAACCGCATCGGGACCGCGACCGCCGGTCATTTCTTTGAGGACTTCACCTACATTTACCTCTTCATAGTTGAGAGTTTCCGCACCTCCAAAACTTTCGGCTAAACGTAACCTTTCGGGAATGCGGTCAATGGCAATGACACGTTCTGCACCGAACAAAAAAGCACTCTTGATGGCGAATTGTCCAACAGGTCCGCAACCCCAAACAGCGACTATATCCCCCGGTTTGATATGACAGTTTTCTGCTGCCATATAGCCTGTTGGAAAAATATCGGTTAGAAATAATACTTGGTTATCCGTTAAACCATCAGGAATTTTGAACAAGCCCACATCAGCAAAAGGTACACGGGCGTATTCTGCCTGGCCCCCTGCATAGCCTCCCAGCATATGAGAGTAGCCAAAAAGACCCGCTGGTGAATGTCCCATCAGTTTTTCTGCCATCCAAGCATTGGGGTTAGAATTATCACATAGTGACCATAAATCCCGGTTGCAGAAAAAGCAATTACCGCAGGAGATAGTAAAGGGAACGACAACGCGATCGCCTACTTTAACATTCTTTACCTCACTACCCAGTTCAACGACTTCCCCCATAAATTCATGACCGAGAATATCGCCCTTTTCCATCGTGGGGATAAAGCCGTCATAAAGATGTAGGTCAGAACCGCAAATTGCCGTTGAAGTAATTTTGATAATGGCATCGCGAGGGTTGAGAATTTTTGGATCTGGCACCGTTTCTACACGTACATTGGTGGCACCGTGCCAGCAAACTGCTTTCATGGTTATTAGTCCTTAGTCATTGGTCATTGGTCATTAGTCATTAGTCATTAGTCATTTGTTCTTTGTCATTAGTCATTTGTTCTTTGTCCTTTGTCAAAAGTTAATAACCAATGACCAATGACTAATGACTAATGACTAATGACTATGGACTAATTATTTTTCTTGGTAGTATCCTTCTCTCTTTCCGGTTATCGGCTTAACCGTCTCTTCAACTTTTTCCTCGGTTGACTTTAAAAATTCTTTTGTACTACGAGGTAGTGGTTCATCGAGATTAAGTTTTTCGCGGATATTATCAGCAGTTGATTTCAGGCTATTTTTGCTATTTTCTACCAGTTCATTATCATTCCTGAGAACGTTTCTGTCTCCTTTGGAAACGTTTTCATCCGGTGTACCTTTGTAATAATAACCGTATGGTGATTCTACTGTTTCACCAGAATTAGTATTACTTTTCAGGTTCGTTCTGGCATTTTCTACCATTTGGTTATCATTTCTATAGGCACTTCTATCTTGTTGATTGAGAATATTTCTGTCTCTATTTGCAGCATTCCCATCAGGCGTACCTTTGTAATAATAACCATAGGGAGATTCTACCGTTTGGTCAGCTTGTGCTGGCAAAATATTACCAAAAGCCTGCATAACAAAAACGGTTAAACCTGCCATAAAGACTGTCAGAATTTGACGCAAACGCAGGTTTTTTAGTAAAGAAACTATTTTATTCATTTTCTCCTCCAATTTAGTTTTGAAAGTTAGGAGTTAGGAGTTAGGAGTTAGGAGTTAAGAATTATAATTTTTAACTCCTAACTCATAACTCTTAACTCCTAACTCTTTTCACGGTTTCAGCAGAACTTTGATACAGTTATCTTTTTTATGTTTGAAAATCTCAAAGCCCTGCTTCGCTTCTTCTAGAGGTAAACGATGGGTGAAAACTTTTGATGGGTCGATTTTGCCTTCCATGACATAACCCAACAATAAGGGCATGTACTTTTGACCGAACATTTGCCCCATTCTAAAGGTTAGTCCTTTGTTGAAGGCTGCACCCATCGGCATTTTATCCACAAAACCACCGTAAACCCCCATAATCGACAGAGTGCCACCCTTGCGACAAGCAACCATCATTTGTCGCAGTACGTGGGGGCGGTCTGTTTCCAGTCGGACAGCTTGCTTGGCTTCATCGTATAATCCTTCTACACCCATGCCATGAGCTTCTAGTCCGACTGCATCAATACACGCATCCGGGCCGCGTCCACCCGTCATTTCTTTAAGGGCTTCGCCAGCGTCTATTTCTTCATAGTTAATAGTTTCCGCTTTGGCGAAGTCTTTCGCCATCTGGAGGCGTTCAGGAACTCGGTCAATGCCAATAACTCTTTCTGCACCCAGCATGTAGGCGCTACGCATGGCAAATAATCCTACAGGTCCGCAACCCCAAACGGCTACGATATCTCCAGGTTGAATATTACACATTTCTGCACCCATGTAGCCAGTGGGGAAGGCGTCGGAAATGGGTAGCAGTTTTTCATCGGGAATTCCTTCAGGAACTTTAACAGCACCGAAATCAGCAAACGGTACGCGCACGTATTCCGCAAAGGAACCAGCGTAACCGCCGAAGGTATGAGAGTAGCCGAAAATACCCGAAGTTCCAAACCCGTATACTTTTTCTTGCATCCAAGCATTTGGGTTGGAGTTATCGCATAGCGACCACATTTGATGTTGGCAGTAATGGCATTGACCGCAACCGATAATTGAAGAGACAACAACGCGATCGCCTTTTTGTAATTGCTTGACTTCACTGCCAATATCAACTACTTCCCCCATGAATTCGTGACCGATGATATCACCTGGTTTCATTGTGGGAATGTAACCATCATAGATATGCAAGTCCGAACCACAGATGGTCGTTGATGTAATTTTGAGAATGGCATCACGCGGGTTGAGAATTGTTGGATCGGGAACTCTCTCCACCCGTACATCATTTGCACCGTGCCAGCAAACAGCTTTCATAACAATTTTGGATTTTAGATTACAGTTAGGAGTGAGGAGTTAGGAGTGAGGAGTGAGGAGTTAGGAGTGAGGAGTTTAGAATTATGAATAATAAATGATAATAATTTTTATCATTCATAATTTAAAACTCATAACTCTTAACTCCTAACTCCTCACTCCTAACTCTCTTACCCTCTCCCTCTTGGTTGTCCTTCTGTTGTGGCGATTTCGCCTGCTTCCATGAGCATTTTGAACCGCCGTAAATCATCGCCAATTTGCTGTTCTGGTTCTTCACCAAAAAGTTTGGCGATCGCTGCTGTCAATGCTCCACCGGGCGGGTTATATTCCATGACAACTTTCACTTCTGTACCGCGATCGCCTGGCGCTTTTGTAAAGCGGATAAAACCAGAGTTTTCAACATCTGCTCCTTCCACGGAAGCCCAAGAAATAAATTCGTTTTCCCGGTCTTCTAGGATGTCTGCATCCCATTCTACGCTTTGACTCAGAGGTGCATTAGCGATCCAGTGCGATCGCTTTTCGTTATACACCTTGACGAATTTGAGATGCTTCATGAACCTGGGCAGATTTTCAAAATTATGCCAAAAGCGGTAAAGTTCATCTGCCGGTTTATTAATCGTTACTGTCTTTTCAACTTTGATACCTTGGCTCATGCCTATCGCTTCCTGCGCTTGTTTAATCGTGCTTTGCTTTGTTGCACCTTGATAAATCAGACCGCCACCCACTAACGCCATCAACACTCCTCTAAGGGAGCGTTGCCTCAAACCCATTAACACCAATGCACCACCGCCAATTAAAGAAGCCCAACGTTCAATTTCGCTAGCTTCACCCCGGTAGCTACTCAACTTACCTCCCGATACTGATGCCACTTTTCTCTCTCCTTGACTTCAAAAAAAACGAACCATCAAGGCGCAAAGTTTTCCTTCTGTTTTCCCTTCTTTCTCTACTCATATCTTGCACCATTCAAGTGGGAGAGCCTCTGGCTCTATATTCTCGTTACCAGGCTCAGCCTGGTAACGAGGGTCGGGAGGCTCAGCCTCCTGAGTGTTGCAAAGACGTGCAAGATGTGAGTCTACCTTCTTTGCGCCTATGTGGTTCGCTCCACAAAGACCTACATCGTTACAGCAGCACCAGTAGTCGGCTTCGCTGGCTTCACCGATGCACCCATTCGCGTCCTATACAGGTCTGCCAAACGTTGCTCGTATATTAATAGGTCTTTGTGTATTTCTATGAAAATCTTGGTTGATACTGGATCGGTAGTTGCCGCCGCTAAGTTGCCAATATCACCTATACCCGTTTGCAAATCACCTAAAGCAGAACGTAACTGGTAGATATCGTCACTACCTGCTAAGGAAGTTTTTACCTTGGCATACTTATCGGCAATATTTGCAGCTATAGAGGGTTTTTCGTTCAATTCGTTCAGGCGTTCTTCTAATCTTTGGATATGGCGTTGCCTAACTGGAACCATCTCTTGAAAAAGAGATTTTATTTGGGCATCAGATTCTTTTTCGGTATACTTTCCTAATGCTTCCAATGCATAACGCTCACCAGCCAAAGCAGTATTTAAAGCTTTGACAATCTCACCCTTAGTAGAACCACCCCAAGCATCAGCCAGTTTCCACCATTCAGCAGTCCAATCATTTTCTTGAGGCAATGCAGCTTCTTTACCACCATAACCCAAACGACTTAAAATCGCCGTGGTAAAAATTGCCAAGTCTCCAGGTTGACGAGAGGTAATCAAATTTCCATCAATAACCAGCGGCTCATCTATATAATTTGCACCAGCATTAATCATATCTTTGCGAATTGCCACAAAGCCAGTAGCTTGTTTACCTTTGAGCAAGTCGCCTTCGATTAAAAGTTGTGGTCCGTGACAAACCGCAGCTACTAATTTTCCTTGCTGCATAGCATCTTGTACGAAGCGTACCATACTAGGATTTCGCCGCATTTTATCGGGAGCCATACCACCAGGAATGATTACTGCATCAAATTCAGAAGCTATTGCTTCTGTTGTTGTGGCATCAGCTTCTTTAGATACTTTGCCGCGTTTCCCGTGATATTTTTCGTTCATTCGGGAACCAAGGACAAGTACTTCTATTCCCGCTTGTTTTAGGGCGTTGTATGGTACTTGAAATTCTGCATCCTCTACGTCATTTTCAATGAGGATAGCAACTTTTCTATTACTTAAATTCTTGAGTGTCATTATTTAATTTCCTTGTATTTTTTACAATTTGATTTTTAGTTAATTCACTAAAGCTTATTGATTCTGAAATAGGAGCTATGCATGATTCATACCCAACTCCTAACCCCTGTACAGACGCTTCAAACCGCACGCCTCTAAAAAATTCTTAACTCCTCACTCCTAACTCCTAACTCCTAACTCCTAACTCCTAACTCCTACTTGGTGAAGCTGGAAATAGTTCCGCATAATCGTGGGAAAAATTTGCTTGAAAATCAGCAAATTCACCAGGTGTTACAGCGTCTTGTAAGACAGTAAATACAGAACGGATATGCATTATAGCTATAGTTGGTTCTACACCTTCTTTTTCACTTACCTTTTTGATAAACTCTTGCATAGAAAATGTTTGACCATTTTCACCTTCTCTACCGTGCAAGTATTGCCCTAATTCCTGTGGCAGTTGGGATGCTAAGTCTTTAGCTTCATCGCCAACAATACGTTCTCTAATTATTTCCAGGGTGGCACGGGTGGCGTTTGCAGCTTCTTCGCGAGAATTCAATTGAGCTACACTTTGAACGTGTGTAATAAACTCGTCGTATTTCACCTTTCTGCCTCCACGACAACATATAGAATAATTACTTAGTTCTGATTTTTGTTATCCACTTCAACCCAAAAGTTAGCAATAATAATATTTAACCTATTTTTAAAACTTAGCTTTCATGCTAAATAATTCAAGAAAGAGTTAGGATTTTTGGAAAAATTCTAGCTTATTTAAATAAAAAATCGCAAGAACAATCCTAATAAACCCTAACTATATTTCACAAGTGACTTGACCATGAACTCTTAGTTACAATTTTATTGTGCAATTTAAAACTGGATATTCCTTCAATCAGTAGAATGAGAAAGTTAGTATGCCTTTAGAAATAAAATCTCTTTAATTATGTTAGTAAAATGAAAAAATAGTTATGAGCCATGATACTTTGAGGTTAGTAAAAAATTAACTTAGACCTCTGTTTCATAACTCATAACTTTGATGAAGTGGCTATAGCGTGGATTCACTCTTATAAGAGTATGCATAAATCGCTATCTACTCTTCGCTCCAAGGGGTGAAATTCTTTTCCTCCTAAAGAGATAGACCGTTTGGAAGACAAGCCTTAGAAAATAAAGCGTTATCGTGAGGATGCAACAAAGGGCTAGTATTTATGGCAGATCAAACAGAACAAGATTTACAAGCTCAACTGAATCAGGAAGATCCAGACAAGCAACCCCAAGCTGAAAATTTACCTGAAGAAATTTCGGACTTACCGCAGGAAGTTACTGAATCTTACGGAACTGGTGTTAAAGACATGCCGGGATACAATATCGGTGGGCGAACCATCCACGATAAGAGGCAGGAGTATACAGAAACCAGTCCTGAACTGACTGGAGGTGATATTGATGCTTACTGGGAAGATGCGGATGCGGTAGGGGATGAAGCCGTTGGTGGTACGGTTGCGACTCCAGATCAAGATGTGACTGAAGAAATAGAAGCAGCAGTAGGACTGGAAATGGACGATAGAGCCTTTCTGAGGACAAATGATATTTTAGAGCAGCGCGATGATAGACGTTGGGAGTTAGACCCCAAGTCTAGCGAAGATTATCAGGATAGACGAGATGAGGAATGAGGCGGGGAGGCGCGGAGTTAAGAGTTAGGAGTTAAGAGTTAGGAGTTAGGAGTTGGGAGTTAGGAGTTAAAAGAAAATTCATAACTCATAACTCATCACTCATAACTCCTAACTCTGCTTACATCCGTGATTCGGTTTCCTTATTTTCCAATCCTTCCTGAGAATGATCTAGGCGTAGTTCGCCTTTGGGTTCAAAGCGCAACCAGAAGGGGGTTTCTGAACCTACTGCTCCTTTGGCAACAGTAACACCACCATCAGCTAACCACAACGCACCTGTGACGTAGCTAGCTTCATCGGAAGCAATGAAAGCATAAACATTTGCCATTTCCTCTGATGTACCGCGTCGTCCCATTGGTGTAGCTTGAACAAGATTTTTTTCCATCTTGGCGTTCATTGGGCCTTCTTCTTTGCGTGTCCAAGCGGTATCAATTGCACCAGGACAGACGCAGTTAGCGCGTACACCATGTTTGGCTTGTTCAACTGCAACACCTTTCATAAATGAATGCATCCAACCTTTCGTACCGCCGTAGGGTGTATTGTACGCTAAGCCGTTAAAGCCTGCTTCGGAACCAGCCGAGACGATGTTACCTCGTGTTTTTTGCAGGTGCGGGAGTGCGTATTTTGTCATTAAAAATGCCGATCGCACATTCATGCGTATGGTTTCATCAAATGCTTCAATAGGGTAGTCTTGAGTTTCGGCTGTGGCGAGAAAAACTCCAGCGTTGTTGATTAGAATATCTAATTTACCGTAGGCATTGATTGCGGTTTGTACGCAGTTTTGAGCATGAAATTCTTGGGAAACGTCACCTGCATAAACAACCGCTTTACCGCCAAAATGTCTAATTTTCTGCATGACGTCTTCAATGGGATCGTCTGGTAGTCCATTGACAACTACAGCAGCACCTTCTTTCGCAAATTTATGAGCGATCGCTTCTCCAATACCAGTACCAGCACCTGTGATGATAGCCACTTTGCCTTCTAAACGTCTATCCATCTGTATTCTTCCTTTTTTTCGATATTGGTTAGTAATTAGATGAGAAATAGAGAATTAATAATTTAATTTTTTAATTCCCTATTCCCTATTCCCTATTCCCCATTCCCTATTTCAATTGTTCTACTCTTTGGTTGAGATACATCTGTCTTCAGTAGGGTTAAATCACAAATACAGCTTTGATAAATTTGCGAATAGTGTTAATTAATTGCAATCGGAGATTATGACATACACTCAATCTAACGATCCAAATATTCGCGAACACGTACAAGCTTTTCAAAACTTACCCGTGGATGAACAGCTCGCTTTATTTTGGTTCATTTACAAAGAAATGGGTGACTCTATCACCCCTGCTGCTCCAAATGCTAGCACCGTTTCCCCAGAGGTTGCTGAAGGTTTGTTCAACCAAGTTAAAGAATTCTCCCACGAAGAACAATTAAAGTTTCAACGGGATTTGATTAACAAAGCTGATACTGAATACACTCGCATGTATGCCTCAATGAGCGATACTACCAAACTTCTGTTTTGGTATCGCTTGGCGCAAGGTATGGAAAATGCTACTATCGTTCCTATGCCTGCTAATTATGAGCTTTCTTCTCAAGCTCAAGAGCTTTTGAATAAGATTAAGCAAATCGACTTTGAGCAGCAGATTACTCTTTTCCGTGATTACGTATCGCCTATGGGCGCTCAACCAAAAGCAGGTGCTGAAATTTAATTAAGTCGATATAGCGTTTACCGGTTCAGTGAGGTACAGAAAGAAGTAATTAACCACAGATAAACAGTAAATAAAAGTTTTTCCTCTGTCTTCCCGAGGCAGTGCGTTGCGCGGGTTTCCCGCGTTGTAGCAACTGCCGTCCCTCTTGAGGGGAGAATGAGGGGGGTAAACACAGATAAATTCGTACCTCAGCAGACTAGGAACCGCTATAAATACAAACTAATACCCTAACAGGATTTTAGATTTTAGATTTTGAAGCCACTGCCGTGCATGGTTCCCCGGCATAAGCAAACTGCCGAATCCGAAGGGCGTGATTGATAAACCCTCTGTTGGGTATGGGTTATGTGGATCCATCTGTCGCAATCATTTTTCAAATTGGTATAATCTAAAACGGGTTTTGATAAACCCGGTTTCTCAATTTAGAAGCCGGGTTTATTTACATCTTGCACCTGAAAAACATCACATCACAAAAATCACTACGTATTTACATAATTTTCGCCTTCGTTTAGATCCGCCTGGGACTATAAGTCCCAGTCTTATAGCACGCATTCCTCTCTAAGAGGACTGATTAAACAAGTTTTAAGCTGGTAATATTTATCATGCTTTATCTATTGTTTAGCGGTTTATACTTAAAGGTGCAAGATATGTGTTTATACTTATTTGCGTTATTTATAACAATCCTATTTGATTTGTGAAAATTGAGAGTTCTTGTGAAACCCGGTATCTCCTAGATACCGGGTTTCTTGTTTTCACGAATGATGCGCAGACTGCTATATATAGAAAAATAAATAATTATAGATAAACTCAGAGGAAAACCTATGCTTTTTCTCTCTGGGTTTATCTATATTTATCCATGTAGTCATTGCACCCTGAAGCTTCACGCCCTGTTAATATTCTATTCAATTTTAAATCTTTTTTAAAGATTTTATGTTCATATTATTTGTTCATCTGCCTAAAGACAGGTATAAATCAATCTATTTTTGATAAAATATCTATCTATTTACAGTGATTGAGCTTGAATTGTAATTTTTAATCTTAGTACAGAAGATATAACTAGAAAATCTCTAAGTTGTTTGGTTGGATGGTGAGTATAATTTTTTTCGATATCTACAATTAGCATGTGAACTTATACTATGAGACTGGGACACAAAGTCGCAGCTGAACGAGAACTTTCAAAGTTTAAGTTGAAACTTTAAGTATAGGCGATCGCTTAGCAGTACTAGCATTTGTTTATACTAAAAACCAGATGCAATTCTACTCAAGTAGTTGATTCATTGCCAACCAAACAAGCAGCAGATTTAGTACCGTAAGTGCAACAACTACGTCTGGAGGAACAGTGAATTACTATGCAATATTTGCTACCCTAAGTTAGAAACAACTGAATACATTTGGAAATAGGGTTGTTTCCAACTTACATCTTTATTTGTCCTAATATCTCTTGAAAAATAAAAACAAAAACAAAAAAGAATAATTTAAGAATTTTATGCTAAGACAAGACACTGTTGCAAGAGGAAATAATCTTAAAAGAAAGCATCTTCTTTATAGTCTGATTACTGGTTTGGTTATTGGTATTGTTGCGGGTACTCCTATAGGCTGGTTTGCTCATCAATTTTATTATCAGCAACGTTTAGCTCAGACTTTACTTTGTCGAGAAGAGAATAGAAATCAGCCATTAGCTGTTGTTGAAGCTAGATGCGGGCGACCATATTAATGGTTAATGGTTAATGGTTAATGGTTAATGGTTAATGGTTCATAACTATTAACCATTAACTATGAACTATTAACTACTAACCACTGTACGGGCGAAGCATTTGCGTAAATAATTTATTTATGAATTTCAAGTTTATGAGCGCAAATGCTTCGCCCCTACTAACTTTCTATCTTACACCCCTTAAATTTCAATTTCATTTTTGAAGCTACGCCTAAGCTACCAAGAACTAGTAAACCGAAAACGGAAGTTGGTTCAGGAATAGCAGTATAATAACTACTCACACGGATGGGCCCATCTTGATCGGCTGGTGGCGGTGGTGCTTTGGGAATAATTCCACCACCTGGACGTAAATCGGGTTGGCTAATAAATTGATTGAAAAATAAGCTTCCATCGGGTATTATGCCACCACTATAAGTGATAATGTCACCTGTGACGGTAATATTTTTAAAGATATCTTCTAAACCAGGAGTATTAGAGAAACCTATCTTTCCATCTCCATTTACATCCCCCCATTGCACCGGCTCATTATTAAATGTTGGAGTGGATTCTTGATTGCTATAAAATAGTGTTTCTAATTTAAAAACCAAGCTTCCGATATCCCGTCCAGTAGCATTTTTAAAGTTGTTAGCTACATCTGGGACACCATATTCTATTACTTGTCCTGGTTGTAATTCTGGTGTCAGTTCTCTTGGCTTTTTATTTTGCAGAATGTCTTCATTTTCCTTTGTCACGATAGGTTCTACAAAAATAACAGCACTGGCTGGTGCTAAAGATAAAAGACTTATTCCTGCTGTTCCTAATACAGATAACACTATTTTGGTCACTATTGCAGTCATACTCAGTCCTCCTCACAAAGTTGATTGACAAAATGCAACCCTTTCGTGTGGCTTAAATTAAAGCACTAGATTTATTAGTAGTCTATGCGATTACTCTACACCGAAAATATGCCTACGGTGTAGGAGATGTCACACAAAAATTCTCTCATCAAGGAAGGCGATAACCCATACCTCTTACTGTCTCAATAAAGTTATTACCCAACTTTTTACGAAGATAACCTACATAGACATCAACTATGTTGTTACCAGGATCGTAGTTGTAACCCCAGACGTGACTGAGTATCTCTTCTCGACTGAGGACTTGTCCGCGATGACGGACAAAGGTTTCTGCTAAGGTAAATTCGCGTGCAGATAGTTCGATGAGGCGATCGCTTACTTTGATTTTACGGGTACGCAGGTCAAGGACTACATCGCCAGCGCACAGTAACGTATCATTGTCAGCGAGGGGATGGCGATCGCGCAACCGCACACGCACCCTAGCTAAAAGTTCTTCAAATCGAAATGGTTTAGTAACGTAGTCATCAGCTCCTCTTTCAAATCCATTTACTTTGTCCTTAACATCGTTGTGAACTGTGAGAATGATGATAGGTAGTTGGTGTCCCTGACCGCGTAATTCTTCCAAAACTATCCATCCATCTTTACCGGGAAGACCGATATCAAGGATTAGCAGGTCAAAATCACTACTATTAGCCATAAAAATAGCTTCATTACCATCCTTGGCTGTTGCGGTGGTAAAGCCATTTGTCTTAAGACCTTTTTCCAGAAAGCTAGCAATGCGAGATTCATCTTCAGCGATGAGTATTCTGTTCATGCAAAAATACCTCCTGGGGGGGTTCTAAGGGAAGAACTAAAGTAAAAGTAGATCCTTGTTGGGGACGGCTGAAAAGATTGACAGTACCGCCGTGAGCTTCGGCGATCGCCAAGACAATTGCTAATCCTAAACCGGCTCCCTCTGAACGGCGACCCTTGGAACCACGAGCAAAGCGCTGAAAAATCCGCTTTTGGTCATTCGGGTCGATACCATCACCAGTGTCACGCACCCAAAAATGCACCTGATTATTTTTAATTACCGAACCCAGTGCAATTACATCCTCTTGTTGGGTATGCTGGGTAGCATTCATAGCCAAATTCATAATCGCTTGGGTTAGTCGCTGACGGTCAGCGACAATACGACCAGTTGCTGTTGCTTCCAAACGCCAATCTCGATGGGCTAAGGCTACAGCTTTGGCGTACAATTCTTCAGTTAGGGAGCGGATGTCTACGGTTTCTAAATTTAAAAAATCTGGTTGCTGTGCTTTTGCTAATAATAATAAATCTTCGACAAAGCGATTCATACGATCCAGCTCGTCGGTAACTAATTCTATAGTTTCCCGGCGTTCTTCGGGATCATCACCCAATAGTTCTAAATGACCTCGGATAATTGTGATTGGTGTTCGCAGTTCATGACTAGCATCGTTAATGAATTGTCGTTGAGTGAAGAAAGCAGTTTCGAGCCTTTGCAGCATCTCATTAAAGGTGATGGTAAGTTCGGCTATTTCATCTGAACCTTTAACAGGAATACGTCTGGTCAAATCAAACTCGCTAATTGAACAAACTGTTTCGGTAAGTAGGCGCAAGGGGAAAAGCACTCGTCCTGTTATTAACCAGGCTAACAAAGAAGCTACAGCAAGAACGGTAAATGTTACCTGGACAATAACAATAACTACCTCATTCACCTTTTCATACTCAGGAGTAGTAGAATGGACTACTATCAACACTCCACGGTTTTTTCCCTTAATTACTGGTTGAGCAAGATAAATGAGAGTATCATTTGAGATTGTCTTTTTGCCTTGCGTGGGTTGACTCAGATTTGACCAATAATTTAATAGTTCTGAATCTATATAAATAAGCTTGAAAACGCCTGTCGGGTCTGATTGATAAAATTTACCGTTTAAAAGTGTGATGAAAAACTCGTTTTCGTCGGGATAGTTGCGCGAAAGAAATATATCAAAAATAGAGGCGATATCATCCCGAAATGGTTGACCTGTTTCGGGGTTGCGTCCGTGGACTATTCTTTGAAATTCTTTTATCTCTTGGAATAAAGAACTTTCAATCTGTTTTTCGAGGCGGACAACGAGAGCATGACGGATTACAAGAATGGATACTACGCCAGAAAAAGCCATCAGCACAACATACCAGATGAGGATACGTGTGCGAAGGCCAAAGAAAATTCTGTACCATTTAGGTGATAAAATTGTCTGTCTCACTCAGTTCCTGGCAGTTAGTGGACATATCTTAGATTAGGTGAGTCAGACGCATTTGTATACTACCTTAAGGTAAGGCTTTAGGGCATGTTTTCAAACTGTGAGATCCCTAAAACTGATATCTTGCACCAGTTGCAATAAGCCGTGAAACAAATTTCCGTATGTGTAGAGACGCGACGCCAGGTGCTACAACGGGGGGAACCCCCGCAACGCACTGGCTCAAATTTCGCGTCTCTACAAACCCATTAAAAATGACATCTTGCACCATTCTTAAGAATCGAGAGGCGGAGCCTCCAAAAACCTTGTTACCAGGTTCAACCTGGCAGTTGAGAATTAGAGCCTCTGGCTCTTGTTGAGAATGGTGAGACCAGTGCTGTAGGCGGGTCTCCCGCCGAAGGCAACTGGCGAACCCGGAGGGTGCAAGATGTCAGTAAAACCAATATCATCTGTCAGCCATCAACTAACAGCATCTTTTACCTTACGCTTTTTCAAGAAACCAGACATAAATGGTCGCTCAAAGATTAAGTAAAACACATAGGCAAATACTAACGAACTCACCACACCTACCACATATAATACTACTGCAAACATGGTTGGAGACATTTGCAGGGTCAAGAGGAAGCGACGCACCAATGTTAATACTGGCCCGTGAGTAAGATACAAGCTGTAGGAAAATGCTCCCAAAGTGATCGCTACAGGATGCTCGAATACCCGCAAAATTCGAGGTAATTTTTTTCCATCAACTACCAACTTTGTGCAGTAAATAAACAGACAAGCTGTTGCAAGACCAAAAAAGCTCTCACCAATCCATATATGCAATCCGAGACGTCTCCATTCAGCCACAAATCCAATAATGGTAAATAAAATTGTCAGCACACCCCATGGTAGGGAATTTCTCAATTTAATCAACTTCTGTTTTTGCGAAAAACTAATATCTGCTGCTACCATTCCTATGGCAAATAAGCCAAGAAACCAAGTACTGGCGGGTTCAAATATTCTATTAAAAAGATAAAATGGTGCTAATCCTATTAAATAGGCGGAAATTATTACTGATAATAAACCAAAACGCCGCCAAATAGGTAGTAATAAAATTGGGAAGAAAAAATATAATTCCCACTCAGTTCCAACAGTCCATAGAGGCGGATTAATTGACATATACGTGTCGGGACTGAGATTGTGAATTAATAACATATGAGAAATCACATCACTAAAAGAAAAGTGAGGATTAAATGGGTCATCTTTACTTATATCCCATTGAAAATCAGTAAATTTTTCTAAGATGACTACGCCAGCAGCTAAGATAAAACAGAAGGCAAGAGTCGCATAGTAAGGAGGTAAAATTCGGCGCGATCGCTTTTTAATATAATTCCAAAATCCTCCGCCAACATAGCCACTTTGCGAACGAACTACTGACAACATTAGTCCGTAACCAGAAAGTATAATAAAAATTACGACACTAACACGACCATATCTCATCAATTGTTTAAAAATTTGCAACCATCCAGGTAATGTTTCTCCTATGGATGGCTCAATATGGACAAACAATACATACAAAGCTGCTATTCCTCGCAAACCATCTAAATAATGTAGATGTAGTTTTTTCTCTGTGGATTTTTTGATAATTTCTGACATTAGCTTAATTCCTTGAGAGTTCATTTATAAAAAAATCTGATCCCCCCAACCCCCCTTAAAAAGGGGGGCTAGAAATTAATTATTTCCCCCTCCTTAAAAAGGGGGGCTAGAAATTAATTATTTCCCCCCTTTTTAAGGGGGGATTAAGGGGGGATCTACAATTTACGTAAGCGTTAGAGGTCTTAATATTCACTTTATAAATCACCTCTGAATGACTTATTTTTGTACAGAACTTACCCAAGATATGACCGAAAACCTTATTCTTGCGTAGCGGTAATTCATGAATTACCGCTACTCTCGTTATCTTTTGCGTAAGTCCTGTTGTAATGAGGAGTTCTAGAGATAATTACTCTAGAAAGTATTATTCAAAAGCAATGTAAAATAGTAGCAAAAGTCTGAAAACAGCAAAAAATTTGCTGATAAACTGCTTCTGCAACAAATATTCATTCACAGCCATTGGTAATGGCTGAATCATCATAAATACCGCATTATTCTTCAGCAGTGCTGTGCCAAAGAATATGATGTTTTGCCTGTATTAACTATCTATTTCTCATGCAACATCAGATAGCCAATCAACAGACTATTTCACTCGGTAATTTATTTAGCCGTAAAAAGCTCTTATTTTAATTACATCTATAGACAATCTTCAGACAAGCAAGGAACAATAAAAATCTCTTGTCTATATTTATAGATGCAAATCTTGGATATCTATTGATATTTTTAATAAATAAAATTTTTCAGGGTGGATTGTCTCCAACTTCAGCCATTACATTGAGTTTCATCGAGAAAAGATAAGCGCTTCCTCGATGACTGTAACGGCTCACTCGCAGCCTATTGATGAAGTTTGCTGCTGTAATCATAACGTGCAAAAATAAATTACAAACACTTTACATACTTAGTAGAGCGTCTTATCTTGACGCAACTAAATTATTAGGCTCAATTCCCAATTTACAAATATTTCTTGCACGCGATATAAACTTTTTTTAGACTTATTATGAATATTTTATAAAGCTAGTATTTACTTCATACATAATTCAGCCATATTTGCTGCGAAAAATACTTATTTAAAAGTATTTTATGATACATATGTCTCCTGGATAGAAGCAAAAAGGTGAAAATGATAAGGTTGGATATTGCCAAAATACTATGACCCTTATTCTTACAAATGATGATGGTATTGACGCTCCAGGTATTAGAGCGCTTCTTTTAGCTGTAAAAGAACTGGGAACAGAGGAAGAAGACAAGCAAGATAAACCAGTAATTATCGCTGCTCCTAAAGACCATTTATCGGGTTGCGGACATCAAGTCACCACAACAAGCCCAATTTACGTTCATCGTCGCTCAGAACATGAATATGCGATCGCAGGTACTCCCGCCGATTGTGTGAGAATCGCAGTCGCACATATTTGCAAAAATATCACATGCGTGATATCCGGTATAAACGCTGGTGGTAATTTGGGAGTAGATGCGTATATTTCCGGAACCGTTGCGGCGGTGCGGGAAGCGGCAATGCTTGGTATTCCTGGAATTGCGGTTTCGTATTATCGCCGACGCAACTTAAATGTTGACTGGGATATTGCGGCACGTTGGACAGCGAATATTTTAGCTGACTTACTCAAGCGTCCCCTGGAACAGGGTTATTTCTGGAATGTGAATTTACCGCATTTGCTACCAACAGAACCCGATCCAGAAGTTGTATTTTGCCAACCCTGTACCAAACCCTTGCCAATTAACTATCGAATTGAAGGTGATGAATTTTATTATGCAGGCGTATATCAAGAGCGCGATCGCACTCCCGGTAGTGATGTGGATGTATGTTTTTCTGGGAAAATTGCTATCACACAATTGAAAGTTTAGTCAATAGTCATTAGTCATTAGTCATTGGTCATTAGACTGTCTTGAAATTTACGCCCTCAGACTAAAGTCTGGGGCTACCCAAACAAAGCCTGCCTACGCAGGCTTTTAGACTTTGAGTCCGCGCAGGCGGACTTCGTTCTTTTAGCCGCGACTTCAGTCGTCGGGTATTTTTTAATGACTAATGACCAATGACCAATGACCAATGACTAATGACTCCATTTAGATATAAATAAATAATCAAGCATAAAGGATAAAATTTTTATACTTTATGCTTTATACTTCATCCGGTCTTTCGATTAAACTCATCAGGCGATCGAGAGTTTTAGTTAGTTGAGTTAATTTTTGCAGTGAATCATTCTGGGTTTCTGCAAGAGTCTGGACTGCATCGCACAGTGCCAAAATTTGATAGCCCTGCTGCTGCACTTGTTTTCCCTGTTCTTCCATTTGGACGCTGAGATTATCCATTCTCTCAGCCAGCCGATCAATAGTCTCGGTGGTAGCAAGTACTGCTTCCCCAATCTGCTCAACTATTGATTCCAAACGACCTACTTTAACTTCAATTCCTGCTAAAACCATTTGTTTAGCTCCTCATCTTAAGATAGCATAACCGTAAAATTACTAACTAATTAAATAAGCAAATATACTTGAATTCACAAGCAGATGCTGCTACTAGTACTTCACAGTGGAAATAAAGCAACCATTCAAAACAACCCAAAAGCCTAAAATAAAAGACTTTTGACTTCCGCGAGGTACTAGTCTGTTAAGTTTGAATTGATGCATTCGTAGTAGCGCTTAAGTGCTACTACGAACGAATCTTTTATTAATCTTCTTACAGAAGTAGGGGAAAAGTAAGAAAACTCATTTTTCCTTTCCTCTTTCAGTTTTCCCCAAAGTTTTGCAAAACTAACTTTTATCAGATATTTAATTTTGTGGGAGGTGCTTTTGCCTATTATTTACAAATGTCAGACAATCGTTTATTATTTTTGCGCATACACTTAATTGGTAGCAAATTCTCACACAATTAGCTTTTATCTTCACATTCAGAACGATTTTTCATCCACCATTAGATATATAAAACTTACTTTATCTAAAATTTATAAAAACTGATGATCTCCGTCATATTGATGAAGATTCAGTGAATATACGGTTGTAGTTGATTTCCTTCATAAGAGCTAAGTCTATAGTCGAAATAAAGTTACGTAATAATACGTTTTTGTTCAACATTCGGCTTGACAATGTACCAAATACCACTCACAACCGTTGTTGAAAGTACAGCTTTTAACACTTGGGAATTACAATTAGCCCCTCACGCCTCGGTAACGTCTAAATTTAAGCGTTGTTTAGACATTATGGGTAGCTTGATAGGCTTAATTATTCTAGCAATTGTATTTATACCGATCGCGATCGCAATTAAAATTGATAGTCCCGGTCCAATATTTTTTACGCAAGAACGCTATGGACTACAAGGGCATCCATTTCGTATTCGTAAATTCCGCTCAATGGTATCTAATGCTGAAAAGTTAAAATCTCTAGTAAGCAACGAAGCTAACGGATTAATATTTAAAAATAAAAATGATTTCCGAGTCACAAAAGTTGGGCGTTTTTTACGAAGCACAAGTTTGGACGAACTACCGCAATTTTGGAATGTCCTGGTAGGGGAAATGAGTTTAGTAGGAACACGTCCACCTACTCGTGATGAAGTAATGCACTACAATCAACGTCACTGGCAGCGTTTAAATGTCAAACCTGGTCTAACTGGCGAATGGCAAGTAAACGGTCGTTCTTATGTGAAAGATTTTGAGCAAATAGTTGATTTAGACTTACAGTATCAGAATAAATGGCATCCCTTATATGATTTGGAACTGGTTTTCAAAACAATTTATGTCATTTTAGGTAGAGTAGGAGCCTTCTAAAGTGCTGGTAGAGGTGGGTTTAGCATCATAATTTCGGCTTACCGACAAATCATCAACAAAACCCACCCCTACAAGATTTTGTTGGAGAGTAACACAAGAGGGTTTAGCTATGTTGCAAATCTGAATGTTAGTGGACTTTCTTTTAAAGTAGATTTATTATTCATATTCATATTAATTGGAATCTGAATAAAGAATTCAGTACCATGATGTGGTTGGGAAATACACTTAAGTTTACCGCCATGTTTATTTATAATCTGATAACTAATTGATAACCCTAAACCTGTACCTGAACCAACAGGTTTAGTAGTAAAAAAGGGATCAAAAATTTTTTGTTTTACCTTTTCTGTCATTCCACAACCGTTGTCGGTAATTTGAATCTTCACTTGTTTGTTATCAATAACGTCAGTCGAGATTGTGATTTTTCCTTGTTGATAATTACCTGAAATTTCTATCGCATCAATAGCATTAGTCAGAAGATTCATAATAACTTGATTGAGTTGACAGGGGTAGCACTCAACTTTAGGAAGGGTTCCGTATTCTTTAATCACTTCAATTGCTGGACGCTCCGGTTTATCTTTCAAACGACTTTGTAAAATTAAGAGCGTGCTATCAATTCCTTCATGAATATCAACTGATTTAATTTCAGCTTCATCCAGTCGCGAGAAATTACGTAAAGATACAATTATCTGTCGAACACGTTCGGTTCCCATTTTGATAGAAGATAAAATTTTCGACAAATCATCTTTAATAAAATCAAGTTCAATTTCCTGAGCTAAAGCTTGAATTTCTGGTATTGGTTCAGGATAGTATTTCTGGTAAAGAGAAATAAAGTTAATCAAATATTGAATATGTTCATTTGCAGGAGTAATATTGCCGTTAATGAAATTAACAGGATTATTAATTTCATGGGCAATACCTGCAACTAATTGCCCCAAAGAAGACATTTTTTCAGATTGAATTAGTTGAGCTTGCGTAGTTGCAAGTTCCTCTAGCGCCAGTTTCAGTTCTCTGTTAGCTGCTTCTAGTTGTGCAGGACTTGGTAAAGCCAGCGCTTTAGGTATTATCGGTACGAGAGCAACTGCTGTATACAGGGAGATGCAAGCGGTTATAACTTTTATCAAACCAGACAACCAATAACTCGGATGCCAAAGCGTCCACACGTCCATCAAATGAGTTGTACCACAGGAGACAATAAAAGTTCCAAATAACATTTTCCTGTACAAAAACTACGGTTTTTGCCACTGGGTGTTGATTTTTAAACAGACGCAAACTTTCATTGGCTTCTGTGGTTTATCACCACTCTCGCGACATGAGATGGAGATTGGTTGGTGGTTAGCCCCTGAATACTGGGAAAAAGGCCTTGCCACAGAAGCTGCTATTGCCGCTATGTCTTATGGTTTTGAGCAATTAAACTTGCCAAGGATCGTCTCAATTGCACAGCCATCTAATCAGCGTTCAATTCGAGTCATGGAAAAGCTAGGGATGCACTTTGAAAAAATGAGTACAGATTTTTGCGGCATAGAGGTTGTATGTTACGCCAAGAATAAGTGCGATACGCAAAGCGTAAAGCCTCCGGCTTATCGCCTAACTTAAACTCTCCCTTTACACCTTTTCCAGTTTTTTGCAACAAAACTAATGTAGTAATTCCTCTACCTGATGCTGTCTCCATAAAGTTCTGTAAAGCCCCGGTTGCCGCAAAAGTTCTGCCTGCGTACCAATCTGAACAATTTTACCCTTGTCCATCACAAAAATGCGATCGCAAGCCGCCGCCGCAGACAATTGATGCGTGATGAAAACTACTGTTTTGCGTTGCGTACCGCTAGAGAGATTTTTTAAGATAGCCGTCGCTGTTTGATTATCAACGCTAGAGAGGGCATCATCTAAAATTAACACTGGCGCATCAACTAACATTGCCCTCGCTAAAGCAGTACGTTGCCGTTGACCACCAGAAAGAGTAATACCGCGTTCACCAACGATTGTGTCATATTGCTGCGGAAAATTAATCACTTCTGGGTGAATTTGGGAACTTTTAGCAGCTTTTTCTACTTCTTCTTGTTCGGCGAAAGGTTCACCGTAGCGAATATTATTTTTAATGGTGGTACTGAAGAGAAAACTATCTTGAGGGACGTAGGCGATCGCACTTCTTAAATCAGCTAAGGCGATTTTGGTAATGTCCACGTCATCCAAAAATAACTGTCCTGCTTCGATATCCAACAGGTGAGGTAAAGCATTTGCCAATGTTGATTTACCCGAACCAATCGCTCCCACAATTGCCACAGTTTCTCCAGGATAAATGGTAAAACTAACTTTGTTCAAAGCGGGAGTAATAGAACCAGGGTAGCTGTAACTGAGATTTTTTGCTGTTATTTTCCCTTTAACTTGCTCTGGTTGCAAATGAATTGTATCCGTTTCGTCTTTGATTTGAGGTGTGACAGACAGAATCGACTCAACCCGATCCACACTGACTTCACCCCTTTGGTAAGTGGTAATTGTGAAACCTAACAAAGCGGTGGGGAAAACTAAACGCTCTACATACAGTAACAGTGCAACAAAATCACCGACATTAATACTTCCAGCAGCAATTCGCGTTGAGCCTAATAAGATAATTACCAGTGAACTAACATTAGCAAGACCACCAATTAAGGGAAATAGTGTATTGCGGCTTTTAGCTAATTTGAGGTTAGCTTGCAACAGTTGCTGATTTTTTCCAGCAAAAGCGCGACGCTCATTTTCCTCTTGAGCATAGATTTTAATTAGCGCAATACCACTGATATCCTCTTGGATTAAATCACTGATGTCAGAAATTCGATTTTGCACTTCTAGCTGTTCGCTACGGAGGCGATCGCTAAACAGATGCACCAAAAAAAACATTAACGGATACACCGCCAGTGCTGCTATTGTCATATCCACATTAATAGACAGCATCACAGGTAGCGTCAAAACATAGGCAAAGAAAGTATTTGCCAAACTCAGTACCGCAAAACCCAACAAGCGCCGGATGTTGTCCACATCACTCGTAGCGCGACTGATTAAATCACCAGCAGTATTGTTAGCAAAATAAGACGGCTCTAGCTTGAGTAAATGTTCAAAAATCCTTTGTTTGAGTTCAAATTCTACCTGACGTCCTATACCAAATATCCAAATCCGGGACGCCATACGAATCAGCCACATCGCCGAACTCAGTGAGACGATTGGCACTACATAACTTAATAACTGGCTTAAACTAAATGTAGCCGAGAGTCTGTCAACAGCTGAGCGAATCAATAAGGGAATGTAAACACCCAACCCATTAACAGTTAACAAAGCGATAATGCCTAATGTTGCTTCCCGCCAATGGGGACGCAGGTAAGCAGCGAGTTTAGCAAGGCGTCGTGTTTGTGACATTCCAGAGATTGTTGCACCCTTTTTATATCTTAGAGTACGCCAAAAAATATACTGTCTTTTGCTTGAGGGCGCAATCAAGGGATTTCTTGCATAAGTTTTTAGGATATTGCAACCACAGATGAACAACACTCTAAAGTGTATTCCTCTGTCTTCCCCCCTTAATAGGGGGGAAGACAGAGGAAAAACTTTTATTTATTGTCCATCTGTGGTTTAATTTTCACTCTAGTAAGAGCGCGATCGCCTTAACCAACTCCTTAAAAAGTAACTTAGCAGCTTTAGAGGCGACACGCGATCGCACTAATTTAACCGGTCTACCAGCAGCCTTTTCCTCATCGAGTTGTTGTCCCAAAACTTGACCAATTTCATTTTTGAGACGGTTACGCTTTGGCTCGATGCGGGTAAAAACCCACTTGGCTTGCGCGATTCTACACAAGTCGGAACCACCAACAACTTTAACACTCCGGGGTATCACCGGAAGCTTCCAGGGAGGGAGCAGCGCCCAAGGCTTTCTGAAACCGGCGTAGTGACAAATGGCGTTTGGTTGGTTTACCTGACTTTCTGCCTTTTCGGATTCTTACCTCTGGTTTACCATCCTCACCAAGGTAATTTTCCAAGGGCCAAGACAGTGAGTCTTACAATTTCTCCAGAGGCTTGGGAACTGTTTCGGATTCAGGCACAGAAGTTGGGGCTTACCAGGTCAGAACTGCTGGAGCAAATAGCGAGACATCAAATTGTGACGCCTTCAGTAGCGGAACAGCAGATGTTGGGGGAATGGTCAGCCAGTTAATTGAGGAGACTCAAGAGCAACTGGCTTGTCTCGGAAAACAGGAAGAAGTCTTAAAAACCAGGTTAGAAAAATTGAATAAGCTGCTGGTAGAGTTTGGTGATAAAACCAATCCGCCAGAATAAAGCCGTCCCGCGTTCTGTGGGGCGGTTTTTTGCGTTGGTGGAAAAGTTTTTACATAAAATGCGGGAATTTTCTGATGTCTCTACCCAGAAAACCCCCGCACGTTGGATTGAGTAACGCTAATTGCTCAATCCACTATGGACAGTTTAATAAATCTTCTCTACGCAATTCGAGACTTGATAGTCAGCATTGTGTACCTGGGTCAATTGCTACACAACCTGTGGCTAACCCTCTGCCAACTTATTCCCCGGCGCAAACCTCAAATTGGGTTTAGCGTACCCAAAACCCAACCAAAGCGCGGTCAAAAGTGGTCGAAATCCTACCTCACCGACCCCAGAAACCGGGAGTTACAACACCAACTGATCGGAATGCTGCGCGGTGATATTGCCACAGCCAAGCGGTTGCTCAAACAACAGCGGCAGCAGCATCCAGGCAGAAGTGACAACTGGTATCTGGAGAAAGTGATCCACGATTTGGAGCGCGATCGCCATTAAAAAGTTAAAAGCCACCCATAAATTGCCATTTATAGGGCGGCTTCTTATCAAAAAATGCACTTAAGTTGATACCTGACTTTTCACGGCATCTTTCTCGATGAACGCAATCGCGCATCGTACCACCAAACCAAAACCTGATTTTTTCGTTGGTCATTCTCATTAGCTCAATACTAATGAGAATAGATGACTTAGCCTTAAACCTAATCAGGAAGCGGGTTTGGGAACTTACCGTGAAAAGTAAGAAGTTGATACTAGCCAATTTCCTAATAACTTGCTTGACCCGACTGGATCTACCTCTGTTTCATAAAATGAAAACCAGTATTGGCGATTTAATCGCTTTTGGTAGCCTTTTTATTGCCAGCATAACTGCTATTGCTGGTGGTATTTATTGGTATGCCAATTCAGAAAAAAAGAAATACGGTTTAGAGCGAGATTTTGGGCACATCCGCCGCAACCAGGAACAGATACAGCAAGCGTTAAATACAATTCTGGCTGAAATTGACAGGCGCTTTGATACTGTAGAGCGTGATGTTTTGGAAATTAAAGCTGTTTTGAAATTTCCCCAACATCACACCCACCACACCGAAAAATGAACCATTTAAATCTACGTTCTGTGATTGTGGCGTTGTTGGTGGCGGGTACTTTGGGACTGGCTGTAGTTGACGAGCGCTTTCGTCCCGTTTTTGGCGACTTGGCTAAAGTCGGGGTCGGTGGTTACGAATGGTCAGTTGATACCAGAGTCTAAGTGATTGGGGATTCTGAAAAGACAAGCAGTCAAGTTGTAGATACTCATATAAACCCATGCAACCCCTGTTTATGAGTAAGCAATAAGAAAGATTTTGAACAAAATCGGCGACAGTCCCCACCCTCAGCCGTTAGGCGGGGTGAGGAAGGATAGCCGGTCAATCAAGGGAGCTATAAGCATTAGTCTATGCATAGATTATTTAACAAAGTTTTGGCTTACATGCTGGCCGCTACCTTAATAGGCTGTGCTACCCAGCAGAATGAGCAAGTACAGCAAACACGTGTTGAGCAATACAGTTCAGGCGGTCAGCGCCAGTGTTCGCGTGTTGAGGTACGCCAAGACAACGGTAAAACCTCGGTCAAGCGCTCAACTGATTGTTAACAGCAAACGCCAATTTTCACCCAATAGAGCATTTTTCCTCCTCGCCTCGGTACTTTGTGCCGGGGTTTTTTGTTGTTATGGAGTACACTCTTGCTTCCGGTGCCTACGAGCGCCAGGGTTGGATAGATATGATGGCGCTGTTTTCGTTCGAGGGAACCTATCTGTTATTGAGCGGCAAAAGCAATGCGATCGCGTTGGAAACCAAGGGACGCACGCAAAACACATAAACTCACTTCTTCCGTCTCAAAACGAGCGGATAACTCGCGATTATTCGAGCGTATTGCTGCGAAAACCCCGATAAAGCTTGCCGCCAATCATGGAAAGCGCGAGGGGATGCGGTTTTTTTCCACGGCGATCGCGCGCGGGAACTGCTTGTTGGCGACACCCCGTGGAAAAAACCTGCACAAAACGCGCAACCATGCATGGCTTATTGCCTTGCCAATTAGATTTTGGGTAAGGGTTCTCACGCGCGAGCGGGGTTAGAGCAGTAATACGCTCGAATACTCGCGAGTTATCCGCTCGTTTTGAGAAGGGTTGCGCGTTTTGTGTAGATTAGTGCGTCCCCAAAGAGTGGGGGCAAGATTGCTTCGGTACTCTGTACCAGCTACTCAAACGGTCTCCAGGAAGCTGACCAGGAGCAACGATTCAAAAAGCTACAGGCACTGGGGAAAGATTTGGAGCGAGAGCTTCAGCCTTTGGGGGGACCGAGAGCGAATTGGGAAAAGAATGAATACAACTTGGGCAGCACGCTAGAAGATCATCCGTTACAGAACTTGTGGACTGGGCTAGGCAGTTGGCGAACCATGCTGCCTCGCAAAGCCAGTGACACGATCACACAAACTTTTCTGAAGTACGGTGCATCCGTATGGATTCTACGAACTAATCAAATCGGTGGTTACGATCCGGATATTGAACCGATCGCACCCATGACGCTGTAGCTCACAAACGTGGGGATGAAGCAGGAATTGACTTCTTTGTGCATAAATGGCATGGCTATCACGGCATACTGCGAACTCTAAATCTATGGCAACGCGGCTTTGTCGAGTGCCAAATCATACCTAAACAAGGAATAGGCGTATCGCAAAACTTTTCGGTCTACTGATATTGTCAACAATCCACCTAACGACATTCGGCTGTCATTTTCATGTCATTTTCATTGCTCATACTCAGTTAACAACGGAGCAAGATGAAATATTTCTTTATGTTGTAAACAACAAACCACAATCAAAATATTTTCCCAGCAACAGCAGGCAGAGCAGATATTTTAAGCAATCTGTTGCAAATTAAACATGCAAATCAAACATTACACATTAGATTTTGCAATTTTTGTAAATAGACTTTGCGATTGTATCATGCCACATACAAAAAGGATAACCGCAATGCCTCAAAGCATCTCATCAGATGTCATAAACACACCGCGCGATCGCCCTCTAGGGGATGGCTGCAACAGCGAAGCCGTTGCAGCGGCGGCGCAGCCGGGCGCGCTTCGCGATCGCTATGAAGCTTGGGCACAATCCTACGATGAACGCACTGCTAGTTTTAATTGGTCAGCACCGCAGTTTTTATTAGAAGCGGTTGTACGTTATGCGCCGCCCAAAGGATTTCTGCGTGTGCTTGATGTTGGTGTTGGTACGGGACAAGCTAGTGTATCTTACCTTGAGGTGGGAGCAACTGTAACCGGACTTGATGTTTCACCTTCAATGCTTCGCCAAGCTAAAGCCAATTATCCTCAGTTTCATGCCCTGATTGAACATGATTTTAATCGTCCGTTTGCTGAAGCTGGTTTATCAACCCAGAGTTTTGATATCGTCCTCAGTTGCGGTGCGCTTCACTTTGCTAGCGATTTAGCTCAAACGCTGTCAGAGTTGAAATGGGTTATCGCCCCTGGTGGACTGCTAGCATTTACTTACATTCCTCCGCAACAGCGAACTTTTAGCAGTGCGACGCAACCGCATACACCGACGGTTGTTGAGGAAATGTTGCTGCAACTAGGCTTCAACGTGCTGGAACATCAATCGTTTGTTGCTTACTACGATCGCGGCGATTTAAATGACCCCGTATGCTATCAAAGAATTGTGGCACGCTGTACGCAACCAGCAATATCGTTACCAGCAACGTTACAGGATATTGACCGCACCGCTTGCGTTGACCGTTCCCGGCTACTTTCCGTTGTCAGTCAACCTTTGATGAGTGGAAGTGTGACAACGCAATGGACTGAGAATTTGAGCGATATTCGTAGACAAAATCAGCACTTGGTCGATACTTTGCGATCGCAAATTCACACAGGTGAAGTTGAACCAAGATATCTACCATTACCCCAAATTACAGCAAACTTGGCACGTCAAGCAACACCTCTTTGTGATGTTTTGATATTAATGCCACATCCTGATGATGAATCAATTTATGCTGGTGGAACAATTGCTGCGTTGACGGAAGCGGGAAAAAGTGTGCGTTTGGTCGTAGCCACCGACGGCGGCGCTGGACGAGGCGGCGAATCAACCCAATTGGTAACTAAACGAGCTGATGAATTGCGTCATGCGGCTGAAATTTTGGGTATTCAGCAGATTGAGAGTTTGGGCTTAGTAGACTTTGGCAAATATCGTAATTATGCCCGTACCCAACCAATAACGGCTGCTGATACATTGCAAACTTGGGGATTAGATGAGACACTGGCGCTAATTGTCAGTAAACTTCGCCAACATCGGCCGCGAGTACTGCTAACACTTCATCCAGAAGCTGACCCTAACTACTCATTGCACGGACATCACCTCGGACTAGGTGTAGCAGCCCTAGTGGCGTTTCATCTCGCAGCAGATCCAGGATTTATTTTAAAAGACGCACCAGAACTAGCACCTTGGGCGGTAGAAGAACATCACGTCATGATTCCTCCTCATCATAGTGCGGGTGAAGTCAGGCAGATTGAAATTAATCGCGATCGCAAACTTCATGCCATCCAAACCCATGAAACGCAGCATTATTCAACACAACGGATAATCGCGTTTCTGAAATCAGACAACCCGGAAGCAAACTTTGAAACTCTGCAAATATTACAGGCGCGATGTTGTCGAACTCAAGTCACAGCAGTTTCCCTACCATCACAGCAAAATACCGATGTATCGCAAAATCAGCGAGATTGGGTTTCTACTTACAACGCAATACGTCAACGATGCTACCCCCGCAACGCATTAGCTAACTTATTGCAACAGCAAGCACAACAATGGGGAACCTCCCCAGAAGTCTTGGCTAACATTCAAAAACTCCGTGACAACAAAACAGTTGCAGTTGTTACCGGACAGCAGGTAGGAATTTTAGGCGGACCCGCTTACACTCTTTATAAAGCATTAGGTGCTGTCAAATTAGCGCAAGAATTAGAAACCCAAGGAATACCAGCCGTTCCTATTTTCTGGATGGCAAGTTATGACCATGATTTAGATGAGGTACAGCACCTTAAAATCTTTTCCGGGCATTCAGAACCTGATATCCTCAACCTTAGCTTACCTACAACCCATAATCCAGTTGGTTCTACTCACTTGGGATTCAGCATTTATTCACTATTAGACGAAATAGAACACTCTTTCCAAAACCTTCCTTACAGCCAAGAAATTATTGCTGCACTGCGGACAACTTATCAACCAGATGCAACCTTTGCCCAAGCTTTTGCACGCTGGTTAAATTATCTGACAAAACAACTAGGATTGATTATTCTCGATCCAGCAACCCGCGAATTTGCCGAACTGGCTCGTGATATTATAGCTAGCGAACTCTTCGAGGCAGAAGGTTCCCAAACTGCTCTCAAACACGCCCGACAAAGATTAGCATCCCAAGGACACTCCGAAATAATTAAGAGCGATCGCGATGTCCTGCAAATCTTTTACGTAGATGCAGACGGTACCCGGCGAAGATTGCGACGAATTGAAGGCGGCTTTGCACTGCAACAAACAAACATTTATTTAACCAACGATACCGCCCGACATATACTAGAACAGCAACCAGAAAGATTTACACCCAGCGCCTTATTACGTCCCATTTGTCAAGATGCTGTTTTACCAACCATTGCTTACGTAGCTGGTCCCACCGAAAAAAAGTACTTTACTCAACTAAATGAAGTCTACGCCTGGGCATCTATTCCGATGCCGCAAATTGTAGCACGACCTTCCTTTACTGTAATCGACGGTGACACCGCGAATCTACTTAATCAAGCAGGTGGAGCAGTCAAATTACTGTGTAGCAATGATGCAATTTATTTAATTGGACGTGCGGGTTTACCCGTAGAAATTCGTCTCACTTGCAATGAGTTAAACGCATTGCAACAACGGTGTTTCACCTTGCTCAAACTTGCAAAAGCAAATCAACCCGTAGGCGACGCGGCGAAAACTTTGCAACAAGATATCGAACAATGGCTAGCCGCAACCGCCCCCTTACTAGAATCTTGGGGAGCAAACCGTCCTTTAAAAGCATTTACTCGTTCTCAAACAGAACTATCCGCACTGACTGCAACAGTCTCTTTAGACTTACAACGTTCCGGAAGCCGGGGAAATCCCCCTCCTACACGCAACATAGCAAACCTAGGTCAAAAACTAGCCAGCCTAGAACGCACCATTCTTCGCGAAGGACGCCAACAAAATAAACCCGGCGTCATTGCTTTCACCTTCATCAGTCCTAACGGCGCACCTCAAGAACGTCATCTCTGCATAGCCGAACTGATTGCAACACACGGTATATCAATTATTTCCCATCTTTTGCCCATTTCTTCCCCTGATTTTGGTCATACACGGGTAATTACGATTCGTCAATTTCAGCACTAAAAAGAGTGTGGATTTGCCTCACGCAAAGGCGAGCCAGCGCTGTTCGCGAAGCGTGTCCTCTTAGGACATAGGAGGGTTTCCCTCCGCAGGCGACTGGCGCGCAAAGGCGCAAAGAGTTTCAACAACGCTCAGAAAAACTCTGCGTTCCTCCGCGCGTACTCTGCTACCTGGTGCGTTTAAAAACGCCACAAATTTCTGCTGCTTGTGTCCTAAAAGTTAATCAACAGATTTATGCTATCTCCCTTCGCTCATCCCATTACTAACCAATACTTTGATGTTTCCCGCAACCTTGCATCACTCCGAATCGGAATTCTCTGTCTTGGAGGTCTTGGGGGTAGCGGCAAAGTTGCAACCGACCTAGCCAGAGGACTTACTAATGCTGGCGCTTCTGTGTTATTGCTTACCAGTCCAGAAGCTCAATGGGTAAACGATGGCGAATCATCGCTTTGCTACCTAAGTGTGAATGCGCCCAAGTCTCCAACAGCCGCAGATTGTCAGTGGATTATACCATTAGCGCGTGAAATTGTCCAGCATGTTGAAACTCATGATATCGCCGTATTGAGCGTACATTACGCCGTCGGACTAGTTGAAGCTGCATTACTGGCTCGTCAAGAGTTGGCAAATCGCGATCGCTCTCTATCTATCTGTCTAACTTTACATGGCAGTGATGTTACCAAATTTGGATGTGATCCTCACTACGGTTCTCAACTACGCAATTCGATTGTTGCGTGCGATCGCGTTACTGCTGTTTCCGATTGGTTGGCGGATGAAGCGGTGAGGATTTTCGAGTTAGAAACACGGCCGACGGTGATTCACAATGCGATTGACCTTGAGTTGTTTCACCCGTTTCGTAAGTGGATAGCGGCTCATAACGATACTTTAAATTTATGTCACGTCTCTAATTTTCGTGAAATCAAGCGTCCTTTGGATGCGATCGCAGTTTTAGCACGTGTACGGGGTGCAGGTGTACCAGCTAGACTGCTGATGATTGGTGATGGTCCCTTGGCTGCTAATGCTCGTGAGTATGCGCAAGAATTAGGAGTAGCCAATGAGGTAATTTTCTTGGGTGCGGCTTCTCCGACTGAAGTTGTTCGCTGGTTGGCTGTCAGTGACTTGCAACTAGTAACGAGCGAATCAGAATCATTTTGTTTGGCGGCGCTGGAAGCGATGGCTTGTGAGGTTCCCGTGGTGGGTACGCTTTGCGGTGGACTGGAGGAAGTCATGGCGAGGCTGGATAAAGATATGCCTGCTAAATTATTATCTGTACCTGGGGATACGGCGACAATGGCAGCGAAAATCGTGCAGTTGTTTAATAGTCCTGCGATTTATCAGCAAATTCGCGATTCTCTTCGGGATAAAATTAAACTTCGCTTTTCCCGAACTGCTCAACTACAAGCTTACGGCGATTTATTAGGCGGGTTGCAAAAAGAGGTCAATGCATGAAAATTGCAAAGCGTCAACCCCCTAATCTACTGATTATTTTGGCGTTGTGGTTGATGGTATTGGCTTCTAGCAGCCAAGCGACAATAGTCGCACCCATCCTTCCCCGTATTGGTGAAGCCTTGGGAATTCCCGAAGCTTTGCAAGGAACCTTGGTAACAGGTTATGCGATCGCGCTTTCGATATTTGCAATTATTATCGGTCCCATATCTGACCGCTTTGGAAGACGACCTATACTTTTAGCCGGAACAAGTTTGATGGCGGTAATGCTGGCGTTGCACGGGTTAGCTAATGACTTCATCTCCTTACTAACAGTGCGCATCGGCGCTGGCGTGTCTGGAGGAATTTTAACAGGTGTAGCAGTTGCTTACGTAGGAGATTATTTTCCTTACGAACGGCGCGGATGGGCTAGTGGGTGGGTAATGAGCGGCTTTGCTTTCGGGCAGGTTGTAGCTGTACCAATTGGCACAATTTTAGCTGAAAGATATGGATTTCGCTCCCCATTTTTTCTGTTCGCGATGATTGCGGCGGCGTCCTTTTTGCTGGTTTTCGCCATTATACCGCAGCCACCCATCAAGCGTTCCCAAGAACGCCTATCGGTAAAGACTGTTCTTAAGAACTATTGGGTACTGTTGCGAGAACCTACAGTTTTCAACGCCGCAGTAGCTTACGCGACAATGCTATTTGCGGTATCCACTTTCGTGGTATTTTTTCCAACTTGGCTGGAACGAGAATTAGGAATGTCTGCCTCTGCAACTGCTACTTTATTTATGGTGGGAGGATTAGCTAATATTTTAATCGGACCACAAGCCGGTCGTTGGTCTGATCAGGTAGGACGTAAGCCGATGATTGTTGGTTCTTGTTTAATTTCTGCGGCTGTATTTACAGCAACTCCTTTCATCGTCTCCGGAACTTTATCCGCTTACGGCGTATTTTTCTTAGTGATGATGCTACTTGCATTGCGGTTAAGTCCTCTACAGGCGCTTTTAACTGCTCTCGTTCCCGACCATCAGCGGGGTTCTCTCATGAGTTTGGTTGTATCAATTGGGCAATTTGGTGGGGGACTTGGTGGCGTAATCGCAGGGATTGCGTATGCACAGTTTGGCTACTTAGGTAATGCTTTGATATCTGCATTATTTATTGCTGCTACTGGATTTGTAGTTTGGCGGGGTTTGTCGGAACCATCTCATGTGAATTAATTTCACGCAGAGGAGGACACTTCCGTGCGGGGGTTTCCCCCCGTCCTTGGAAAGTGTCCGTCGCGCACCAGCCGCAGAGAAAACTTTGCGGCTTTGCGCGCCAGTCGCCTGGGTCGGGAAACCCTCCTATGTCCCAAGGGGACACGCTACAAGGGACAGCGCTGGCTTGGCTTTGCGTGAGATTTTCATTCGCATTCCCAACAACGCACGCAAATAGAGAAGACAGACACAAAAATGATGCCTTCGATTTATCTGTGTCTATCTGTGTCCATCTGTGGTTATAAATACCCTAAAATTTGAATTTTGCTCAGGTATAAGTTGAACTCTCGATTGGATAGTTGCTTTGTTTGTTCGTATTGCATTGGCAGAGCGAGTTCAAATAAAGACTTGGTATTTTACCATAAAATTTTGCAAGAGGTCTAAAGAAGAAACTTTAGCGATCGCCACAGAAACCAGCATCCTGCAAAAAATAGCCCTCCTATCAAAACAATATTCCCACCTTGCTCCCAAACTCGAACAATGGCGACAAGTTAGACAACAACTGGCTAAACGCTGTTTTGATATCCCCACTCCCGAACAATCTGCCTACTACCAAAGCGAAATCGACTCCCTCAGACAACAAGCAGAAACCCTAGAACGAGAACTCAATATCCCAGAACTTAACCTACAAATATTTGAGGAGTTTTCACTCCTCAAATATTTGTAGGGCATAGCCCTCCTAAGTAATAGAATAGAAGCGAAGCCTTTGTGCCGCCTTCTATCAATTGAAAAAATTAGTAGCAAATTCTACAGAATCGGTTCGGCAAACCTTTATATTCAATAAAAGGCTGTTCGCATCTATACGCTGGTGATATTTATTTATGACTTCCCGGATTCGCTTTTTGATGTGTCCTCCTGACCACTACGACGTAGATTATGTGATTAATCCCTGGATGGAAGGGAATATTCACAAGTCATCGCGCGATCGCGCCGTGGAACAGTGGCAAAAACTGCATCACGTCCTCAAAGAACACGCGATCGTCGATTTAGCGCCACCTCAAAAAGGCTGGCCTGATATGGTATTCACGGCAAACGCTGGTTTGCTACTGGGGGATAATGTAGTTTTGAGTCGCTTTTTACACAAAGAGCGTCAAGGAGAAGAACCGTATTTTAAGCAGTGGTTCGAGGAAAATGGCTACAAAGTCTACGAACTACCTAAAGACTTGCCATTTGAAGGTGCAGGAGATGCGCTACTGGATCGGGAAGGACGCTGGCTATGGGCGGGATATGGCTTCCGTTCAGAATTAGATTCTCATCCCTACCTGGCAAAATGGCTTGATATCGAGGTGCTATCTCTGCGGTTGATAGATGAAAGATTCTATCACTTGGATACTTGCTTTTGTCCTTTGGCTAATGGCTATTTGCTTTATTATCCGGCTGCTTTTGATTCCTACTCTAACCGTTTAATTGAAATGCGAGTAGCACCGGAAAAGCGGATAGCTATTGCGGAAACTGATGCGGTGAATTTTGCTTGCAATGCGGTAAATATTGATCACATTGTCGTGATGAATAAAGCAAGCGATACACTGAAAGCACGTCTTGCTGATGTTGGTTTTCAAGTAATAGAAACGTCACTGACAGAATTTCTCAAAGCCGGTGGTGCGGCGAAATGTCTCACCTTACGGGTAACGGAACCAGTTAGGGCGGAAGTTCATGCGAATGTATCGGTAGAAAGCCGTGTTATTCGCATGGAAGGACACTTGCTTGATGCTGGCTTGATTAACCGCGCTTTAGATTTAATTGTCGATGCTGGGGGAAGTTTCCAAGTCCTGAATTTCAATTTGGGAGAACAGCGCCAAAGTACCTCCGCCGCAGAGGTGAAGGTATCAGCGCCTTCCCATGAAGTGATGGAAGAAATCATTTCCCGGTTGATTGATTTGGGTGCGGTAAACTTGCCCGAAGATGAGCGAGATGCCAAGCTGGAACCTGTGACGATCCCTGGCGTAGCACCGGATGATTTTTATGTCAGCACAATTTATCCAACTGAGGTGCGGATAAATGGTCAGTGGGTGAAGGTGCAAAATCAACGCATGGATGGAGCGATCGCTATTTCTCAAACTCCCCAAGGTTTAGTAGCGCGGTGTAAAATTTTGCGCGATTTGGAAGTTGGGGAGCAGGTAGTAGTAGATGTGCTAGGTATCCGTACTATCCGTAAAACTGAATCGCGAGAAAAACGCAACGCCGAGGAATTTAGCTTTATGTCGGCGGGTGTTTCCAGCGAACGGCGTGTGGAATTAGTCGTTGAGCAGGTGGCTTGGGAGTTACGTAAAATCCGTGATGCTGGTGGTAAAGTAGTTGTCACCGCTGGTCCGGTGGTGATTCATACCGGTGGTGGTGAGCATTTATCGCGGCTAATTCGTGAAGGATATGTGCAAGCGCTGTTGGGAGGAAATGCGATCGCTGTTCATGACATTGAGCAAGCGATGATGGGTACTTCTCTCGGTGTGGATATGAAGCGGGGTATCGCAGTACGCGGCGGACATCGCCATCATCTGAAGGTAATTAATACGGTGCGGCGTTACGGTAATATTGCCAAGGCTGTAGAAGCTGGGGTAATTAATAGTGGCGTGATGTATGAGTGCGTTAAGAATAACGTACCGTTTTGCCTTGCTGGTTCCATTCGCGATGATGGGCCTTTGCCAGATACGCAGATGGATTTAATTAAAGCACAAGCTGAATACGCAGAATTACTTAGAGGAGCGGAGATGATTTTAATGCTGTCATCGATGTTGCACTCTATTGGTGTAGGAAATATGACGCCTGCGGGGGTGAAGATGGTGTGTGTGGATATTAATCCGGCGGTGGTGACGAAGTTGAGCGATAGAGGTTCGATTGAGTCGGTTGGTGTGGTTACGGATGTGGGGTTGTTCTTGAGTCTGTTGGTACAGCAGTTGGATAAGTTGACGAGTCCGTATACTGTGAAGGTGGGGTAGGAATCTCACGCAGAGGCAAGAGAGGCGCAAAGAGTAGGTAGGGCATATGCCCTACTTATTTTATAATTGGTTGGGGAAATAAACCGCGAAGAGGCAGAGAACACAGAGGAGAGAGGGAAGAGATGTTGCAAGGGGTGGCTTTCGGTAGAGAGTTACGGGTTAATTGGGTAGGTGCGATCGCTGATTTTTTGTTGGCGGGGATGGTGGTAGGACCGTTTGTTGCTCCTTTTCTGGCGGTGTCTGGGTTGTCGGTGTTAGGTGGGATTGCGGATATTATTTATTTCATGGGTAATCATGTGTGTCCGCAGCCAGAGATGGGAGTGGCTTTGGCTTCACCGTTTATTATGGCTGTGTGTATGCGGTGTTATGGTACGGTGGCGGGTTTGTTGATGACTCGTTTGCTGTATGCGGTGAATGGTGGTAAGGGTTTTTATTGGCTACATCAGTATGGTTGGAGTGGTGCGGCGCTTGCGAGTGTGTTGATGATGGCTTATCCGTTGGAGTTGGCTGCTGAGGTTTTGGGGTGGTGGAGTTTTAATAATTATGTTGTGACTGTGTTTGGGTTAGTTACAGGTTTGGCGTGGGGATTGTTTGCTATGCCGATATTACACGCTTGGCAGCACGTAAAAACCTCATAAAAGAATGTCTCCATATGTAATTGAAATCAATCCTGATTCTGCCTCGGCTTCATCATCAGCATCTGGGATTTTTCCGGCTTGATATTATCCTCTTGGTTCTCCTCACCAGGTGCAACACCAAATTTACCTTCACGCCAGGTATCTCCAATACTTTTAATAAAACTTGCCAAAGGTATCGCAACTAATAACCCCAATAATCCACCTAATTTTGCCCCAACCAATAAAGAAATCACTACCCAAACAGGGTTTAAACCTGTTAAATTACCAAGAATGCGGGGAGCAATAAAATTGTAATTAAATTGGTCGATCGCTACTGCTGTTACTAAAACTTCTACGCCCAACCAAAAGTTATTTAATGCTACTAACGAACTAACTATAGTAATACCGACACCCGTACCAAAGGGAAACAAAGCAAAGAAGCCAATTACTAGCCCAAATAGTAAACTCAAAGGAACTCTTAGCGCTAAAAAAGCTAGTGTAATTCCTGATGCTAAGATGGTGGCTAAGGTCACTTGACCAATAAAGTAATTTTGAAAATCCTCGCGTAAAGATTGCCGAATTTGTATTCCTACATGAGAGGGAAACCAAAGAAAAATTCCGTCCCAGAGACGTTCGCCATTCAATACTAAATAGAAAGTCAGGACTACTGTTAGCAGAACGTTGACAAGACTACCAATGGTATCTAATGCTAAGCCTAATATTCTACCACTGAAATTTTGAATTTGGGTGGATACTCGGTCGAGAAATTGGGGTAATAAGCCGCTTAAGTTAACTGGTAATTGTTCCGATGTTGCCCAAGCTTGGAAAGTTTGCAGTTGTTGTGTACCAGAATCAATCCAAGCAGGCAAAATATTAGCCAATTCGTTAATTTGTTGTATAATCAGCGGTACTAAAGTAATACCTAAAGCTGCCAATATCAATCCAGCTAACAACAACACTCCCGAAATTGCTAAGTTACGTTTTACTCCTTGCTTCTGGAAAAACCGGATGGGATAGTCTAATACAAAAGCCAGGAGAATGGCGGCTATAAAAATATTGACTAATGGTTGAAAATATTTGACTACTTGAAGCAATAGCCAACCATTCAAGATAGCGAGAGGAAATGCCAAGCTGAGAGTTAACCATCGGGGTAATTTGTTTGCTGATTGCATCATTGGGGAATAGTTGGGGGTTAGGAGTTAAGAGTTAATGGTTCATGGTTCATGGTTCATGGTTCATGGTTCGCCAGCGCGGTGAGACCAGTCCCCGTCTTGGCGGTTCCCGTCACGATGGGGAACTGGCGAACCCGGAGGGTCTTGGGGGTTTCCCCCATGAGCGACTGGCGAACCCGAAGGGTTCATGGCTATTAACCATTAACTATTAACCATTAACCATTAACCATTAACCATTAACCATTATTCATTCCCTTCTCCATAAAATCTAACAAAATACGCTGATGCACTGGCCCCAAAGGTCGAATTTCCCCCGCTACTGCTGAATAACAACTACCTTGGCGAATTTCTTCGGCTGTCACTAAGCCCATATCCCAACCTTCTGTGAGAACTAGTTGATTTAATTCCACCAACAACGGTGCATGGAAGACGTGACGCATCACTTTCTCATCGCCATAACAGCCAAATTCTGAAAATGTTGATGGTAAATTATAGCCAATTTCTTCTAAAATTTCTCGCTTTACCGTTATATCTGGAGTCTCACCCGCTTCAATATGTCCGCCAAATAGCGCCCAGTGTCCAGGATAGAGAATAGTAGGAATATTGTCTCGCAGTTGCATGAGAAACTTGTTTTCTTGGTAGAGAATGGCGATCGCCACATGCACTGGTTGATTGTTCATAAATTTTTAAAGTGGAGAATTTACGTTCTCATTATTACTGTTCTTCTAGGTATAATTCGCCGAACTCCTGTTTAGCTAAGGGAATACTTCGGTAGCGTAGTTTACCTTTGATGACGACTTGTTGTCCTTCTTGCAAATTAGTTTGATTGGTTATAGCCCAAATTTTCCCGGTAGAGTCATTGATAAGATAGGCGTGACGTTTGAGGAGGGGAACTTGCCTTTCTACTTTGCCTTGGATATATACTGTTTCATTGGTTTCGGTTTGCGATCGCAGTTCCTGAATTGGAGTAGTATTTGCACCAATTGCGGTGACACCAGAAAGGCTAAAGTGACCGCAACCGATTAATCCCGCTAACAAAAAACAAGTCAATCCAATGCGGAATACTGGCAAAACGGGGTAAAAATTATTTGCCTGTGGCATGGCAGATACCCTTTGAGGAAATTTTGGCATCAGTAGTTGTTTGTCGCTATTTTTAAGGAGTGAGTTCCCATTAATACTATGTTCTTCGCTGCTAAAAATACACTCTCAACTCAAGCAATCAATCTGAGAATATAAAAGAGAGGGAGTAGGGAGTGGGGAGTAGGGAGTGGGGCATAGGGCATGGGGCAAGGAAAAATCAGTACTTCAATTCCCAATTCCCAATTCCCAATTCACTTCGGCCCAATGCCCAATTCCCAATGCCCCACTCCCCACTCCCCACTCCCCACTCCCTCTCCAAGCACAGTAAAACACCTTGGCGATCGCAATCCTTCTGGGAATCTAATGGAAACAAAAACAGCTAAATTACTTGACGGTAAAGCTTTAGCCGCCAAAATACAGCAAGAACTTGCTGCTGAGATCACAAAAATACAACCCCAAATAGGACGTCCGCCTGGTTTAGCAGTGCTAATGGTAGGCGATAACCCAGCCTCAGCAGCCTATGTACGTGGTAAAGAACGAGCTTGTACAAATGTCGGGATTGCCTCCTTTGGCAAGCATTTTCCCACAGAAACGAATCAAGCCCAACTCGAGGAAGTTATCGAAAACCTCAACCAAGATGAACGGGTGGACGGTATTCTCGTACAATTGCCCTTACCCAAGCATTTAGACGCTGTTTCTCTATTACATCAAATTGATCCCGACAAAGATGCTGACGGACTCCACCCGGTAAACTTAGGAAGACTAGTACGGGGAGAACCAGGTTTACGTAGTTGTACCCCAGCCGGAGTAATGCGCCTGTTGCAGGAGTATGAAATTTCCTTGCGAGGAAAACAGGCGGTAGTAGTAGGACGTAGTATTTTGGTGGGTAAACCCCTAGCGTTAATGCTATTGGAAGCTGATGCGACAGTGACAATAGCCCATTCGCGATCGCACGATCTACCGTCTATCACCAAAAATGCTGATATTTTGATTGCAGCAGTTGGTCGTCCAGAAATGATTACAGCGCAAATGGTGAAACCTGGCGCTGTTGTGGTAGATGTGGGAATAAATCGTGTTACTGACGCTAATGGCAATAGTCGCTTAGTCGGAGATGTCCACTTTGACGAGGTTGCACCTGTGGCGGAATTTCTCACCCCAGTTCCTGGCGGTGTCGGTCCCATGACTGTTGCCATCTTATTGCAAAATACAGTGGACAGCTATCGCCGACGTTTAAATACTTAGTCATTGGTCATTTGTCATTTGTCCTTTGTCATTTGTCATTTGTCTAATACTTATAACCAATGACCAATAACCAATGACCAATAACCAATGACTAATGACCAATGACCAATAACCAATGACCAATGACCAATGACCAATGACCAATGACCAATGACTAATGACTATTGACTAATGACTCTTTACTTTAAAATTGTTACGTAATTAACAGAAATTTAAGGAAATTCAGGATGGTAACAGCGGATAACTTGAAACAAACTTCAA
Organism: Nostocaceae cyanobacterium; assembly: GCA_051861145.1. Lineage (GTDB taxonomy): Bacteria > Cyanobacteriota > Cyanobacteriia > Cyanobacteriales > Nostocaceae > JBHYDF01. Next base: position 55,734 of record JBHYDF010000010.1, read on the forward strand.
CAAAAACAACTTTTGACTTGAAAGCCTATTTAAAAGAACGTCAACAGCTTTGTGAAACAGCCCTGGATCAGTCAATTTCCGTACGTTATCCAGAAAAAATTTACGAAGCAATGCGTTACTCTCTATTAGCAGGAGGTAAGCGCCTACGCCCTATTCTTTGCATTGCTACCTGTGAAATGATTGGTGGGACTATCGAAATGGCAATGCCAACAGCATGTGCTTTGGAGATGATCCACACTATGTCATTGATTCACGATGACTTACCAGCGATGGATAATGATGATTACCGCCGTGGTAAGCTGACTAATCACAAGGTATATGGCGAAGATGTGGCGATTTTGGCTGGCGATGGCTTGTTAGCTTACGCTTTTGAGTATGTAGCTATTAACACTAAGAATGTACCACCTGAGCGAGTATTGCGGGTAATAGCTCATCTGGGACGTGCGGTAGGGGCTGCTGGCTTGGTTAGCGGTCAAGTACTTGATCTAGAATCGGAAGGAAAGTCTAATATTTCCTTGGAAACACTGAATTTTATTCACAATCACAAAACTGGCGCACTTTTAGAAGCTTGTGTAGTTTGTGGTGGAATTTTGGCAGGGGCATCCGAGGAAGACTTGCAAAGACTGTCTCGCTATGCTAATAATATTGGACTGGCTTTTCAGATCATTGATGACATTCTTGATGTCACCGCTACCCAAGAGCAATTAGGCAAAACTGCGGGCAAAGACGAAAAAGCTCAGAAAGTCACTTACCCAAGCCTTTGGGGAATTGAAGAATCCCGCAAAAAAGCTCAACAGTTAATTGAAACTGCTTGTGCAGAATTAGAACCGTTTGGAGAGGGGGCTAAACCTTTATTGGCACTGGCTCATTTTATCACCAGTCGCAATCATTAGGTTAATTTTGGCATTTGGGTTGCATCTAGTGCTTCCTCACACATACAACTGCGGCTTAAATATCTTTCTAACCTGACCAAAATAATATGCAGGACATAGACAATATTTTAGACAACCGGGTGTTACTGGTTGCTCTGATAGCTTGTTTGATGGCTCAAGCATTAAAGCTCGTCATCGAGATAGTCAAAAATCGTAAACTGGATGTACGTGCTTTAGTCACAACCGGAGGTATGCCTAGCGCTCATTCTGCTTTGGTTACTTCTCTGGCGGCTGGTGTTGGGCAAACTCATGGTTGGGCATCTACTGAATTTGCCGTTGCAACTGTTTTTGCCATCATCGTTATGTACGATGCGGCTGGAGTTCGTCAAGCTGCTGGTAAACAAGCTCGTGTTCTCAATCAAATGATTGATGAATTATTTCATGAACACCCAGAGTTTACTGGCGATCGCCTAAAAGAATTACTCGGACATACGCCTTTTCAAGTAATAGCTGGCTCGGCTTTGGGTATCACTATCTCTTGGTTAGCCAGATATGCTTTTAACTAAATTAGTCAATAGTCAATAGTCATTAGTCATTAGTCATTAGTCGTTAGTTAGTAGCAAAGGACAAATGACAAATGACACTCAAACATCCAATTCTAATTATACCATTTGGAAAAATATTTGCGATCAATGGGTTGCAAAACAGCCTATTAAAAAGCTTTTAGAAATCCAAAATCTAAAATCTCAAATCCAAAATGGTATTAGTGTCAATTAAAAATTAAAAATGGGGAATCCTTCATTTTTAATTTTTAATTTGAATTTTGTTGAATTTTTAGCTTTACATTTTAATCCTGTGGTACGCTCACGACTGAGCGGAGCAGCATCACTTTACTACTATCTACAACTACGGCAAAATAACCGCGTTGCGAGAGTTTTTGCATTGTATTGTATGCTTCTGTTTGATTAGTCGTGTAAGTTGCTAGCAAATAAGGGCGTTGTCCGTAGGCAACAAAACCCACGTCACCTCCCACTACTTCTCTAATCTGATTTGCCAATTCTGGACGATTGAAATAATCTACCAAAACAGCAAAACCATTTCCTAAGCGTTGGGGTTTATAGTTGTTTGTCTGAGTTGTCTGAGTTGTTTGAGTCGTCTGAGTTGTCTGAGTTGATGCTGCTACTTGTTTTGGTCTAGTGGTGATAATAGCAGACAACCCGACAATATTGCTGATATACCTTGCCCAACGATTAGCATCGTCAATTTTAGTGAATCCGCCAATCCGCGTTACTGTATCATTCAGATATCTACAGGTTGATGTCTTGATATCTGCTGGTAAAGCGCGACGCAACTGATTTTGATAGTCTTTTGTAGGACTGGCTACTAATAACAGATACTCACCAGGATTAGGAGGTTGGCAAACGGGAAGTGGTTTTCCTTCGGCAAAAGCAGTATTTATGCCAGCGATTAAGGAGGCGATCGCTATTACCAAGCTACTTCCAAAAACGCTTGGCAAATTCGGTAATTTCTTCTGCACCACAGGTTTATACATAGATAAACATATTTTCTTCACAAGAGTTGATTAAGAATATATATATTTGTTCCCAAGATTTCTAGATGGGGCGCTTGGGCGCTTGGGCTAGAGGTTAGGGACTAGGGGCGCTTGGGCGCTTGGGCGCTTGGGCGCTTGGGCTAGTGTAAAAATGATTCTCTAACTCCTAATCCCTAATCCCTAATCCCTAATCCCTAATCCCTAATCCCTAATCCCTAATCCAAGCGCCCAAGCGTCCAAGCGCCCCTAGTCCCTAGCCCAAGCGCCCCTTTACGACACGGTAGCAAGAGATGCTAAAGCGTCGGGGATCGTTTCCGTGGGAGATTGAAACTCTCCTGTCACGACATACTCTAAACGCAGCTTTAACCAAGTGATAAATTGGGGATTGGTGGAAATAATTGCTACCGCTGGTTGCGGACACTTAGCCTTCACTTGTGCCATTTCGGGTGCTTCTAAGAAAGCTGGTTGCTTTACCACCCAAAAATCAATTTCTTTTTCTTGTTCGTGATAGTGGCGCTTCCGTTCCCTGAGTACTTCCTCCATCGGTTCTTCTTCGAGCAAAAAGCGTTGAGAAGCCAAAACGTAATAGTATGTTTGCATTTTCGTCCTGAACTAAAAAACTAATTTTAGGACACAGTGTAGTCTACTGTGTCCCTAATTAAATAATTAAACTAAAATCAACCGATCAAAGAACGGAAGGGACAACCACTAGCTTGCAGTTCACCAGTTGCTTGTTTTTCTTTCCAGAAGAAAAGCCGCCTGATCTGACTCCAAAACGTTTGTGGTTCAGAAGTTGTAGCCTGTTTTCCGCCTGCTGTTAGCTTGGCAAAAAACTTAGTATTGTCAAAGTAGTGTTCCAAGGAAAGAATTTTCAAGTCATCAGTAACGCGGGCTACGCTCATACCTGTAATTTCTACAGTTTCTCCGGTAGGTGTATAGTCTTTGTATGCACCGTTGAAATGTCCCCAATGTCGCCACTTAAAAGCAATAGTTGGTGGAGGGGAGAACACCTCTAGCACCTCCCAAAGAAACCCATTCGGAAATGCTGTATGGAAAAGAAGGGATGATGTATCAAAGTTCTCTTGGGAAGCTTGGTAATGTTCCGTATCGCCGATCAATAGTTTGTAAGTACCTGACTCCACTAATTTTGATAGTTCGTAGCCAATACCACCATTGGTACTCATACGAAACTTGTCCTGCACGACTGATACCCACTGCTGCGGGTTGACTTTGAAGTTAGCCTCAATATCGAAGGTTCTCACGAGGTTTTGCACTATTGCTTCTAGGGAACCCTCAACGTGCTTGTATATACTCTCCTTGGCGAGATTTTCCTTTGAGAGGGTATAGTCAGGAGGCTTGCCATATCGCCATTCAACATCCGTAAAACTTTCGAGAACTTTGTCTCTATCCTGTACCCAAAGCGGAAGGTCGTTAGATTGTGTTGCGCTCATAGAATTCTTGGTTTTAGATTCAACTTGCTGTATCAGCAAATACCAACTAATTTCTAGATTTCGCAGTGATAACCCCTCTACGCTTGGGAAGGGGGAAGGGGGAAGGGGGAAGGGAATTTAATTTTCCTTTACCCTTTACCCTTTACCCTTTACCCTTTAGAATTGTCCGCGCATGGCTAGTTTCATTTCCCGGACTGCTCTTTCCATACCCACTAATGCTGCTCGACTAACGATGGTATGACCAATGTTAAGTTCCTCCATGCCTGGAAGACAAGCCACGGGATAAACGTTCCAATAAGTAAGTCCGTGACCGGCGTTAACCCGCAGTCCAGCTTTTATCGCTTGCTCACACCCAGATGCTAACACGGTTAATTCGTGTTTCCGGCTTGTTTCATCCTTAGCTTCAGCGTAACGTCCGGTGTGCAGTTCAATAAATTTTGCCTTTATCTTGACAGATGCTTCGATTTGTGCTGGTTCTGCATCGATAAACAGACTCACTGGGATGTTAGCGCTCTGTAGTTTATCAACAACCTCTCCAATTCTAGCAATTTGACCAACGATATCTAGTCCGCCTTCTGTAGTCACTTCTTCGCGTCGTTCGGGGACTAGAGTAACATAATCGGGTTTGATATCGAGAGCGATCGCTACCATTTCATCTGTAGCAGCCATTTCTAAATTTAAATGCGTTCTTACCGTTTGCCGCAATAAACGCACATCCCGTTCTTGGATATGTCGCCTATCTTCTCGCAAATGGGCGGTAATGCCATCAGCACCACCTAATTCTGCCAGTACCGCCGCCGCTACCGGGTCTGGTTCCACCGTCCGCCGCGCTTGTCGGATGGTGGCAATGTGGTCAATGTTTACGCCGAGTGTAGGCAACCCTAGTTTCTCCTATGCACAGTCCACAGATGTTGATTTTACAGGAAATTTTGGTGAAGAAGTGAGTGAGGGAGCGATCGCCTGATAAAATCTCTATTTTGTGATTAAGACATCTTGTAATCGATGAAATTACCGAATGGGGAGCAAGCAGAAATCTCTATGCAAAAGTTAACAGGTTACTGCTTAAACCCTGAACATCCCAGTGGAAAGCATAAAGCTAGAGTTTTCGCCTCGGTTTTAGGAATTACAGCCGAAAATGCTGAAATTTTGCGACAGCTTGTGCAAACAGCAGCTATTGAAGGTGAAGTTATCCAACAAGACGCCACACCATTCGGTCAACAGTTTAAGGTAGATTGGATAGTACCTGATACAGATGGAATACAACTGCGTACAATCTGGGAAATTACCTCGAAAAATCCAAATCCACGTTTGATTACTGCATTTCTCAAATAAAATGAAAAAACTTAAACTTTTGGATACTGTAGCTACTCTAAACTCTGTTCCCATTGAGCGATTAACCCTTGTGGAACCGGATGATACTGCTATCGAAAGTCTACCAAGAGGACAAGTGGGAACGATTGTAGAAGTGTATGAAGAAGGAGAAGATTGTCATTATTTAGTTGAATTTGCCGACAGTCAAGGGCATGAATATGCAATGGCTATATTGAAAGCAGATGAACTTTTAGTTTTGCATTATGATTTGGTAGTTGCCTAACTTTCTGAATAGATATCCAGCCAGAGTTAAATCGAGCGATCGCTTATTTACCTATCTCAATTAAAAAAACCACCCTAGGCGCAGAATACACAGAGGAAAGAGAAAAAGAGATAGCTAACTCGAAGCACTAGTATAAAATCGCAATGCAAACCGCCAAAACCAAGTAGAAACAAAAAACAACACCACAGCCAAAACCGCCGCACCTATCACCCAAGTCATTTCACCTCTTCCCAGCATCGCTTCCGCCGGAACTGTGGTTAAAAATGCAACCGGCACGACGAAAGTGAAGAAAAAACGATAAGCCGCAGGATAGGCTACCATTGGATACCTTCCAGCTTCCAGCAATCCCCGCAGTACTTCAGTAACGTTATAAATTTTGACAAACCAAATGCTAGTTGCACCTAGCATAAACCACAGGCTGTAAAGAATTATCAAGCCAAAAAACAAGGGAACTACACTTAATAAATAGTTTTCTATACCTATATTCAGTCGTGAACCTGCGTAACCAATGAGTATTCCACCAAAAATTAAATCTGGTAATCCCCACGGTGAAAGGGTATGAGTGGAAAGCCAAAACTGACTACGGATGGGTTTCAATAGTACAAAGTCAAGAGTTCCTTCTTGAACGTGACGAACAATACGATTTAGGTTAGGGGCGAGAAAGGTTGAGGAAAAGCCTTGCAATATGGTAAAAATGCCCACCACAAGTAAAGCCGCTTCCCATGACCAACCAGCGAAGGTGTAACCTTGACCGTAGAATAAGAATAAGCTGAAGAGACTGCCCGCTAGATTTCCCAAACTGCCAAGGGTAGCTAAGATGAAGTTGACGCGATACTCCATCTCAGCTGCGATCGCAGTACTCCAAAACAGTCCCAGTACTTTCAAATATTTTTGCATAATTGCTTCAAGCATTTGTCTGGGCTTGTATGTCAGCTACAGAAATCGGTTGATGTTGTAAATCCCGTTTCGGATCACCTAATTGGCGCACATTCGCAGCAAATTCAAGTAAGATACCATCGGGATCGAAGAAATAAATTGAGGATATAAATGTAGTGTCATCCGGTTCTGGAACATAACCAGCAGGTACGTCTGCATGATGCAAAACTGGCGTGACTTCTACACCTTTGGCAAGCAGTTTTTCTCTATATTCCTCAACTTTTTCTACTGGGACGTTGAATGCTAAATGGTTCATTGAGGCGTGTGCTGTGGTTATATTACCAGTTTGCCAAGCGTCACGAGAAGGTGAGGCGATACCTGGTGCTGCTTCCGGTGCTTGCGGAAACCAGAAAAAAGCCAATGCATCTCCATTACCAATATCAAAAAAGAAGTGCTGTCCACCATCAGGTAAGGCAATAGTTTTAATCAAATTCAGTCCCAGCACATTAGTATAAAAGTCTACGGTGCGAGCCATATCTTTACATACTAAGGCTATATGATTTATTCCTTGTATTTGAAAGTCTTTCATTTTATTTACCTTTGATAAAAATAGGGAGTAGGGAGTAGGGAGTAGGGAGTAGGGAGTGGGGACTAGGGGTTAGGGGAGAAGAAATTTTTATATCAATATTCTCTCTAATCCAGAGTAAACATTAAACCTTTCCCCGCGTAAAAATCCAATTAAGGTTATTCCAAATTCCTTGGCTACGGAAACTGCTAAACTACTAGGGGCTGAAACTGCACAAATAATGGGAACTCCAGCGACTGTACATTTTTGTAAAATCTCAAAGCTAGACCGTCCGCTGACCATGACAATATGATTATTTAATGGCAATTCGTCGCTAAGTAATGCCGAACCGATTAATTTATCTAGTGCGTTGTGACGCCCCACATCTTCGCGTAGCGTCAATAATTGTCCTTGGGCGTCAAATAATGCCGCTGCGTGCAAGCCTCCTGTTGTATTAAATACTCCTTGAGCGGCTCGGAGTTTTTCTGGCAAGCTGTAGATTATTTCTGGTGTAACTGTTGGTTGTGGTGGAATTTCCGGACAATCTCGCAAGCGCAAAGCTTCTAAACTAGCTTTTCCGCAAACTCCACAGGCGCTTGTTGTATAAAAGTGACGCTCTAGCGGTTGTAAATTTGGATTTAAATCTTCTTTTAGTTCTACGTTAACAATATTATACTTTTGTTCTCCATCTAGTTCGGTATCTACGCAGTAACTCAGGCGTTGGATATCTGCGCGAGAATTGATGACGCCTTCACTATAAAGAAAGCCAGCAGCAAGTTCAAAATCTGCCCCTGGTGTGCGCATGGTGACAGCGATAGGGCGATGAGGGGAAACAAGACGAATTTCTAAAGGTTCCTCTGTGGTGAGATAGTCTAAACGCGATCGCATTTTGCCATTTTCCACCACCCAAACCCTTGCTTGAGTTTTACTGCCTATCGGTTTGTTCATGGCTTATGATTTAGTTGAGTGATCGCGAATTACTCTCTCTAGCACTTCTCTTACTTTATCGTTAGGTTCTTCTTCTAGCCATTCTTCTTGCCATTCTTGCGGATGAACTGCGCCATATTTTTCCGGTAAGGGAACATTTTCATAAAAGTACAGTTTATTCCCGTCAGCAAATTCTACTGCTGCTTCTCCTTCAGCATGGAGACGATTGCGGCTGTCTAAAGAAAGTTTAATTGGGCGATCGCACACAAAACAAGTCTTTTCAAAGGGGAAAACTAAACCGCAGTCAGTAACTAAAGATTGTAATGCTGTCCATTTTTTTTCATCATGCTGACAATTCAATCCGGTAACACAAAAGTCAATTAGTGCTGCTGTAAAAGGATCTAAACTTAGGTATAACAAGTAAGAGTACATCCCTGGTAAGGCAATATCTACCGTCTCAAACCAGCTTTGCAGATGTGATTGTTCATACAACCATTGGATGACGGATTTTTGTGAGATATTTTGCCACAAGGGTTGCCCCACTTGCTGCCAGAGGATTTCCCAGATTGGTACAATTACGTTGCCGCCTGGTTGTTGGGATGCAAATTGCAACATTAATTGGTCGCGTAGCTGGTTTAACATTTGTTGTTCGACTTCCGACAGCGTGGTTGGCGAAACCCAAATTAGTCCGATCCAGGCTTGAGACTTCTGCACCTCTTGGCGCTGTATCTTTTTTTCTAAATTCTCCCAGAGTTTCGCTTGCAGTTGATTTTGTATCTGCGTCCTTAGTCCCATAGAAAATGCAATTAAAATCGGTGCGCCAAGCTGCTGTGCCATCTCTCGTGGTGACTGGGATGATAAAATTTCTGATCTGGCAGCAAAAGGACTACTCAAAAAGCGAATCTCTGGTTCTGTTTTACCCATGACAGCATAGGCTGTTTTGACTGCGGCTTCTGCTTTTTCACGGTTGAGGGGTTCTGTGGAGAGTGCAATACGTCTCCATTTTTCCAGGATAAGGGGAATTAAAGCTTCTTGGTCTGGTGTGAGTGCGGCAATTTTGGGTTGTGACATGGTGATATCCAATTCAGATGATATTTATTATTACCTCCTGATTTCTTTACTGCGTCTGTTGTAGTGACGCGATTTATCGCGTCTTTTTGGGATTTATATGTATCGTTTACAAGAATAGCCAGAGACTGTAAGTCTCTGTCTGAAAGCTGAAGTCCTCTTGTAGAGGACTGGGAAGATTCTTTCACTGCCAGAGAACAAGGGAGAGAGTAAGATGTATGAACGCAATTTGGTATCAGTCCTCTTTTAGAGGACTTATGCTATGAGACTGGGACTTATAGTCCCAGACTGTAAGTCTCTGTCTGAAAGCTGAAGTCCTCTTGTAGAGGACTGGGAAGATTCTTTCACTGCCAGAGAACAAGGGAGAGAGTAAGATGTATGAACGCAATTTGGTATCAGTCCTCTTTTAGAGGACTTATGCTATGAGACTGGGACTTATAGTCCCAGACTGTAAGTCTCTGTCTGAAAGCTGAAGTCCTCTTGTAGAGGACTGGGAAGATTCTTTCACTGCCAGAGAACAAGGGAGAGAGTAAGATGTATGAACGCAATTTGGTATCAGTCCTCTTTTAGAGGACTTATGCTATGAGACTGGGACTTATAGTCCCAGGCGGATGTAAGCTTAGTTATTTTCATTGTGGACGGTATTTTTTGCAAAATCCTCGATATTTAGCCGCGCATTCCTCCAAGGTTCTCCCCAATTGCAAAAATGCCGGATGCCTCAATCACATTTTTCAGCGCTTTACTTAACATTTTCGGATCGCCTTCTTCTAACACAACTTCTATATAAGCTGCTGCTTCTAATGGATCTTTGAGGTCTTCAATCAGTTTTTTGTGATAGCTTGTACTTCTAGGCATCATCTCTACTCCTATAGTCTTCCCAATATTCTTTTGCTCTAGCAATATCTTTTTCTTGAGTACTTTTATCACCACCGCACAAAAGAATAATTAACCACAGATGGACAATAAATAAAAGTTTTTCCTCTGTCTTCCCCCCTTGTAAGGGGGGAATGAGGGGGGTGGACACAGATAATTTATCTGTGTCCATCTGTGTTTATCTGTGGTTAATTATCTTCAATCATGAATGCGTGCAAGAAGTCTATTATAATACGCAACCCGTCGTAGGGACACAGCATTGCTGTGTCCCTACCCATGATGTACCTCACGCAAAGGAAAAGCGCTATCAATTTTCTCCAATCCCACAACAGCATTATAATCAGGAACCCCTTCCAAAGAACGCTTACTTTTATCTAACAACACATTCCCCTCCGGCCAGTGAATCTGCAAATTCCCCAGTTGAATAGGTGCAATGTAAACTCTTCCTTTAAACTCTCCCAACTCATTTTTGAGAATTACCGCATCCTCATTTTTTAATCCTAGTTTTGCTGCATCTTCAGCATTCATTAGCACCGCTTCACGCACTGCACCTGTAATGGCATCTTTGCGTTCTTGCACCATACTATTAAATTGTTTACCCCGGCGTGTTGCTACTAAAAAACAACCTGCTGGTAATTCCATTTGCGGTGGAGATAATACGGCAAAATGTGCTTTACCATTAACTGTGGGGAATTTCCAGCCAAAGCAGAGATGGGAACCGCCATACTGAAATTGGTCGCCTGCTTGTTGTAAGTGTTGAATACCAGCGTATTGCGGGATAACTCTGGCTATTTCTTGCCGCATCGCTGCTGTATTCTCAAAATGTAGAGACGCGAAATTTCCAGACGCGAAATTTCGCGTCTCTACAACGCGCCTTGCTAATTCCATAAATACTTCCCATTCCGGACGCGCCTCTCCTATCCTGGGACCGGGTATTTCTGGACTAAAAATTACTCGGCGTTCGGTGCTAGTTTCGGTGACTCCGCCGGGTATTTCGTAGCGAGTTGTGGCGGGTAAGAGTATCACTGTATGCTCTGGTTCTACGAGCATTTGACTAGAAAGGACAATATCCATATGTACCCGCAACGGTACGCGCTTTAAAGCATCTTCTACGTAGTCTGGTTCCGGTAGTACTTCCAAAAAATTGCCCCCGACGGAGAATAATACGTCTAATTCTCCGTTATACGCAGCATCTATCATTTCGGGAGCAATTAAACCTTTGCTTGTCGGTACTTCAAATCCCCAATGCTGACTCAACTGGGCTGCATTTTCGGGGTTGATGGGTTTACCACCGGGAAACACTGTGGCGTAACATCCCATTTCCGCACCACCCTGGACGCCTGAATGACCGCGAATTGGCATTAAACCGCATCCTTCCCGACCTACAAATCCTTTGGTGAGTGCTAAATTGATGATAGCTCTGACGTTATCTTCACCGCATTCGTGCTGAGTAATGCCCATACTCCAAACAAATACGGCTTTTTTAGCTTCCCCAACCATTTTGGCAAAGGCATACATTTGGTCACGGGTGCTTCCGGAAAGTTGTTCTAATTCTTCCCAAGTTTGCTTTTCTAGTGCGGCTTTCAGTTCTGCAAAATCATCTGTGTATAGGTCGATGAAAGACTGATCTACCCAGCCGTTGGCAATCAAATGTTTAATTGTACCATGCAAAAATGCCATGTCCCCGCCCATGTTGACGAGGAAAAAATCTTCGGCAAATTTAGTCCCAAACAAGGCACTTTCGGGAATCGAAGGAACCCAGTAGCGTTCCATTCCTGGTTCGCGGTAGGTGTTAATAACGACAATTTTTGTACCGGCTTTTTTGGCGTAATGCAGATATTTAACGGTGACAGGTTGGTTATTGGCGACGTTTGAACCGATAAATACTAATAAATCAGTGCCTACCCAGTCTTTATAAGAACAAGTTGTAGCGCCCACACCTAGGGCGGCTTTGAGTCCGGCGGTACTGGGAGAATGGCAAATACGGGCGGCGTTATCAATATTGTTAGTCCCCATCGCCCGTACAGCTTTTTGGGTGGCGTAGTAAGTTTCGTTGACAGTGCCGCGACTGGTAATGTAAAAACTGAGGCGGTTTGGTGTGGTGGTACGGATGCGATCGCTAATTTCACCCAAAGCTTCATTCCAGCTAATTCGCCGAAAACCTTTGTCCCCTCGTCGGCGGATCATAGGATAAGGAAGCCGCCCCAACTCCCGCAACTGGGCACTTTTTTGCTTATGCAATTGTCCCACATCTTCTAATACTTGCGGGTCAAAAGCTGGCATAGTATTCATTTGCAACAGTCGTAACCGGACATTGCACAGATGAATTCCGTCTAAGGTCCAATCTTTCATTCCAGTTGTACCGAGGGCGCAACCGTCGCAAACTCCTTGATTAAGGATATTCCATGCATAGGGTAATTGATTGCGCGATCGCCATATCGCACGAAAAACTTCCCAGTAATTATTGGGGTACTGTTCCCCAATACCAAAAGGTTTCCAACTAGCCCATATTGAGGGTGTCCAACGCTTTTTCGGTTTCGGCAACATAACCCAGGACGCAGTAAGATTTAATAGGATATAAATTTAATCTGCCACATCAAGAAGGTAGAAGGCAGAAGAAATTCACCCCACCCCTAACCCCTCCCCGCAAGCGAGGAGGGGAAATGAAACTCCCCTCCCCGCAAGCGAGGAGGGGATAATGAAACTCCCCTTTTTGCAAGCAAGCAAGGAGGGGATATAATGAAACTCCCCTCCCCGCAAGCGGGGAGGGGACGTGAAGCGCAGCTTTACGGGGGTGGGGTTCTAAATAACAATCTGGGTAGGTCAGATTTTGAGCGCAGTTGCAGATGAGGTAAGCGATCGCACCTCTGAATAATATGTCCGTTAAATTAACCCGATGATCCTAGGGGCGAGTTTTGCCAACAATATCTCAACTAAATTGATAATTTATCTGCGCTTACCCGCCCCTACAGTGGTTAATTATTTGAACGCACCAAACACCATGAAAATTATATTTATTTACACCGACCTACTTATCAGCATTAAAATCTTCCACTTTAACAGTAAACTTTTAGGCTTTAAACCTTAAAGCTTTTGTACAATCAGTTTGTTAAATATTTTAAAATTAAATTATTTTTATTAAATGTCAACTCTTTTATTATAATATTTAATGTAATTTACTATCCAAACAAAAAAAATAAATCAACCAAATTCAAAAAAAAATCAAAGCCAAAAAATAGTATAAAAAAGAACTTATATGCACAAGTATTAAATCTTTGATACTGTGTATATTTATGAATATAGAGCTTAATTAATTTAGTAAAGATACTCGCTAATAAAAATATTAAGTATATTTATTGACATCAAGCATAAATCAGGTTTTACTCTTGTCCTAGATAAACTAAAGCAGTAATATGAAGGGTCTAACCCTGCAAATATTTCATATGACTGTACAAACTCAACTTACTAATTCAGCATCTACCTAATGCAAACAATCGGCTTAGAGTTCCCTTGCGATCCAGAACCGCTAGATTCTCCTTATTACATTACGCGGTTTCCCGTTGAAGAAAGAATTTATCAAGAAATCAACAGAGGCGGAAGCGTCATCCGGATAAAATCTCCAAAAAAGACCGGTAAAACCTCCTTTGTACTGCGCTTGCTTCACTATGCGAAGCAAGCAAGATACCGCACTGTGTATTTAGATTTTGAGCAAGCAGAAGAGGAAAATTATGCTTCCTTAAATAAGTTTTTGCGCTGGTTGTGTGCAAATGTCAGTCGCCAGTTACAGCTAACACCCATGTTAGATAATTATTGGGATGAAGATATTGGTAGTAAAGTTAGCGCTACTACCTATTTTCAAGATTATATTTTGGCGCGAATCAATAGTCCTTTAGTCTTCGTTTTAAATGAAATAAATCATATTTTTGATTATCCGAAAATAGCTCAAGAATTTATGCCATTGTTGCGAGTGTGGCACGAAAAAGCGAAACAAGATGCTATTTGGCAAAACCTCAGACAAGTTGTAGTTCATTCTACAGATAATCATATTAACTTAAATATTAATCAATCTCCTTTTAATATTGGGCTAGTGGTTCATTTGCCTGAATTTAATGTAGAACAAATTCAGGATTTAGCACAGCGTCACGGATTAAATTGGATAAATGAAATAGGAAAACAAAATGCAACTTTCCTACAAAGAATGGTAGGGGGACATCCTTATTTAGTCAGACTGGCGTTATATAATTTAGCTAACTCTCCACAAAAAAGTTTAGAACAGTTCTTACAAGAAGCTCCAACAATCACTGGAATTTATAATGCCTATTTGCAGAGAAATTTAGAGATACTGCAAAATGAACCTGAGTTAGCAACAGCTTTTAAAAAGGTGATTAATGCAGAGTCTGGTTTGGAATTAGATCCGATACTAGCATACAAGTTAGAAAGTATGGGATTGGTGAAACTGGTAAATAGCAATATGTGTGTTGTATCGTGTGAATTGTATCGTCAGTATTTTGCTTTTCAAAATTTAGAGGAAAAGAGTTCACGAGAACAGCTTGCACAATTGCAGCAGGCGTTGCAAAGGTTTCAGTATCTGTCAAATACTGACGACCTAACCCAACTTGCCAATAAACGTTACTTTGACAGATACCTAGAACAAGCCTGGCAACAGTTAGCTCATGAAAATAGTCCCCTATCACTGATTGTATGTGAAATTGATTATTTTAAAATTTACAATGACACTCAAGGAAGAATAGCCGGAGATGAATGCTTGCGTCAGGTTGCGGGTGTAATCAAGCAATCTTTGAAGCGTCGCCAGTATTTAGCAGCTCGTTATTTAGGTGCAGAATTTGCGATTATTCTTCCGAGAAGAAAAGCTGTAGTTGCTTTTTACATTGCCGAAATTATCCGCAGGAAAGTCAAACAATTGGCTATTCACCATGACGCAAGAATTTACGGTATTCCATCTCGTGTTGTCACTGTTAGTTTAGGAATTGCTGGCACTATTCCTACCCTTGAAGATACATCAACTAGTTTGGAAAATGCTGCCCGCGAAGCGCTTTATCAGTCGAAAAGAAATGGATGCGATCGCACTACAGTTAGTTCTTCTTTCAATTATGAATATAGGGAAGATGATTAATTGCATGAACTATTAACCATGAACTATTAACCATGAACTATTAACCATGAACTATTAACCATGAACTATTAA
>JBHYDF010000010.1:70817-81386 GCA_051861145.1 Nostocaceae cyanobacterium
CTATTCAACTGATTTTGACATATCTTTTGTATTTCCTTTTCTTCAGGATGAATCGCTAAGTAATCTCTCAGCCATTCACACCCCAACCCCATAAAATCTTTTATATTTAAATTTACATTCCACAACTTCACCATCTGATCGGAACCAGCAGAAGCTAACATTTTCCCATCCGGATTAAAACTAACGCTTGTTACCCAGTGACGATGACCTTTGAACGTTTGCAGCAAACTACCATCGTTAATGTTCCACAGTTTTATTGTGCTGTCTAAACTTGCGGAGGCTAGGGTTTTGCCATCGGGGTTAAAACTAACGCTTGTTACCCAGTTGCTATGGTCTTTCAAAGTATTTACGAGAGTGCGATACGCCGGAGGCGTTAAGCTTTGCTTATCGCCTACACTCCACAATTTGACTGTGTTATCTGCACTACCCGAGGCTAGTAGTTTACCATCTCCACTAAATCTGACACTGGTAAGTATATCACTGTGACCTTTGAGGGTTGTAATTAAACTGCGATCGCTTACACGCCACAGCTTGATTCCTCCCTGATCACTCACAGCAGCAAGAATTTTACCATCAGGACTGAAACTAATACTACTCAATCTGCCGCCCGTGCGCCTGTTACCATGACCTTTGAGGGTTTGCAACAAGCTACCATCAGACACATTCCACAGTTTTACCACCTCGTTATCACCAGCAGAAGCGAGGATATTACCATTGGGGCTAAAACTCACTCTTGATAACCTATCGCCATGACCCTTGAGAGTTTGGATTAAAGTGCGATCGCTTACACGCCATAGCTTGATTGTACCGTCATCACTGGCTGAGGCGAGAGTTTTGCCATCGGGACTAAAACTAACACAGCGAACATCGCCACCATGACCTGTAAGAGTTTTGTACAGATGGCTTTCAAAGCCACTCTTATTGTTTTGATGCCAAAGCTTGATGGTTTGATCTGCACTCGCAGACGCTACAATCTTTCCATCGGGGCTAAAATTCACGTTCCACACTCTACCCTGATGACCTGCAAGTATGCGAGGTTCAATACTCTCAATCTTCCAAAGTCTGACGGTAGCATCATTACTAGCAGTAGCTAAAGTCTTACCATCAGGACTAAAAGTGACAGCCCAAATATGACCACGATGACCAGCAAAAGTTTGCGGTTCAATTTCTCTTTCCTCTAAATCCCAAAGTTTCACTGTGCTATCTTCGCTAGCAGAGGCGATAATTCTACCATCGGGACTAAAACTAACGCTTTTGACTGGAGCTAAATGACCTTCAAGAGTCTGTACCAAAGAGCCATCATCAACATTCCACAGTTTGATAGTGCGGTCAAAACTCGCGCTAGCAATCATCTTACCATTGGGACTAAAACTAACGCTACTTAGTTTGTTGCGATGACCTGTGAGTATTTTTACTAAGCTGCCATCATCAACATTCCACAGTTTGAGGGTATGGTCAAAACTAGCAGAGGCAAACAATTTACCATCAGGACTGAAACTAACGCCAGGTATGGGTTCGCTGTTACCGTGGCTAGTTTGAATTAGTTTGCCACTATTAACATTGAAAATTCCTACAGTGCCTTTCAAACTGCCTGTTACGAGTAGTTTACCATCAGGACTATAACTAATGCTTGCGAGGCGATCGCGATGACCTGTAAAAGTTTGTACTAGAGTACCAGACTTGACATTCCACAGCTTGATTGTGCCATCTCTACCAGTGGAAGCAAGAATTTTACCATCAGGGCTAAAACTGACGCTTAAAACATTATCATTATGACCTGTAAGTGTTGCCAGCAAAATACCATCTTTGGCATTCCACAACTTGACGGTATTATCTGCACTAGCTGAGGCGAGAATTGTACCATCAGGACTAAAACTAACATCTTTAACCCGATCCTGATGTCCTTGTAGGCGATTTAGCTCTCTAATACTATAAACTGCTTGCCGTAATGCAGACATTACCTGCTGACGTGTTTCTGTTTTGACTGGAAATAATTTTTCCAAGCCTTGCAATTTGTGTCCTGCTTTTAAAGCTTGCAACAACGCCTCAAATGGACTTTTCTCGAAGGCTCTTTGTGAGTAAATACTCATTAATAATACATCAGCTTCTGCTTGTTCTCGCCTTGCTATCCCTAGTTGTAAACCTGCTGCTACTGCTGCAACTAAGGAAACTGCCAAAATTATAGAACCAATAGTAATTATCCGCTTAGCTTTCCGTTGAGCTTGGGTTAAAGTGTTATTTGCTTTAGCTAATATCAAACTTTCTTCTTCTTTGACTGCTAAACTCTGTTGAAATTCTCGCTTTTCTAAAGCTTGACTAGCAGCTAAAAAACGATAATCTAAAGTACTCAAGCTTTGAATATTTGCCCATAATAGAGCATCCTGCAACGCTTGACCCCGCAACAGTCGGGATTCATCCTGAAAATTAGAAGCAACCCAGGCATTGAAACTTTGGGAATAGGGGCGCAGTTTTTCTAATTGTTTTTTCACCCAGATTTGATTAAAAATTTGCTGATAAATTCTGTTATAAGCTTTTAATTTTCCCTGTTCCTGGACTACTAAACCTGACAATCTTAACTCTGTTTGTTCCGGGCTACCATCAGCAAGTATTCCTGCTTCATTCCCTCGTGAAGGCTGTAAAATTTCCTGATATATTCCCAGTAATCGCCCTGCCTTTTGCTCATTCCTAAGAATTCTATCTCGAATCGTCTTTAAATGCTCTGGCTCATCCTGTGCTTCCCAATTTTCAATAATACGGGTTTTTACTATCTCTGTAACCGAATTGGCACTGACAATACTTTCATTTTGAGCATATTGAACAACAAGTTGACATAACTTTTGCGTCAAAAATGGTTGTCCCCCAGTCCAATTTAATATTTCTTGAAGAACTGCTTGGGGATTGTCTACTTTACCTTCTAACCCCTTCGCTAATGATTGGGCTTCATGAAATTCAAACCCATGTAATTCTATTGCCTTACCAATATTAAAGGGAGTTTGAGTTTTATCTGTAATCAAATCACTAGGAGTCGCCACACCCAACAGGGCAAAAGTCAGACGCTGGTATGCTGAATTATCAACCCGTTTGTTATAAAAAAAGCGAATCAAAGCAAAAAAATCATCTACAGAAAAATTTTGGCTGAGAACACAGTCAATTTCATCTACAAATATAAAAATTTTTTGCTGAATTTCGATTAACAGAATCTCTTCAATAAATAAATTGAAACGCTGAACGGGCGAAAGTAAATCCTTCCTTTCTCGCCACCAAGTCCGCCAATTGATTATTTTGCTTAGCTGACAACTACTGACTAAAGATTGGACAATTCCTGCGTACCATTTTTCTGCTGTGACATCATCTTTACCAATTCCCGTCAAGTCAATAAACGCACAGACAAAACCATCAGCTTGCAGTCTTTGCATTGTCCTTACCCGCAAGCTAGATTTACCCATTTGTCGCGAGTTGAGGACATAACAAAACTCACCATTTTTTAAACTATTGTAAAGCTCTACATCAGCTTGGCGCGTTACATAACTTGACGCATGAACAGGGAGACTTCCTCCAACGTAATATTCATAGTTTGATGCTGATTTTGGCATGATTGCAGAGCTACAACCCTTTCTTTGAGTATACTATTGCCGCCATAAATTAGTTGGGTTTAAGGACAAAACCTGATTTTTTCCTATTTTGAGTTTTGTTGACCAATAATTTATCAGCGATGAAAGCTATTTTCCTTTTTGAAAATACCTGATTTATTCCTATAGCTTAGTTTTAAATTTGAGATTAAAAATATATACATCCTGAGATTTTGCACCAACATCAAAAACAGGGTTTATTGTGAAACGCAAAATGCAAAAATATTTATTTTTAATTCCTAAACCTGTTGAGAAGCTTTTGTTGCTAAAGGTGCAAAATATCAGCATACATATTTTTAGAGGAGCAAATTTCATATGAGTAAGAAAGTAAACAAGCCTTGGTACATCTCTTTTGCCTCTGTAGCATTAGGATTGACTTTACCAATTTTGGGTTTAAATTATGCGATAACTAATTCTGCTTTAGCAGTTTCAAAACTTTCATCACAAACTGCTTCTGATTCAGTAGTAAGTGTAGATAATTTACAGAGCAATAGTGAAATAAAATTGGCTTTAGCTGAGAAATCAAATACAACACCTACTGAATTTTGGTGGCTCCATGGTGCTTCTGTATCTCAAGTTAAAGACAAAATCAGCGAAGGCTACCGTGTTATCGACCTGGAAGTAGAGGATTCCTCGCCCTTAAAATTTAGCACAGCAATGGTTAAAAATGAGGGTGAATATGCTAAGAAATGGTGGTGGTATTACGGTTTAACTTCTGAACAAGTAAAAGAGAAATTGGATTCTCACAAGGCTCGTATTATTGACCTGGAAATTTACCGAGTTGACGGTCAAAAAAGATATGCTGTAGCTCTTGTTTCCAATACAGGTTCTGATGCAAAAGCTTGGTGGTATTACAGTGATTTATCCATTGGTGACATTATGGATAAAGCTAAAGCTAATCAAGCACGTATTGTTGACCTTGATACTTATGAAGTTGGAAGTCAGCGTCTTTATAGTGCTGTGATGATTAAAAATACAGGCGAAGACCAGAAGGGCTGGTGGGCTTATTATAATGTTTCACCAAACTTTATTTCCTCAAAACTCCAGGAAAACCAAGCTCGTTTAATTGATATTGAGCCACATGGGGCAAATACTTTTACTGT
Source organism: Nostocaceae cyanobacterium (assembly GCA_051861145.1). Lineage (GTDB taxonomy): Bacteria > Cyanobacteriota > Cyanobacteriia > Cyanobacteriales > Nostocaceae > JBHYDF01. The sequence continues at coordinate 75,550 of JBHYDF010000010.1, forward strand.
AGTGATGGAAAAATCCCAGGGACAAAAATGGTGGTGGTACTACGGTCAAACCGAAGCGCAAGTAAATCAGCTTTGGCAACAAAATAAAGCCAGAATCTTTGATATTGAGCCTTATACAGTTAATGGTAATAAGCGTTTTGCTGTGCTGATGTTGGATAATTCCAACTAATGTTTAAGGAGATATAGCAATCCTATATGACGTCGTGAACATAATCTTTTTGAACGAACCACACTCGTACACAAAGAACACAAATAATTTAAAGAGAAGAGAAGAATTGACGGTGTTACAAAGAATTTAGGATTGCTGTAATTCTCTTTTGTAATTTATTTATAGGAGGTTTTTCATGAAAAGTATTTCTAAAGTTTACACGAATCTTATTGCTCGTCCTGTTGTTTTTGGTGTATTGATAGTTGGCGCTCTTTCTACTGCTGCAACGGCTCAGATTATCCGCACTCCTCAACCAACTCCCACTCCAACAAATGGAAGTTTCACGAATGGTAAACAACCTATTTATAAACCGCCTAGCTCATGTCCAGGAAGTAACCCTAACTGTATCTGGGTTTGTACGGGACAAGAACCTCTTGATGGTATTGATGACCAAACTTGTTCAACCAAAACATATGTTTGTTTAGGCTGTGGTCCGAATGGCGAAGATGTTTATGAACCTGCTGAACCTGATGACTAGGCGCTATCAACTAAAGATTAAAAACACGGCAAAAATACTCGCGGTACAAATTACACCGAGGCATAACATGATTATTTTGCCGTCGTACTAATCCCATGCTGTGTAACTTATAAATCTGTGTCGAATCTAATTCTACTGGCTCAGGCGAACTGACAACTATTTTAAAAGCCTGAGCCAGTTTTGGACATTGTTGCAGCACCTCTAAATATCCTCGCAAATGGTTGCTATAAATTCCTGCTTCTGTGGTAGCCTCTAGCAATAATTGCTCTAGGGTTACATTTCCAGAACTCACTTCATACATTGCCAAACGCACCAGATAGGGATGTCCGCCGATAGTGTTTGCTAATTTATCCACTAGGATATTATCCCAATTCAAATTATGCAGGCGAGCTAAATTTTGTATCTGATTGTGGTCAAATTCCAGCAATTCTATCGGTACTCCGGCGTTAAATGGTGATTGATTTATATCCAAAGGGATGTAAACTTCTGTGGAATGTGCTATTATCAGCCGCAATTGTTTCCAAATTTCTGAAATCCTTCCCTTTTCATGCCAACTTCGCAGCATTCCCAACAAGTCTTCTATTACTTCTGTATATGCAAAAACCCTATCCATATTATCCAATGCTAATACAATAGGACAATCTATCTCTACCAATAAATACTCTTCAAAATACGCTGTGCAATTATCATTAGCGCCCAAAATCTCCGTATCCCAATAATCTTGCAATCGATTCTCTAACTTTAATTGTTTGCTAACAATACAACATAACCAGCGGAGTAACTTATCTAAATTAGTTAAAATTTCAGAATTTACACTCAATAAATCTAAATAGACAGTTCGATAATTATTCTTAGCAGTATGAGCTAAAATCCTATTGATTAAAGATGTTTTGCCCATAAGTTTTGGTGCTTTAATACGTATTAGAGAACCAGGTTTCATAACAGTTTCGTAGCAGAGAGATTCAATGCCACGCTGTATATAAAAAGGAGAATTTGGTGCTATGGAACCCTCTGGGAATGGTAGCTTATTTACCTCTTGGAAGACTGATAATGTTTGATTGATTGAGTCAGAAGATGTACACTGTTGTTCTTCCCAAGTTCTCCTTAGCGCTGCTTTAAAATTTTTTTTAGTAACCTTTTCTCCTAAGCTTTCAGAAAGCTTATGCCATAATTTATTACCGACATCTTTGTTAAGATATTCAGCACTATAACCGTAAAGTTTTGCCATATCATCATAAGTTTTACCCTCCCAGGAACCCTGAAGTACTTTGATTTCAATATCATTCAGGTGTTTGCCTATATCATGAAATACGGCTTGATCCGCAGCCTCTTTAGCTTTAAACCAAGGAAATTCTGATTCTAAGTCCATATCGAAATGCGAATCACGGAAATTGTCCGCCACTTGATCAGCAATCATCATAGGTCAACTTTATGGCAATACTCTCATATACAAATTGCAGCTGTAGTATTCCCGACTTTCGACAATACAGAGAATTTTTTTGACAAAAGATAGGATTTACTACCTAGCTATAGAATTTATAGGTTGTTTCTGTGCAATTTATGCAAGAGACCCTATGAGTGTTAACGAACGTTACGATGAAAATATACCAATCCGAAGAGTTCATTTATAAAGAAAATCTGATCACACTCGTCCGGTGAAACGCGGTATCTGCAAAATACGGCGTTTCTTTTTCTCACAAATATTTAGGAATGCTATAGATTTTTAAGTAAGGTTTAATATTTTTAGTAGTCTGTACCGGAGAGTGGATTTGGCATTACTTAGATGGCGTCATCATAATAGTTAGTGTTGCCAATGTTCGCAACAGTTTTTCAATTATTGAAGGAAAGGCTATGACTACTACGCTAGCAACGCCAAATTCCATTGAGTCCTTACTAGGTCAAGAAGCAGAAGACTTACTGACCTACAAAGCAAAAGTTTCCCAGGATTTATTGCATCTACCAGGCCCGGACTTTGTGGATCGAGTTTGGATCAATAGCGATCGCAATCCCCAAGTATTACGTAATCTCCAGCTACTCTATTCTACTGGTAGACTCGCTAACACTGGTTATCTTTCTATTCTCCCAGTAGACCAAGGGATTGAACATTCGGCGGGTGCGTCTTTTGCACCCAATCCCATGTACTTTGATCCAGAAAATATTGTCAAGCTAGCAATAGCAGCAGAATGTAATGCTGTCGCAACAACTCTGGGAGTATTGGGAGCAGTTTCGCGTAAATACGCTCACAAAATCCCCTTTATTGCTAAAATCAACCACAACGAACTCCTGACTTACCCCAATCAATTTGACCAAGTTTTGTTTGCTTCCGTCGAACAAGCTTGGAACTTGGGCGCTGTGGCGGTAGGTGCGACAATATACTTTGGTTCAGAAAACTCTACCCGACAAATTCAGGAAATCAGCCAAGCTTTTAAACGCGCCCACGAATTGGGGATGGTAACAATTTTGTGGTGTTATCTACGTAACAACGCCTTCAAACAAGATAAAGACTATCACCTCGCCGCCGACTTAACAGGACAAGCGAACCATTTAGGTGTAACCATTGAAGCTGACATTATTAAACAAAAACTGCCAGAAATTAACAATGGTTATGGCGCAATCGCTCAAGCAACAGGTAAGAGTTACGGAAAAACCGACAAGCGGGTTTACTCAGACTTGACAACCGACCACCCAATCGATTTAACTCGATACCAAGTCCTAAATTGTTACTGCGGACGCGCAGGATTAATTAATTCTGGTGGCGCATCTGGTAAAAGTGACTTTGCGGAAGCTGTTCGCACCGCAGTCATTAACAAACGCGCTGGGGGTACAGGCTTAATTTCTGGACGCAAAACTTTCCAACGTCCCTTTGATGAAGGCGTGAAACTGTTCCACGCCATCCAGGATGTTTATTTATCAAAAGAAGTAACAATAGCGTGATTAACGTAAAGTTACACTGATTACAACTTTTTGAGGACGGGTTGTTTGCCCGTCCTTCAACATATCATCTTTTCTACTACTATTTGGCTCGTTGGTTGCAAGTAAAGCACCAAAGTTGTAAATAGAATTCTCTATTTTCGATTCTGCTTGAGGCTGCCACTCTAAAGTAATTTCTGGATATTCAAATCCAATCGTTTCTCTAATCGCGTATTCTAAGTTTTCCATAAAACTGCACCACTAATTAATTAAACCCCATCTTTTGTTGAAACAGGAATTATGCAAAACCCACGACAGTTGCTACAACGCGTGGAAAAGCAACGCACTGCTTCCCTTTTTTAAGGGGGTTGGGGGGATTTGCAACGCCGGAAATACCTGAAATTTCTTTCAAGCTGCGTAAGTCCTGTGGAAGATAATAACTCGATTTGTGCAATCTAACTGAGTGTGGTGACATCTCTTCACTAAAATTCAGCCCTGAATTAAAATTCGGGACGGACACTTTCCAAGGGCGGGGGAAACCCCCGCACAGAAGTGTCCTCCTTAAAGCTGAAGTTAGCTAAAGCTAACTAGGAAAAAGATTTTAATTCACATCTTGCACCATTCTCAAGAATTGAGAGGCGGCAGCCCACCAAAATCTCGTTACCAGGTTCAACCTGGCAGTTGAGAATTAGAGCCTCTGGCTCTTGTTGAGAATACTGCAAGATATCAGTTTTAACCCGTTTCTAACGGGTTTGTAGAGACGCGAAATTTCGCGTCTCTACACATCCGGAAATTTATTTCACGGCTAATTCACGGCTAATTCATTTCCTCAAACTCTTGCCAACATAGATATAGCGCCCGTGGAACATGGAAACAACCTTTCCACTTCCCACCTTTGAGATTTAACAAAACTTCGCCACGCCGATTCAAATAGCCAAACCACTCGCCATACTCTGGATCTGTAAAGTGCGACCACGCGTAATCGTGCATCTTTTGATACCATTGCCAACACTCCTCGCGCTTGGTAAGCCGATAACCCATAGCCAAAGCCACCAGAGACTCTAAATGTACCCACCACAATTTTTGATCCCATTCTAATTGCTGGGGCGGATGTCCATCTGCATCCATAAAATAGTACAGTCCCCCATACTCCGAATCCCAAGCAAAGTTGAGAATATTAAGCATCACCTGCACCGCTTGGTTAATAATTTGCGTATCTGCGCGACGGTTGGCGATATCCATAATAAACCACATCGCCTCAATGCCATGACCAGGATTAATTACTCGCCCTTCAAAACAGTCAATATGTCCACCATCAGGAGCAACATTTTCATACATTAATCCGCGTTCTTTGTCAAGAAAGTCGGTCATGACTTCCCGTACCGTCATATCCAATACTTCATCAAGCTGTTCATTAGTTAACAGCCAACTCATTTCTAAAGATAGGTTAGCAAGAATCATGGGCACAGCGAGAGATTTCATTGGGCGTGTGCCAGGATAGGTTTTGTTGTACTTACCTTTGGGATTATCTTTACGACGCAAGACGTTGTTGTAAGCTTGGGTAGCCACATCTTTTGCCCAAGTTTCACCAGAAGCTAGGGCGTATTGGCTAAAAGCCATCGCAGCAAAGCAGTCAGAAAATATATTATAAGGTTGTACTAGTGGCTGACCTGCTTGGTTAAGGGCAAAGTACCAGTTTCCTTCAGAATCGCGACCATGTTGGGCTAAAAATTCCGCCCCGTTTTTGGCTATTTTTAACCAGTTTTCTCGTTTGTCGCATCGGTTGTACAGCATGGAAAATGTCCACACCTGACGGTTTTGCAACCAGATGAATTTATCTGTATCGTAAATTTGTCCCTGTCGGTCGAGACAGGTGAAATAACCACCTTGTTCCCAGTCTACTGAGTGTTTTTCCCAAAAGGGAATGACATCGTTTAAGAGTGTGTCTCGATAAAGTTTGGCTAGCGTCTGGAAATCTTTGCTCACAATGACCTCTATTTTAGACTGGTAATATTAACGTATTTAAGAATTTTTCGACTGCGCTTATATCCGCCTGGGACTATAAGTCCCAGTCTCATAGCACAAGTCCTCTAAAAGAGGACTTTATGCAGAATTTGATATTTCGTCAATTTTGTTACTGTTTATCAAATGATTTATGGTTTCTGCACAAGAGGTGCAAGATGTAAGACTATTAACCATTAACCATTAACCATTAACCATTAACCATTAACCATTAACCAT
>JBHYDF010000011.1:0-76583 GCA_051861145.1 Nostocaceae cyanobacterium
CCCAACACCATACACGAAGTGTATGGTGTGGGGCTTCTTGCGGTTCAAGCTAAAAACTAGCCCTTTATGCTCGGCACAATGAAGTTGCATCGCAAGGTGATTATTGCAAGCCCACACTATACGCGAAGGGTATAGTGTGGGTAGTTGACTTGTTGTAATACAGGAGCTAGATATTGGTGTGGTTTTCACGAGCCAATTTCTGAATAGATGCAGCCTCACCTAACTAGCAACTTGAGTTTTATCTAAAACTTCATCAAATGCAGTATTTACAGAGACTTCCCTCCAAGCATCTATTTCTGCTTTAATATACTCCAGTGCGCCTTCAATAGCTTCGACTGTATCTGCTCCCAGTGGTAGTCTTAGTGGCGGGTTATCGCTATCAACCGCTTTAATCATTGCTAGAGCTGCTTTCTTCGGATCACCGGGTAGCAGGACTTTCATATCCTGCACTTCCTGTATCATTTGGCGTATGTCATTAATCAATGGCTTATAGTCATCTATTTGAGTATCGGTTAAGACATAAGAACGTGTGAAAAAATTTGTACGGAACCCGCCAGGTTCAACTATTGTGACTTTGATACCGAAGGGTGCAACTTCACTAGCTAATGAAACGGAAATTCCTTCTAGCGCAAGTTTGCTACTACAGTAAATTCCTCCACCAGCACCGCCGATAAAGCTAGCTATTGATGACATATTAAGGATATGTCCACTGCGTTGCTGGCGCATATGAGGTAGTACTGCCCGAAGCGTTTCTAAGACACCAAAAAAGTTGGTTTCAAATTGACGGCGAACAGCTTCATCACTGACTTCTTCAATTACCCCCGCAATTTCACATCCGGCATTGTTGACGAGTACATCAATGCGTCCAAAGTTGGTAATTGCCTGTTTTACTGCTTCCTGCACCTGTTTGGGTTTTGTCACATCAAGTTGCACCGCTAAAGCACGATCTGGAAACTTTGCTGCTAAATCTTCTACCTGTTGTGGATTTCGTGCTGTTAGTACCACTTTCTCATTGCGATCAAGCAATGTTTCTGCCAATGCTCGACCAAAACCACTTGAGCTACCAGTGATGAACCATACCCGTGCTTGAGAGTTAGGTGAGTATACCATAAAAATTCTCCATTTCTTCAGAAAGTTCTTTAACTTGACTGAGGACTAGTACTCTGTCACACAAACTTTGCCGGGTGAGGACGGGGAGTAGGGAGTAGGGAGTAGGGAGTAGGGAGTGTGTAACTGAATTTCTTCACCGAACAAGTAAAAAGTAAAAAGGCACTCATAAAGAAAAAGAAAATATTGGGTTTGAATGCACCATTATTTATTTATGAAAAAGTAAAAATAGTTTTTGAGAGACGCGTAGCGCGATAAATCTAGGCGTCCGTTTTAAATCCCCTCAATTTATTTATGGGGATTTTCTTTTTACTTTTTACTTTTTAATTGTGTTTTTGCAGGAACCCGGCTTGCGTTGAATTGGTGCAGTACTAAGTGTTACGCGCAACTTCGTCCATCTTTTGCCGAAGGCTGAGTGGTCTCATGTCTGTCCAGACTTCTTTGATGTAATCTAAACATTCTTGTTTGAGACCACTTTTACCAACATCTTTCCAACCAAGAGGATTTTTGCGATCGCCTGGCCAAATGGAGTACTGTTCTTCGTGGTTGACTACTACTTTGTAAATTTTTGTGTCTTCTTTGTCGTCTTGATACATCATTTGTCTGTTGTTTTAATTTCCTAATGCTTGTATTTATACGGGTTCGGAAACTGGAATCTCAAATGCAAGGGTCTTGTGGCAAAATTCTTTCCACTCAGGTGTTACATTGTCAAAAATAATATTCTCGTCCTTGAAAATTCCATCTGTGACTACATAGTTTTCTTGCAGATATAGAAAATCATCATCCGTTAGCACCCTCTTGGCTTCAACTTCTCTGCCATCTACTTCTTGTTTTTCTTTCCTATAATTTTCTAAATTTTCATTCCATTGGCTGAATTGACGTAATTTTTGAAGCGAGTATGCTTTGCAATATTTTCCCATTGTTGCCATCTTATCACCTTTTTTAATTTTTTCAGCAATTAATCATTGTTTTACTGGTATTGTGCTTAAATATTTAAATTCTTTAAAGATTAATACAAATGTAATAATCATAAATAAAATATCTGCAAACAGCATTCCGTAGTATATACCTCTCAATCCTAATATTTGAGAAACGATTAGCACCATTGGTACATTAAAAGCTAAACTTCTTAATAAAATTACTATCATAACAACTTGACCTTTACCTAAAGATTGGAATAGAGTATTACCAAAATATGCTAAAGGCCATAGTGGTGTTAAGACGCTAAGGATTCTAAAATTTAACACATCATTATTTGTAAAATTAACATTTGGCAGAAGTATACTTAAAAAACTTGTTGGTGATAATTGTAGAGGTATCCAAATCAATATTAATAAAATAGTTCCAATGATTCCAAAAGTCAAAAAAGCTTTTTTAAGTCTTTGATAATTTCTAGCTCCATAATTCATACCTATTATCGGTTGTAATGCTTGTGCAAAACCACTAATAGGAATAAAAACAAATGCAGTTACTTGTCCTGTGGCTCCGAAGAAAGCAATATCAGAATTTGTTCCATAATGAGAGATTGATTTAAAAATTACAAAACCTTGAACTAATTCCATCACTGGAAAAAGTAATGCTGATACTCCTACGGATAAGATGACTGGCAGTAAATCTACTGCAATAACCATTTTTTTGTAATTAACTGGGATGCAGCTTTTACCAGAGAAAAAATAAGTTAGGTTGAAAATGGTGGAAACTGCCATTGCAATAACTGTAGAAAGGGCAATTCCTTGAATACCCCAATCTAAGACAGTAATAAATATAGTATTTAAAAAGATGTTAACTATAATAAAAATTAAGTCAAATATAGTTGACAGCCTCACATTGCCTTCTGATTTGATGAGTTGGCTAGAACCTCCCCCTAAAATATAAAATACTGAACCCAATATATAAGTCTTAAAATATTCCGCACCAGCAGAAGCAACTTCACCGCTTCCTCCCATGAATAAAATTAATTCTTCTCCAAATCTGTAGCCAATGGTTGTGATCACAAAGGCGATCGCAATACCCATTACCATTAAGTTACCAAATATTTTGGACTGAGTTTTGATATCTCCAGAACCAATGGCTTGACTGAGAACAGAACCAGAACCGACTCCAATTAATAGAGAAAATCCCTCAGCTATACCTGTGAGTGGTAGCGCAAGCGCGATACCAGCTAGAGCTGTTTCACCAATGAATTGCCCTGCAAAGAAAGCATCAAGAAAATTATTCAAGCTAAACATTAAAATTCCCAAAGTACAGGGAATTGATAACTTGAACGTCAGCTTCAGGAGATTGCCTTGGAGGATCTCATTTGTTACTTGAGATTCTTGTTGTGGAGTCATTTTTTAATTTCTTGGCTTGTTGCTTTTTACTCAATCTTGACCAAACGACTAACGCTATACTGCTTCACTGGTTTTAATTCCATCTGTTTTGCTGAGTCGAATGCAGTCATGACCTCACTACAGACTTCGACTCTGGCTTCATAAGCACCTGATACAATGCCATCGATCGCAGCAAAATCAATACGTACTTCCGCCCAATCAGGATATTGTCCTTGAGCAACTTCCTCCATCGCCAGCACTTTGCCAGCTTTTAAGTAGTCAAGCCAAGTCCAGCCAGTCTGCATCCAGATTTCGCGATCGGCAATTTGCTCAAAGTCGCTTAAACCTGTCCATCCTCGGTAGTATTGACGCAAATTAGAAACTGAACCATCTCGCCATACCAGTAAATCTAATACTTCTGGTTCTAAATGACCCCACCAGCAGCCTTGGGGTAAATCAATTAGGGTAGGAGCAAATTGATGACCGCCAATGTGAGTTGTTTGCCAAACTCTTAATTTTCCATGAGAAGCAGGAGCATATTCCTTACGTAATCGACGATATATGGGATTCCCAAACCTACCGCAGGCTAGGTCTACTTCAGCATGGGTGCAAACCATGAGTTCGCGGATGTGACTGGTTTGTTGCTGATAGTGTTGAAATCTTGATAAATCGTTGGGCTGTTGCATTAACTGCTTGAGTATTGCTGCTACTAAAGCAGTTGCTTCTTCTTCTGGGACAACAAACTCTTGTTTCTCAAACTGAGAAAACATTTTAGCAGGACGATAGTAGTGCAGCACGCGGGTCAAGCCAGTATGAGAGTACTCCTGGTCAGGAGCAATCAACATCGGTCTCAGCTTGACTTCATGTTTGACAATTAACTCTTCTAACAAATCCATTAGCGGCTGCATTCTCGGACTTTCCCGAAATAGGTATTGTGACCAAGGTTTTGGATATTCCATTATCAGTAAATGGTCATAATTACCTGCTGTACCAATAGGGTCTTCTCCGTTAGCTTTGGAAACCAATGAACAAAAGTGACAATCACATATAGAAAGTTGAAAGGTCTGTTGAGTTTCCATATTTACTATCTCTTGTTCAATCAAAAATTCCTATTTTCTACTGATGTTAGAGAGACCTTACTAAGTAGTTTTATTTAATTTGTTTTCTCTAGACAAACAAATGATCCAATTTTTAATCAATCTCCATACTTTTTCGCATAGGAGCAAAAAAATAATTGTCATAAAAATACTGATGGGGAAGCAACCTTTTACACAAAAAGAAAAGTGTATTATCTAACATTGAGTTCTCGACAAAATATTGTCTTTTCGGTTTGCGAGCTTCTAGAGCTTCTAAGATTACACCTGTGACTTTTTCAATTGGCATTCCATTGCGATTTCCCTTAACCACGTCTTCCATAAATATTCTGTGATACTTGCCATATATAGCTTTGGTTTCAGGTGACATATTAGCTAAGGTTTTCTGATAGCTCGCCTCCACTTTGTCTGCCAAATCTTTATTCTTAAATGAACCTGGTAAAATAGACAAAACTTCAACTCCACAAGAACTTAATTCCATTCGCAAAGTATCTGTTATTGCTTCTAGTGCAAATTTGGAAGCAGACAAGAGTCCGAAATATGGCATTGCTAATCTGCCACAACCCGCACTGATATTAATAATCCGACCTTTGGCTTTGCGGATCATTGGTAAAAATGCTTGTGTGACTGCAATTTGTCCAATCACTGCTACTTCAAATTGCAATTTGACATCAGCGATCGCCACACATTCCAATGGTCCGTCTACTGCTACCATTGCATTGTTAATTAATCCGAACACTCCTTCATCACCGACCGCTAGTGAAACAAATTCTGAGGCGGATTGAATCTGTTCTGCTTTGGTGACATCCATGATCAGCGGTGTTAAATTACCGGATGCAGCCTGTTTGAGTGATTCAGCGTCTTCTTCTCTACGAACTCCGGCAAAAACGCGATATCCTTGCTTGTCAAGCAAGAGCGCGGTTGCTCTACCAAGACCTGTGGATGTCCCTGTAATGACCACAGCACCTTTTTGACTCTGAACCATATCTGTTACCTCCATCAAAAATAAATATTTAGCTGAACAAAAACCAATATCAATTACTAAACTAAATCGCTGACAAACTGGCGCGACTGCTCTTGGCGTTGACGCCGACCAAGCATCACCATCTTCACACCACTAGCAGGGTAACAAAGGAGACCTCCAAACTTTGGTCTTTCTGGTCGTTTACTAACCAGCGCTAATTGATAGTGTGAAAGAATTGTTGCCAATACCAGCTTCATTTCAAACAGAGCAAAAGCTCCTCCAATACAACTACGAGCGCCGCCGCCAAAGGGCAGAAATTCGTAAGGAGAGAATTGCCTTTCCAGAAAGCGCTCTGGCTGAAATTGTTTCGGTTCTGGGTATAAATCTTCACGTTGGTGCGTTCGATAAATATTACCAATCAGCACCGTACCTGGACTCAACTCATAGCCCATCACTTCAGTTGGTGACTCTACCAACCTTGGAAATGTGAACAATTGAGTAGGGTAAATTCGTAGGGCTTCGTTACAAACAGCACTAAGGTAGGGAAGTCCAACAATGCTCATCGGGTCTTTTGACTCGCCAAGACTATCGAGTTCCTCTAACAGTCGCTTGCGAATTTCAGGTAAACGATGAATCCAGTACAAAGCCCAAGCGATCGCAGTTGCGGAAGCATCTTGAGCGGCGAATATGGGCGATAATAATAAATCACGCACCTCTTCATTGCTTAATGGTTCACCTGATTCATCATGAGCAAAGATGAGATCACAAAGAATATCTGTGCGTGAAGGATCTGCTTGCTGGCGGCGTTCTTGAACTTCAGAGTCTAGCAATTGGAAAATCTCTTCCCGCAGGTGAAGCATGTATCCCTGTGGACTCCATCTACCTAAATCTTGTCCTCCAAAGGGAAGCTTACTAAGAATATTAACTATGGGAGATAACCCATGTTTCATCACAGCAGTAAATAAATGCTTGATTTTTTCATAGCGTTCTCCCTCGCGTAAACCTGTGACAACTTCTATACTCACCCGTAAGGTAATATCGTCGATGGTAGGGTAAGCAACGAAAGGTTGTGCGATCGCATGTTGACTGATGATTTTATCTGTGATCTCACAAATTCTTTGCCCATAGGCTTGCATTCGCGCACCGTGAAAGGCAGGCATTAATAGTTTACGTCGATGTTTGTGACGTGAGCCATCCAGTTGAAGTATTCCTTTCTTTCCCGTCATGAGAACAAAATCTTTGTTCAATGCACCGGAGGCTGTAATTTCTTGACCATTAGTGAAAATCTGTTTTAATCCTGAAGGATTGCTGACATAAACTATTGGTGTCGAACCAAGCATGATAGTGATGATATCACCATAACGCTTAGAAACAGCATCCATATAGCTAAAGGGGTCAGCGTCAAATTGCAGATTTACTAGCCAAGTGGGACTTTTTGGCCCTGGAGGTAGTTTCATTTGCCTTTTCTATACTACATTGCACAGAGCATTATCGATACAAATTCTCAACTGTCTGGCTAATTCCTGAATATGAGGTTCGACAAACATTGAGAAATGATCCCCTGGAACTTCAATCACTTGAATAGGTTGATGGGAAAATTTGCCCCAACCAAGGAAGGGATCATCAGTTTGAAATTCTGGACTTTCAAAGTCATGAATTATTTCCTCGTTAGCTCGTAAAAGAGTCATTTGTAGAGGATAAACTTGTGGAAGGTAATCCCGCATAGCTTGGACATGAGCTTTGAAAAGTTTGTAATGACGGAGAAAATCTTTAATCTCTGTATCGCTAAAGACAAAGTTTGCTTTTTTATTCACTAAATGAAGTTGCTCATCTAATGGTAAATCTCGAAGTTCCTCAAAAGGAACGGAAAAATCTATATTATTTTCGGTTTTTATTTCTTCAGCAATGCGGAGTAATAACTTGGCATCGTCATCATCTGTAGGTTGAATGACTGTTTTTGATAATATAGCGTCAATAACAACTAACAAACCTACTGTTTGACCTTGCTTTTGTAGTTGTTGCGCCATTTCAAAGGCAAGTACACCTCCGTAACAATGACCACCTAAAAAATAAGGTCCATTCGGTTGTACCTGACGAATTTCTTGCAGGTAGCGCGCTGCTGTTTCCTCTACTGAAATAATTTCAGGTTCTTCTTGGCCTACGGTATGTTCCAAGGCATAAAATGGATAGTCCTCACCCAGCCTTCTGGATAAGTTAAAGTAGTGACTAATACCTCCACCCGCGCCATGTATACAGAAGAAAGGTATCTTAGAACCAGAAGACTGAATCGCTACCAAATGAGAATCTGAACTTTCGCGAGATGGCTGACTAACAATTGCAGCTAGTTTTTCAATCGTCGGATTTTCAAACAGAACTGATACGGGAAGATTGTGCCCAAATTTGTCGTAAATTTGAGCCATTAAGCGAACGGCTAAAAATGAGTGACCTCCCATGTCAAAAAAGTTATCTGTCACCCCGATAGGGCTAGTATTTAGTAGATTTTCCCAAATTTTCACCAATGCCAATTCAGTAAAATTTTGGGGAGATACGAAATTGTGAGTAGCATTTAGTTGAATAACATCGCCCGTGGGAAGAGAGCGCTTGTCTACTTTGCCATTGGGCGTGAGTCGGAGCGCATCCAGTGCCACGAAAGCAGAGGGTATCATGTATTGTGGCAGCTTTTGTTGCAAGTCGGGCAAAAGTTGTTGTCCAATATCTTGCTGATCTGTCACGACATATGCAATCAAACGGCGATCGCCTTGAGGATCATCGCAGACAATGACAACAGATTCTCGCACATGTGGATTTTGTGCAATTATCGCCTCGATTTCCGCCAATTCCACTCGAAAACCTCGAATTTTTACTTGGTCATCTCGACGACCTAAATACTCAAGATTACCATCGTTGAGATAACGCACCAAGTCACCGGTTTTATAAAGTTTTGTTCCTGGAACAAAGGGGTTATCAATAAATATTTCTTGACTTAATTCAGGACGATGTAAATATCCTTTTGCTAATCCATCACCACCTATATAAAGTTCACCAACAACTCCTACAGGTGTTAGTTGCAAATGACTATTCAACACATAGACTTGAGTATTGTCAATCGGACGACCGATGGGAATGCTATTTAGTTGATTTGGTAATAAACTAGTATCGTAGTAAGTAACATTGGCAGAAACTTCTGATGAACCGTAAAGATTAATTAATTTTGCCCATGGCATTAATTCTCGGAAGGTTTGAACTAAGTGAACAGATAGCGCTTCTCCACTCGTAATCCAAACTTTAAGATGCGGTAAATTTCTGGTGAGATGGCTGTAAGTATCTAAAAGTAAACGCAGCAGTGAGGGGACAAGTATAATACGTGTAATTTTATGGCGTGCTAGAGCTTCTACGAATAGCTGTGTGTCTTTAACAACTGCATCAGGAATAATAACATTAGGAATGCCCTGAAGTAAGGGAGCAAAAATCTCCCATACTGAGTCTACAAAGCTAATAGCTGTTTTCTGGCAACAAACTTCGCCTTGGGTGAAAGGATAGGTTTTCCACAGCCAGTGTAAACCATTGACTGTACCGCGATGAGTTCCGAGAACGCCTTTAGGAGTTCCAGTGGAACCAGAGGTATAAATCACATAAGCAAGATTATCAGCTTTTGAGGTGTTAATAGGGTTTTCTGGACTTTCTTGCTTGACAAATTTCCAGTCACTGTCTATTGAGATGATTGTTATTTTTTCTTTGTCATTTGTCAATTGTTTAAAGTTATTAATTAATGACGAATGACTAATAAGCAATGACACTTGGGAATCAGAAAGCATGAAGCTAAGGCGCTCAATTGGATAACTTGGATCAAGGGGAATGTATGCACCGCCTGCTTTGAGGACAGCTAAAATTCCTACGACCATTTCTACTGAGCGTTCTAGACAAATAGCAACCAGCGTTTTTTCTGTGACACCCTGTTTTTGCAAATAATGAGCAAGCTGATTAACCCTTGCGTTCAGTTGACAATAAGTCAGTTGTTCAGACTGGCTAATTAACGCGACGGAGTTGGGAGAAAGCTCGACCTGCTGCTCAAATAATTGATGAAGAGATGCATCCTGATAATCTGCCCAAGTTTGATTCCACTTCACTAACAGTTGCTCTCGCTCTTTTGCAGTGAGCAATGATAATTCTGTAATTCGCTGTTCGGGATTGGCAATAATACTTTCTAGTAAAGTTTGAAAATTGCTAATTAACCTGCTAATAGTTACCGAATTAAATAAATCAGTATTGTACTCCAAAAACCCTGTTAATCCTTCTGGGGATTCGGACATTGACAGGAAAATGTCTAACTGTGCCGTACCGCTATCAAACTCCAAAGCACGCAAGGTTAAACCAGAAACTTCCTGCACGGATATTGGAGTATTGTGCAGGACAAACATAACTTCATACAGCGGATTTCGGCTTAAATCTCTCTGCGGTTGTAATTCTTCTACAAGCATTTCAAAAGGTAAATCCTGATGTGCATAAGCATCAAGAGTTACCTCACGCACTCGATGTAAAAGTTCCCGGAAACTAGGATTACCACTAAGATTGTTACGCAATACCAAAGTATTAACAAATAAACCCAATATTCCTTCTAGTTCGGCTCGGTTCCGGTTAGCAATGGGAGAACCAACTAGAATATTTTCTTGCTCTGTGTAACGGTATAGCAGTATATAAAATGCTGCTAGCAGAGTCATAAATAAAGTGGTGTCTTCTTGCTGGCTTAACTGATTCAGTGCATCTGTTAAAGTTTTAGAGAACGTAAAGAATTGTTTTGCACCAGTAAAAGTGGCAATAACAGGTCGTGGACGATCCGTTGGTAACTGTAGTACAGGTAATTCAGCCAACGGGGGAGCCGTTTTGCTTACGCCAGGGAACCCTTCCACCGCAAGTGGTGAGCCAGTTAGTTGTTGCTTCCAGTAATTAAGTTGGGTTTCAAGCAGTTTACCTTGCAAGCGATCGCGCTGCCAAACTGCAAAATCTGCGTACTGGATAGGGAGTTCTGGTAAAGGTGATGGCTGATTTTTAGAGAAAGCTGCATACAATGTTGCTAACTCCCGCAGGAACACACCACAAGACCAACCATCCGTAATAATATGATGCATGGTCAAAAGGAAAATGTGTTCTTCTTCACCCAACCGCAGTAAAGTCGCTCTAACTAGAGGCCCTTTAGCTAAATTAAAGGGTTTTTTTGCTTCCTCAACTGCAAGTTGTTTAATCTCTCCTTCCCAATCTTTACCAGATAAATGTTCAAGGTTGATGATGGGTAAGTCCCAAGTTAATTGGGTTGCTATCTCTTGCACTGGCTGTCCATTTATCAGCACAAAATTTGTGCGCCAAACTTCATGGCGTCTGAGGATTTCATTCAGGCTTTGCTGTAGTGCTTTAATATTTAGCAATCCCTTTAAGTGAAAGGCAATTGGAATATTGAAAAAGGAACTTCCGCGATAAAGTTGGTCAATAAACCATAGCCTTTGCTGAGAAAAAGATAAGGGTATATTTTTAGATATTTGACGCTTGGGAATAGTATCAGCTTGAAATTTCCCTCCCTTCCATTTTTCTAAAAGGGCTTTTTTGGCAGGTGATAAATTAGAGTATTCTTTATTCATTGTTAATAATAGGTTTTTGATAATTTTTCAGCCTCACGCAGAGACGCAGAGGCGCAGAGGTTTATGGAAATTTATTTTATGTGAAAGACGCTATAAATAGAGTTCGCAACAAGGCAAGAAAATGCCTTTATACTAGCCCATATTTTCAAGTGATATCTATTATGCATTTGCTAAGAGAACTGCTACTTCTTCTTCAGATAATTCCTCAATTTTATCTAGGAGAAGTTGTTCAATTGTTTGTGCTTGATCAGCTATAATCATTGCTTCAAGCAAAATATTACGTAGTGGTAATTCTACGGGAAACTTTGCTCGCAATCGAGAAACTAGTTGAGTCGCAATGAGAGAGTCTCCTCCCAAATCATAAAAATTGTCGTAAATACCAACTTGTGTAATTCCAAGCAGTTCTTGCCAAATTTCGGCAATTTGTTTTTCTAATTCGTTAGTTGGAGCAACATAGGAATTACTCAGATTAGGTCTGGAATAGCGTGAGGATAAGTCTATTTGACTGGAAGATTTTGAATTTGACAAAGAGTTGAGTTTAAATGTGCGATCGCTCCTAGCATTGATATCTACTGTGGAAACAATAATCTGAGTTTGTTCTCGCAATGAGAGTATTCGCTTAAATACTTCTATGGTTTCTGTTTTGGTGATAGCTAAATCTTCTGTTTGGGTTGCATCGAGTTGCAATTTATCCCAATTTATGATAGTACATAGCACAGAGTTAGTTTGATTATGTCTTTGAAAAAAGGTATCTGTTAACTGGTTAAGTCCTGAGTATAAAGCTAACCCAAATCCTCCTAAAATGGAAGATAAAGAAGAAGAAATGATACAAAAATCTAACTTTCTACTCTGTAAGATTTTTTCTAAGATAATAATCTTCTCAATATGAGAATCAAGGAGTTGTTGTAACTCTATCTTACCAATTTCTGGTATTGATAAAAATACATCTTCGCGTGTTATCCCAGTCGAGCAAATAACCCCATGAATTGTACCAATTTTTTCCGGTGCAAGATACTGATATATTTGTTCATGATTGGTTATATTTGTACGAATTACCAAAACTTCTGCACCTAATTTCTCTAATGCAAGTAGTTTTTGGATTTTGCTACTCACCTCATCTTCTTGAGCGTTAGTTTTTAACCATTGCGAGTATTCATCCTTTTCGGGAAAAGCTGAATCCTCGATAAATACGAGTTTTGCTTGTACAGTTTTTGCTAGATATTCTGCGAGTACCATTCCCAGACTTTCTACTCCACCTGGAAACAGGTAAACTCCCTGTTTTCTGAGAGCAATTTTTTCTTCATCTGCTGACTCTATATGTACTGGTTCAAATATTTGTACCCAACGGTAGCAATTACGGTAAGCAACAATTAAGTCAGAAGATAAAGTTGAGAATTCTCCAAAAATTTGGTTTATTATTTTTTCCTCTTGTTGAGAGCTTGAGTGAGGAAGCGCTACATCTATATTTCGGCAGGTAATATTTGGATATTCTTGAGTAATGACTTTACATAATCCTAAAATGATTGTTTTTTTGGGGTTAAGTGCTTCTTCGCCGTTGACTTGTTGAATCTGGTTGGAAACAACCCAGATTTCTAAGTTATCAGCAATTTTTTGTTTACTAAGGCTTTGCGTTAAAAATAGCAAACTGTTAAATTCTAAATATTCATTATTTTGGCAAATTTCTAGGGTGTTCAAGCTCCATAAAAAAGCTATATTTTGAGGAGTTTTATTCAGTGCAATTAGTTCTTTGAACAATGCATCATAATCATCAAGATTTTGGGGATTAATGCTATAAACACCATCCCTCAATTTAGTAAATTGCTCTCCCGCTTTTACCACTACTACATCTTTACCTTGATGTTCCAATTTTTTAACTAATTGGGTACCGATTCCACGTTCATCAACAAACAAAAGCCATTGCTTACCCTTAGTTTCTAAGTCAGACGAAGAAGTTAAATTTGGCAAAAAAGAGCGTTTCCATGAAGGAATATAGAACCAGTTGTCTAGGTCTTGTTTCTTGTCTAATTTTGCTAGCTTGCTACTTGAAGAAGGTAATGGTGATTTAGCATCAATCCAGTATCTTTGGCGTTCAAAGGGATATGTTGGTAAGGGGAGACGATAACGCTGCTCATGAGTATAAAATCCAGACCAATCTACTTCTACACCAGCTAGCCACAACCGCCCCAATGTCTGCAACAAAAAGTTAACATCCGATTGTTGTTGTTTGGGATGGCGTAAACAATTAAGCACCACCTGTTTTGCATTAGTGTTGAGATGCTGTAAAGTGAATGTGCTTAATGTTCTTCCAGGACCCAACTCGAGAAAAATACCTTCATACTGCTGTAGTAGTTGGGATATGCCATCGGAAAATTTTACAGTTTGTCGTAGATGTTGACCCCAATATTGGGGACTTGTAGCTTGTTGGGTTGTAATCCAAGTGCCAGTAAGATTGGATATAAAGCGAATGCGGGGAGGATTGAGTTTGACTTTTTCAAGTGCTTGCACAAATGGTTCTAAAATCGGTTCCATCATCGCACTATGAAAAGCATGAGATGTATGCAACAGTCTTGCTTCAATTCCTTTTGAGGATAATTGGTTAATGAGTGTGGCGATCGCTTCTACACTACCAGAAACAACACAGGAATTCGCACTGTTGATTGTTGCGATCTCTACACAGGTTTGCTCTAGATCCAAAAGTGCTTGTACATCTTGTGCTGGCAAGGCAATTGCTAGCATACTACCTTTGGGCAACTGTTGCATCAGTTTTCCTCGCTTTGCCACAATTAATAGCGCATCTTCTAAAGAAAACACGCCTGCAATTGTAGCCGCCACATATTCGCCGATGCTGTGACCAATCATCGCTTCTGGACGTATTCCCCATTCGATGCATAACTGTGCTAAAGCATACTCAATTACAAATAGTGCAGGTTGGGTGAAGGCTGTTTGTTGTAATTGTTGGCTAGCTGTTTCGCTGTGTTGTTCTTTTGGATACAGTATTGAGCGAATATCAACACCTAGGTGCAATTGAAGAATCTCGGCGCAAGTATCTACATGTCTAGCAAATGTTGCTTCAACCGAGTATAGTTCTCTCCCCATATTTACATATTGCGCCCCTTGTCCTGAAAACATGAAAATGACAGGCTGTTCTCTATGTTCCTGACATGCAGTAAAAACCCGTTTCTGATCCTGTGTTTCCAAACAAGTTATAGCATCTTTAATATTCTGACAAACCAACATTCGGCGATGGTTAAAACCCCTGCGACCCACCTGTAAAGTATGAGCCACATTGGCTAGATTTATATTTGGATGCTGTTTTAAATACGTGACCAGATTTGTAGTTGTAGTTTCAAGTGCCGAACTAGATTTGGCTGATAATAATAGTAATTGCCAAGGTCTCGATTCTTCAAAAAATTTTATCTCTGGAGCTTCTTCAAGAATGACATGAGCATTAGTTCCACCAAAGCCTAGGGAACTAACTCCAGCGCGACGGGGAGTACCGTTAGCTTTCCACTCAGTAAGTTTAGTATTGACGTAAAAAGGACTGTTAGAAAAATCAATCTGAGGATTGGGAACTTCAAAATTGAGGCTAGGAGGTATCTGTTTGTGTTTCAATGCTAGGACAGTCTTGATCAGACTTGCCACACCAGCCGCTGTATCTAGATGACCGATATTTGGTTTTAAGGAAGCGATCGCGCAGAAGCCATTTTTCTTTGTAAAAGCACGAAAAGCCTTGGTAAGCGCAGCAATTTCCACTGGATCACCAGTAGGTGTTCCAGTCCCATGAGTTTCTATATACGAAATATCACCAGCATCAATTCCAGCATTTGCCAGAGCCTCTACAATAACCTCAGCCTGACCATCCACGCTAGGTGCAGTATAGCTAACTTTCAAGGAACCATCATTGTTGATTGCTGAACCCTTAATAACAGCATGAATATAGTCTCTATCAGCAATAGCATCTTTTAATCTTTTTAAGACAACAATCCCAACCCCACTGCCGAAAATGGTACCTTGAGCTTTAGCATCGAAAGCACGACAGTGACCATCAGGAGATAAAATTCCGTCTTCTTGATATAAATAACCAGACTTTTGTGGAACTTTAATTGCAACCCCACCAGCTAAAGCAATATCACACTCTTCATCCAGTAAACTTTTACATGCTAAATGTACAGCAACTAATGAAGTAGAGCAGTAAGTTTGAACACCTATACTTGGTCCTTTGAGATTTAATTTATAGGAAATATTTGTAGTCAAAAAATCTTTATCAAGAGCATATGTATTAGAAATATCTTTCAACTGAGAGTTTTGATAAATATTGTGCAAAAAGTAAGTATTTGTGCTTGTACCAGCATAAACACCAATCAAACCTTGATAGGTTTCTGGGTCGTATCCAGCATTTTCCAGAGCTTCCCAAGCACACTCCATGAACAAGCGGTGTTGGGGATCTATCACTTCAGCTTCTCTAGGACTAAAGCCAAAGAATCCGGCATCAAAACTCTCAATATCTTCCAGTACAGGCGCTGCTTTAACATAATTGCGGTCATTTAAAACCGTCTCTTCCAGATTTAAATCTTCTAAATCATGATTAGAGAAAAAAGAAATAGACTCAACTCCATTTTGGAGATTATGCCAAAATTTATCGAGATTATTTGCACCAGGAAAACGACCAGACATTCCCACTAACGCAATATCTAAATCTAGTGTTTGTTCAAAACTTGTATTGCTACTCATAATTTTCTATAGCAACCCTAAATAAAACGATAAAACTCTGCCTACCTCTTAACTTCGTGTACTATGCGCGGTTGAGCGCACGCCTCGCGAACGTGGTTCGTTCAAAAAAAATACACCTTAAACACCATTACTATAGATTCTTTTGCATTTGTATTTGTCTTCTTCTTTGTCCTCGACTTAGCCTATTTTCTAAAAGATTGTTCTGAGATTCATCAGGCTTGAAAATATTTGCCATAGAACAGACATTTGGACATTCATAAAGCTTAGCAACAGCAATCTTTGATTCAAAAACATTATTTAAGCGAGAAATAAGTTGAATACCCATGAGTGAATCACCACCCAGTTCAAAGAAGTTATCATAAATTCCAATTCGTTCGATTCCAAGAATTTCTTGCCAAATCTCAATCAGCTTTTGCTCAATTTCATTCCTAGGTGCGATATAATCATTACTTAGTTCAGGACGCGGATATTTTGAGTTAAATTTACTCGTCGGGTCTAAAAATTCTAAAACTCGTTTTTCATTATAAGAATTATCCTGCTTGAGTAAATTTAAAAAGTCAGAGGAGGATACAACAATTTGTGGTATTGTACTTCCTAAAGCACGCGTCAAAGCATCTACACCTTCATTCGGTAATATTCCTTGTTCAAGATTTTCTGCACGCAATTCTTCGAGTTGTTGAGGCATTGTTGTATTTACAGCCATCCCAACCTCTTGCCAGGTATCCCAGTTTATACTAGTGGTTAATGTGCCACGTTTTGAGAAATTACAGTGAGCAAAGGCGTCAAGAAAAGCATTCGCCGCACAATAATCTACCTGTCCAAATCCCCCTATAATCGAATTCATTGATGATGTTAGGATAAAGAAATCTAACGGAATATCCTTAATAATTGCATCCAAAACTAATGTCCCCTTCACTTTCGGAGCCAAAATACTTTCTGCTTCTGGCTGGGTTTTGCGCTGAATAACACCACCCCCAGGAACTCCCGCAGCGTGGATCACACCGTTTAGCTGACCAAACTGCTGCTGAACTTGAGCGATCGCCCAAAGCATTTGTTCGTAGTTGCTCACATCAGCACTTACCACCAAAACTTCTGCACCCAACTGTTCCAGTTCTTGAATTTTCCGAATCTTGTGGCTGGTACTATCAGTTTCATCATGAGTAGTAAGCCATTGTTCCCACTCATCTCGGTTAGGTAAAGCTGAACGTCCTATTAATAAAAGTTTTGCTTGTACAGTTCGAGCCAAGTATTCTGCTACAACCAATCCAATACCACCGAGTCCACCTGTAATCAGATATACTCCCTGTTTCCTTAATCGTGGTTTTTCTATCTTAGTTTCATCAAAACGCACTGATTCAAAAGTTTGCACCCAACGATTAAAACCTCGGTAAGCAATCACTTTATCAGCAGTGGAAGTTGTCAATTCCGTAAGTAATTGTTCTACAAGTTTTTCTTCTTGCCAACTTTCTCGCAAGGGAAGAATAACATCAATACTACGACATTTGATATTTGAATATTCCTGAGATATTACTTTAATCGGTCCAAGTAAAGTTGCTTTCTCTGGACAAAGCGCCTCAGTTCCTGTCACTGGTTGTAGGTTGTTAGAAATAACTGTGATTTGAAAATCATCAGCAGTTTCCTGTCTTCCCAAAGCTTGAGCAATAAATAATAAACTGTAAAATCCTGTTGCTTGTGCTTTTTCAACTTTTTCAAGTTCTAATTCTTTGTCACTGACAGGTGTAACGTTCCACAAATGAACAATTGTTTTTGGTAACTTTTGTTGTGTGATAAGTTCATTAATTAAAGTATCATAATCACTATTGTGTTGAGGATTGAGGGTATATTGGCACTCACTTAACTTGGTGAATTCTGCCCCTACTTTGACAGTAATCACATCCTGGTTTTGTTGTTTCAAATGTTTTTCCAACTTGATACCCAAGCCGCACTCATCGATAAACAGCAAAGTACAGGATTTTTGCGTTGCTAATTCTTTGTGTTCGAGTTGTGCTGGAGGTAAAGATGGCTTCCAAAAAGGAATATAAAACCAGTCGGCTATGTCGGGTTTTTTACTCAGTAACACAGGAGTAGGATAGTTATCCTGTCCTTGTTTTTTGGGTTCAATCCAGTATCTTTGGCGTTCAAAGGGATATGTTGGTAAGGGGAGACGATAACGCTGCTCATGAGTATAAAATCCAGACCAATCTACTTCTACACCAGCTAGCCACAACCGCCCCAATGTCTGCAACAAAAAGTTAACATCCGATTGTTGTTGTTTGGGATGGCGTAAACAATTAAGCACCACCTGTTTTGCATTAGTGTTGAGATGCTGTAAAGTGAATGTGCTTAATGTTCTTCCAGGACCCAACTCGAGAAAAATACCTTCATACTGCTGTAGTAGTTGGGATATGCCATCGGAAAATTTTACAGTTTGTCGTAGATGTTGACCCCAATATTGGGGACTTGTAGCTTGTTGGGTTGTAATCCAAGTGCCAGTAAGATTGGATATAAAGCGAATGCGGGGAGGATTGAGTTTGACTTTTTCAAGTGCTTGCACAAATGGTTCTAAAATCGGTTCCATCATCGCACTATGAAAAGCATGAGATGTATGCAACAGTCTTGCTTCAATTCCTTTTGAGGATAATTGGTTAATGAGTGTGGCGATCGCTTCTACACTACCAGAAACAACACAGGAATTCGCACTGTTGATTGTTGCGATCTCTACACAGGTTTGCTCTAGATCCAAAAGTGCTTGTACATCTTGTGCTGGCAAGGCAATTGCTAGCATACTACCTTTGGGCAACTGTTGCATCAGTTTTCCTCGCTTTGCCACAATTAATAGCGCATCTTCTAAAGAAAACACGCCTGCAATTGTAGCCGCCACATATTCGCCGATGCTGTGACCAATCATCGCTTCTGGACGTATTCCCCATTCGATGCATAACTGTGCTAAAGCATACTCAATTACAAATAGTGCAGGTTGGGTGAAGGCTGTTTGTTGTAATTGTTGGCTAGCTGTTTCGCTGTGTTGTTCTTTTGGATACAGTATTGAGCGAATATCAACACCTAGGTGCAATTGAAGAATCTCGGCGCAAGTATCTACATGTCTAGCAAATGTTGCTTCAACCGAGTATAGTTCTCTCCCCATATTTACATATTGCGCCCCTTGTCCTGAAAACATGAAAATGACTGGACAGTGACTCGGCTTACGATGATAAGTGAAAACACGTTGCGGGTCTTGGGAAGTCAAAACTTTTACCGCATCATCGAGGTCACGGCAAACTACCAGGCGGCGATGGTCAAAAGCGCGACGACCTACTTGTAGGGTGTGAGCCACATCAGGTAGGTTAATCTCCGGATTTTGCTGGAGGTGAGCAGCTAAATTTGCTGTAGCAGTTTCTAGGGCTGTACTGGTTTTGGCTGATAATAATAGTAATTGCCAAGGACGGGAAGGGCTCTTAGGTTCAACCTCTGGAGCTTCTTCCAAAATCACATGGGCATTAGTTCCACCAATACCAAAAGAACTGACACCTGCTCTGCGAGGAATCCCATTGCTTTTCCACTCTGACAACGTGGTATTAACATAGAAAGGACTGTTAGCAAAATCTATTTGGGGATTTGGCTTTTCAAAGTGCAAACTGGGGGGTATTTGTTTATTTTTCAGAGCTTGAACGCTTTTGATTAAGCCAGCTACACCGGCTGCTGTATCCAGATGTCCGATATTAGTCTTGACTGAACCAATTGCACAAAAGCCTTTTTTATTTGTACTTGCACGAAAAGCTTGCGTAAGAGCCTTAATTTCAATCGGGTCTCCTAACACAGTTCCCGTACCATGTGTTTCTAAATAAGTAATAGTCTCAGGTTCTACGGCCGCTAAGGCAAGCGCCTCTAAAATCACTTCCCTTTGACCGTCAATGCTAGGTGCTGTATATCCAATCTTTAAAGAACCATCGTTATTGATAGCTGAACCTTTGATGACTGCATGGATAAAGTCACCATCAGCAATAGCATCCTCTAGTCTTTTCAAGACTACTACACCTAAACCATTACCGCTAGTTGTTCCCTGCGCTTTAGCATCAAAAGCTCGGCAACGTCCATCAGGAGAGCCAATTCCTCCTTCGTGATAGTAATAACCAGCTTTTTCAGGCACTTCTATTGCAACACCACCAGCTAAAGCGATATCACTTTCACCATTCATTAAACTTTGGCAAGCCAAATGGACAGTAACTAACGATGTGGAACAGGCTGTTTGAACATTGACGCTTGGGCCTCTCAAGTTTAATTTGTAAGAAACTTGGGTGGTTAAGAAATCCTTATCATTGCCAATAGAAGTTTGGAAGCTGTCAACTGATTCCATCAAATCCCGGTTGGGATACAAATTTGAAAGCAGGTAGTGACTGAGAGCAACACCAGCGAAAAGACCAATTTGACCACTATAAGTTTGAGAGTCATAACCAGCATTTTCTAGAGCTTCCCAAACACATTCAATAAAAAGACGGTGTTGTGGATCTGTAATTTCGGCTTCTCTAGGAGAAAAGCCAAAAAAAGAAGCATCAAATAAATCTATATTTTCTAATACACCGCTTGCTTTGACATAACTTGGGTCATTCAGCAATTTTGGATTTATTCCAGCAGATAGTAATTCTTCATCACTGAAAAAAGAAATAGACTCTACACCATCTCGTAGGTTTTGCCAAAAACTATCAACGTTAGGCGCTCCAGGAAAACGTCCTGCCATCCCAATGATAGCTATTTCATCTTTACTATCTAAGTTATGAAAATTAGTTGTTATATCCATAAACAATAACCTTTATAGCCCCATATAGTTTAGTTACTCTAAAAAAAATCTTAGTCTCTTAACTCTGTGTCCTCTGCGCCTCTGTGGTTTCTAAAAAATATACTGCTCCTAACTATAATCGGACTAATACATTATTGGATTTAAACGCTTTTTTATAAAAGAGTAATTTTCTCAACCATACAAGGACTTACGCTTTATCCCCTGTTATCAAGGTATTTTTTATATCGTTTCCGCTTGCGTCGGAATTACTCAACAGATAAGCCCAAAAACTCTGCGTTACTCTGCGCTTACCTTTGCGTCCCTCTGCGTTAAAAAATATATTATTCCGATGCCAACCGATTTGATATGATACCTGCTGTGTGATTAATTGAAAAAAATGGATATATTTTGCGTAAGTCCTACATATAAAAAAGCAATCAATTTTATCTACGGTGACTGAGCTAATTCATCTTCAAATCTTTCTAGAAAATTGGACAGTGAAATTTCTTTAGCAATCTGAATTTGGTCGTTTAAAACTGCATCAATATCTTCTTCTGTAGTTAGCGGATTGGCAATCACTGCGCGCAAGGCAACGATAAGAATTTCCTTACCAAAACAGGTTGTTGTTTTTGTCGTTCGTGAAATAAAAGTACGACCAATTTGACGCTGAATTTTCTGTAAGCGTTCATTAAATTTATTAATTATTTGATTGTCCATTTCGGTCAACTGCTTTCGGGCAACAAGCTCTCTAAATGGCTCCGGAATGTAGCGATATGTAATCAGGTTAGTATCAGGTTCTGCTAACAACTGAAACTCAGGCATGATACAGATACGATCTGCCATATATTGAGTTTTCCTAATACCTTCATCAATCAAAAATTCATATCCCTTAAGCCCGATCAGATTTAGCCCAGCATGTAAAAATAAAGCCATACCTGGTCGGGAACCTTCTAAAGCGCGTTTACCTAAATCGAATGACCCTTTACGCATCGTGTAGCTAGCTTGCTTTTCGATTGATGAAGCCATATGTGGCTCGCGCAAAAAGACCATACCAATACCCATTGGCAGGTATAGTTGTTTATGTCCGTCAATGGTGACAGAATCAGCTCGTTCGATCCCAGCAAGCTTATGCCGATGTTGTTGAGAAAAAATCAGTGGTCCACCCCAAGCAGCATCGACGTGAAAATGAGCTTGAGCTTCTTGGGCAATTTCTGCAATCTCTACTAGGGAATCAACTCCACCTGAATCCGTCGTACCAGCAACACCCACAATAGCAATGATCAACAAATTTTGGGCACGACACTCTACAACAGCTTGACGCAGCGCCTGTATATCAACCCGATTATTACAGTCAACAGGGATTCTCATCAAGCCATTTGTACCAATACCCATCAAATCCGCAGCTTTATCAAAAGAGTAATGCATCAACTCAGAGCCAATAATCACCGCCCCTTTGTAACCATAGAAATCTAGGGCTGCGTCTAAGCCTTCTTTCTCAACACCAGAAAAGCCATCCTTTGCCCCTAAGCAAACATTACGGGCGCACCAAAGTGCAGTAATATTTGCTACTGTCCCACCAGAAACTAAAATTCCTAGTGTACTTAGGTTGTTTTGGATATGCTGAGCGTAGAAACTATCAGAAAATCTGTAAATTTGTCGATGCAACATCGCCAACGCTTCACGTTCACAAAAGCTTAGGGCTTTAGCTGTCTCTATTTTGACGGCGTTTTGGTTCATTGCCGTCATCAGTTTAGCCAGAGGGCGCACAAAACTAGGAAGCGCTGAGGTCATGTGACCGATAAATTGCGGCGAAGACGTATGTATTGAATGAGTAACAACATTGCTACCTAAATATTTGAGATAGCTCTCAAAATTAGTAGGCTGAACAGGTATTTTACTATCAGAAAATTTTTCTAATAATGACTCTAAATCAATGTTGGTATTAGCATCAATAGAGCTTAAAAAATCTTGATAAAAATCATCTATTATTTCATCTATTTGTTTCTCAATAGAGGTTGCTTGACTGGATGAAGCAAACAATTGCATTACTTGTTCTTCAATTTCGTCATGTAATGCCTGCTCTGCTTCTAAAAAGTAATTTTTATTTAGCATTTCTTGTTTGCTCGATGTCATATTGTGTCTTTTGCAAGAATTTTTTCTACTTCGTTTTTCAGGAGTCGCCTAAGTTCAAATTATTTATTTATATTGATAAATAAATAATTTATAAAGTATGTTGGCAAGTCTATATTAAACTTTAATTCTTACACTTTATTCACCTTGTTGAGATGAAATATCTTTTTGCTTTGTTGCTGAACGATGTGCTTTCCTAACTTGTTTTCGCCGCTGTACTGAAGCTGTTCTGCTTTCCGGGTGATGAGAATGCCGTATAAAAGATGTCTCTTCGCTTGATTCCTGACTAAAATATTTAGCTAGGTGGCTTATAGTCGGGTATTGAAACATTTCAACCAAGGTTAAATCTCGCTGAAATACTTTTTGCAACTTGCTATGAACCTGAATTAAAAGCAATGAGTGACCACCTAGTTCAAAGAAATTATCATGAATTCCTACGTCCTCAACATGAAGTATTTCTTGCCAAATACTGGCAATTATTTTTTCTACCTCGGTTTGGGGTGGCTGATAAGCTGCTTCTAATTCGGGACGTGTTGTATTCGGTGCGGGCAATGCTTTGCGATCGACCTTCCCATTAGGTAATAGTGGTAGTGCGTCTAGCATCACAAAAGCTCCTGGCACCATGTAGTTAGGTAGCTTCGACCCTAAGTGCTGCCGTAATAGAGACACAAGCTGAGTATTAGACATCTCTTGTAGTGGAGCATTAGCATAATCACTCCAAGACTGAGAACTAGTCATTTTTCGGGTGCAAGCAGGAGTCAGCGCGATCGCCTTCATCTGTGATGCTGCGGTACGCCTTTTGAATACCACTTGATATTCACCATTAACACTAGAATCTGACCAGCTAATATCGACGGTGTAAGGTAGTTCTTCGCTTAATGCCCATAGTTCTTCAGGGTCTACGCCAGTTGTTGCTACTGCTTGGAGAGTTTCCCTTAGTTCACCAACATTTGTCAGACCTTCGGAATTTTTGAGCAATTCCACGGCTTGAACATCTGCCAAAACACGAGCATTCGGCACGTTAGCAATTCCCAAAATATCCGGCTCAGTCTCTAGGAGTAATTGGCGCACCGATGGGACTGTCAGCTTTGCTTGCTGCCAATCTAACCATGAAATATCTACTGTAGGATAAACTTCATTTCCAACATGGATAATCACATCGTAGCGGAATTTAGTCAACTCATTATGGAAATGCCCGCGTTCGAGATGAATTTCCACATTGCTAATTTTGGGCAGATGCTGTTTTAAGGCGATGAAGAAGGCTGGATCAATAACTAACTGTTTCTCTGCAAATATTTGCTTTTGTACACGTTGCTGCAAATTTGCCACCGAAAGCGAGGCTGGTGCTTTATATAGCTGAACAGAGGTGTGAAAAGCTTCTAGTAATCCTTTGTTGCGAACATCTCCCAAAAATATAAATCCTCCAGGCTCTACTACATTTACAGCACCTTCTAACACCTTTAATAAGTAGTCAACACTCGGAAAGTATTGGGCTACCGAGACTATGAATACAGCATCGAAGGCATCCGTACTCATACCAGTGAAGTCATCTGCTCCTTTCTGGATGAAACTAACCCCTGGTAAATCTTGCCCCAACTTGCTCAATTGTTGCTGGAGAATGTGCAGAGCGTTTTCTGAGATGTCAGTTGCACAGTAGTGTGTACAATGGGGAGCAAACCGCAAAAGCATTAGACCACTACCACCACAACCAATCTCCAGTACACGGGTTGGTTGTAAAGCCGAAATCCGCTCAATTGTTTGATCCATCCACTCACGTACTTCTTCATCAGGGATATCCAAGCCTGTGTAGCTACTTTCCCATCCCTTAATATAGAAACCCGAATGTTGCTGTGGATCTATCTCATTGTAAAGATTATCAAAGACTGCTTGCCACTGTGACGCTTGCTGAGTGTTTAACTCTCCTGCTGATGTCTGTCCCTCCACACCTACATCAGATTTAATATTCGCAACTACATAGGCTACCAAACGCTCGTAGTCTGACACATCTTGCCTAGAAATTACCACAGCTTCTCGTACTGCTGGATGTTGATTGAGTAAAGCTTCAATTTCTCCCAGTTCAACGCGGAAGCCACGAATTTTAACTTGGTTGTCAACACGACCGAGAAATTCAATTTGACCATCACCACAGTAACGTACCAAATCTCCTGTTTTGTAAAGGCGAGTTCCTGGGGAGTTGCTAAAAGGATTGGGAATAAACTTGCTGGCTGTTAACTGCGGTTGATGCAGATAACCCCTTGCTACCCCGATTCCGCCAATGTATAGTTCTCCAGGCACACCAATGGCAACTGGTTGTAAATGTGCATCTAAGACATAGGTTTGCATATTGGCGATCGCTCGTCCAATCGGTACGCAGCGCCCCATACTTAAGCCCAAATCACAAACTGTAGCTACAACTGTCGTTTCTGTCGGTCCGTAACTATTAACCAACCGTAACCGTGATTGTACTTGCTGCTGCCAGTTAGTAACCATTACTGGTAAAGCTTTTTCTCCACCAATAATCACTAACCGTAGTGATTCTGGTAACTTTAATACAGGTTCAGTTGAAAGTTCGGAAGTTAGCTGCTGCCAAAAGGCTGTAGGTATATCTAAAACACTAATCCCCAAAATCAAGCATTTTTGAATGAAAGTTGGTATTGAAGCCAACATTTGCTCAGTTCGTAAAACTAAGGTTGCTCCCTGCACTAAACAGGGAAAAATTTCTTCACCCGCAGCATCAAAGCTGATCGAGGCAAATTGCAAAATTCGGTCTTGCGCTTGTATTTGATACTCTGTGATTGCTGCTTGGACAAAGTTAACCAAAGACTGATGTTCGATAGTCACGCCTTTGGGTGTACCGGTAGAGCCACTGGTATAAATAACGTAGGCTAGATTGGCTGGGCTGGTTTGATTAACTGGGTTTTGTGATGATATAACTTGCCAGTTGGCATCGTCTAAGTAAACGATTTTTGCTGTTTGCGTCGGTAAATTTGCTACTAGGTGTTGTTGCGTTACTAACACGCTTATTTGCGCATCATTCAGCATCAGTGCTAACCGCTCTTTGGGATAGGCTGGATCGAGGGGTACGTAGGCTGCACCGGCTTTGAGGATGCCCAATAGCCCGATTATCATCTCAATCGAGCGTTCTGTACAAAGTCCTACTAATACCTCTGGTCCGACTCCTAGCGAATCGCTACGCGACAGCTTCGCTGAACGCAAATGGTGCGCGAGTTGGTTCGCTCTTGTGTTTAGTTCGCGGTAGGTTATTTGTTCTTCCTCAAAAACTACCGCCACTGCATCGGGTGTCCGTTCAACAGTCGCTTCAAATAACTGATGGATGCACTGATTTTGAGGATATTCTGCTTCAGTTTTATTCCAATCTAAAAGCAGAGTATGCCGCTCAGGCTCTGTTATTAGTGGTAACTCCCAAAGCCGTAACTCTGGATTTGTGACAATTCCTTCCAGCAGAGTTTGTAAATGCCCAGCCATCCGAATGATGGTGCTTGCCTCAAATAAATCAGTACAGTAATGTAGAGTACCAAATATGCCCTGTGCTGTTTCCGTCATTTCCAGGGTCAAATCAAACTGGGAGCTACCACTTTGACTTGGTAGAAAGCTTAAAGTTAAACCGGGCAACTCTAAGGCTGGCATCGGTGCATTCTGAAGCACAAACATTATTTGGAATAATGGTGTGTGGCTTAAGTCTCGCTGTGGTTGCAATTCTTCCACCAACTGCTCAAAAGGCAAATCTTGGTGAGCATAGGCTCCCAATGCCATTTGCCGCACGCGAGTTAATAACTCTTTAAAGGTGGGATTACCTGCCAAGTTAGTTCGCAGTACTAGGGTATTGACAAAAAAACCAATTAACCCTTCTATCTCGGCGCGGTTGCGGTTGGCGATCGCAGAACCGATGACAATATCTTCGCTGCCTGTGTAATGCGATAGCAAGGTTTGGAAAGCTGCTAGCAGGGTCATAAATAAGGTGCATCCCTGCTGTTGGCTCAACTTATTCAGTGCTACAGATAGCTCTTGAGATAGTTCAAATGAATAGGTTGCACTCCGTAAGGTCCCGACGGCGGGTCGTGGGTGGTCAGTGGGTAACTCCAGCCGGTGGGGTGCGTCTTCTAACTGCTTTCGCCAGTAAGATATTTGAGATTGTAAAACCTCTCCTTGTAGCCATTGTCGCTGCCAAGCTGCAAAATCTACGTATTGGATTGGTAGTTCAGTTAAGGGTGAGGGTTGGCGAGAGCTTCGCGCGCCCGGCGGGGGCGCAAAATCTTCCAGATTTTGCGCTGGCGGCGGAGCCGCCGCTGTGGTTACTTCGTAACCACAGCAACCCCCGCTCGGGCGATCGCAGAAGGCTTGATAAAGTGTTGCCAACTCATGCACCAGTATGCCTGTTGACCAACCGTCAGAGGCAATGTGGTGCATGGTTAGTAATACTATGTGTTCTTGTTCACTAAGGCGTAATAGTTTCACCCGCAGCAGGAGGTCGCTGTTGAGGTCAAAGGGTTGTTGTGCTTCTGCGGATATAAGTTGTTGAACTTGAGTTTCTCGTTGATTTGCAGATAACTCACTGATGTCAAATATAGGCAATTCTAGCGATGTCACCGGTGAGATGAGTGCTAGGGGTTGCCCTTCTATTGTATGAAAATTGGTTCGCAGGGCTTCATGGCGGCGGAGAATTTCGTTGAAACTTTGTTGTAGCGCCTGTAGGTTTAATTGTCCCTCTAAGCGAACAGCAGCAGGAATGTTGTAGAAGGGACTGTTTGGCTCTAACTGAGTCAAAAACCATAAACGCTGCTGAGCAAAGGATAGAGGTAGCTGTTGGGAGCGTGAAATTCGTTCAATGTTTGTGCTTTCAACTCCTAAGCCTGTTTTGATGCTTTTGTCAATGTCTTTGGCTAGTCCGGCTACTGTTGGTTCTTCAAATAAGCGTCGCAAAGGAAGTTCTACTTGAAAAACTTGCCGAATTTGGGAAATCACGCGAGTCGCTATTAAAGAGTGCCCACCTAACTCAAAAAAGTTATCATGAATGCCTATTTTCTCAATCCCAAGTACTTCTGTCCAGATTCCCGCTAGTATCTCCTCAATTGGTGTGGAAGGAGCGATAAAATCGGATGCGGATAATAGCTGTGTTGCCTCCACTGAACTGAGTGCTTGGCGGTCTACCTTACCATTCGGTGTCAGTGGTAGTGTCTCTAACATTACAAAGGCTGTTGGCTGCATGTAGTTTGGCAGCTTGGATTCTAAAAAGTGGCGCAGTTCAGTAATTCTCAGTGTTTGTTCTGAGTGAGGAGCTATATACGCTACTAAACGTTGAGAATCTGCTTCATCTGCGGAAACTACAACTACAGTTTCTTGTACCGCTGGATGTTGACTGATGACCGCTTCAATTTCTCCTAGTTCAATACGGAAACCACGGACTTTTACCTGATGGTCAATTCGACCAAGAAACTCGATGTTACCATCAGGTAAATAACGAGCGAGGTCGCCGGTTTTGTAGAGGCGATTCCATTTTGGATTTTGGATTTTAGATTTTAGATTGTTAGATTTGTTTTGTAATTCAATTATTTCTGAAGATTCTAAATTCTCTTGTGTATTCCCTAATTCAAAATCACTAAAGGGGTTAGGGATAAATTTTTCTATAGTTAGTTCAGGATTGTTTAAATAGCCGCGTGCGAGTTGTTCTCCACCTACATATATCTCACCAGGTACGCCTATGGGAACGGGTTGTCTGTTGGAATCGAGTATATAGATTTGTGTATTAGCGATCACACGACCAATGGAGACAGACGTAGTTAAAGAATTTTGCGGAGTAAAACTGTAACAAGTGACATCCGCAGAGACTTCCGACGAGCCGTAAAGATTTAACAGAGTACTATCCGGCAAACTCTGCTGAAATTGCCCAAGCAGGTCTTTTGAAAGTGCTTCACCACTGCTAATCCACAGTTTCAATTTGGGTAGCTGCAATTGCAAGAATTCGTATGTATTTAAAAATACACGCAATAACGAGGGAACAAGTACTAGCCGTGTGACATAATTACGGGCAAGAGTAGCTATAAATTGTTGTGGGTCTTTGACAGCTTGATCGGGTATTATTACTGTGGGTATGCCTTGGAGTAAGGGGCCAAAAATTTCCCAGACTGAATCTACAAAGTTTAAAGATGTTTTCTGGCAACAAATTTCTCTCTCTGCAAAAGGGAAATTTTGCCACATCCAGTGAAAGCGATTGATTGCACCTCGATGCAGACCAAAAACCCCCTTGGGTTGACCTGTAGAACCAGAGGTATAAATAACGTAAGCTAGGTTGTCGGTTTCGGAAATATTGATGGGGTTATTTTGGCTTTGTTGAGCAATGATATTCCAATCTGTGTCTAGGCAAATTACCTGTGCTTTATGTTCAGGAAGTTTCTCTAGCAGCCTCTGCTGAGTTAGCAGTACTGGCACTTGAGAATCTGATAACATGAAAGCCAAACGTTCCTGGGGATAGTTAGGGTCTAGCGGTACATAAGCACCACCAGCTTTGAGAATACCAAGAAGTCCAATCACCATTTCAAGCGATCGCTCCATGCAGATTCCTACCAGTACCTCTGGTCTGACACCAAGCGAATCGCTACACGACAGCTTCGCTGAACGCAAATAATGCGCCAATTGGTTTGCTCTTGTGTTTAATTCTCGGTAGGTTAAAGAGGTGACATATTGCGTCTCTACATCTTCAAACACCACAGCTACAGCATCGGGTGTCCATTCCACTTGAGCCTCAAACAGTTGATGGATACATTGTTCTTGGGGATAGTCAGCCTTTTGGTTATTCCACTCTACCAATAAAGTTTGCCGTTCTGGTTCTGTTAACAGTGGTAACTGAGAAAGCCTAGCTTGTGGATTTGCAACAATACCTTCTAGCAATGTTTGCAAATGCCCCACCATCCGGCATATCGTATTATCCTCGAACAAGTCTGTATTATACTCAAAAGTTCCAACTAGTCCCTCTTCTGTCTCTTCCATATACAGTGTCAAATCAAACATTGCAGTTTCACTGTTATTATCCAGGAAACTCAAAGTTAAACCTGACAACTCTATTTCTGACTTGGGTGCATTCTGAAGCACAAACATTACTTGGAACAGAGGCGTATAACTCAAGTCTCGCTGTGGTTGCAGTTCTTCGACTAACAAATCAAAAGGCATATCTTGGTGTGCATAAGCACCCAAAGTTACCTCACGTACACGCCTTAACAATTCTCTAAAACTGGGGTTTCCGTCTATGTCGGTGCGTAGGACAAGGGTATTGACAAAAAAGCCAATTAGTTGTTCGATTTCGTTGCGATTGCGATTGGCGATGGGTGAACCTACTAAAATATCCTCCTGACCGCTATAGCGATGCAGTAATGTCTTAAACGCTGCTAGCAAGGTCATGAAGAGAGTAACATCTTCATTACGACTGAGTGTGTTTAACGCCTCAGTTAATTTTGTCGATAGAGAAAATGATTTCCTCCTACCCCGAAAAGTCTGCATTGCTGGTCGGGGACGGTCTGTGGGTAATTGTAAGATGGGGAGGTTCCCGCCGAGTTGTTGTTTCCAGTAAGTGAGGAGATTTTCTAGAATTTCTCCCTGTAACCACTGTCGTTGCCAAACAGCAAAATCGGCATACTGAATTGATAATTCTGGAAGTGGTGAAGCTTGATTCTGGGAAAAGGCTTCGTAAAGTGCTGCTATTTCCTGGACAAGTACCCCCATCGACCAACCGTCAGAGATGATATGGTGCATGGTAAACATGACCACATGCTCTTTTTCACTTAACTGTAAGAGAGTACACCGCAGCAATGGCCCTTCAGTTAAGTTGAAGTTGTGCGAAGCTTCCTGAGTAAGAAGCTTTTGAACTTCGGCTTCGCTCTCTAGTTCCGGTAATTCTTGTAGATTAATTATAGGCAAAGATAAGGTCAGGGTAGGGCGGATTACTTGGATGGGTTGCCCTTGTTGGGATGCAAAAGTAGTTCTTAGAACTTCATGCCGTCGTACAATTTCGTTAAGGGTGTATTCTAATGCAGCTACATTGAGTGAGCCTTTGAGGGAAAGGGCAGTAAAAATGTTATAAAAATGACTATCTGTTTGCAATTGGTCAATAAACCACAATCGACCTTGGGCAAAGGATAGAGGTAGATTTTCTTGCCGTAAAACTGGAGAAATGGACTGGCTGTTGTTAATTAAAGATACATTATTTATACGTAAAAAATCGATAATTTCTTCTTTGCGTTCAGCTAGTTCTGTTTTGAGAACTGGTGTGAGTGCATCTTTGGGAGCGCTACAGCGCAGGCGATCGCCTTCAGTCCAAAGTTTTATATCAAGACTGCAAAGATAAGACAAAAACTCTTCAATCGTTTTCATAATTCTATCTCCTCGCGATCGCCTGCCCTATCTTTAGGAATAAGCTGTAGCTGTTGCACTGTGAGCATTTTTTCGATACGCTCTACTAGTTGAGCTACTGTAGGTTCTTCAAACAAACTGCGTAAAGGTAACTCCACCTGAAAAGTTTCCCGCAACCGGGAAATAACTAGGGTAGCCAGCAGAGAATGTCCACCCAAATCAAAGAAATTATCGTAGATACCTATTTGTTCTCGCTTTAATATCTGACTCCAGATGTGTGCAACTTCCTCTTGTTGGGGGTTGCGGGGTGCAACAAAGCCGACTTCCGATTCATTTTTTTGTTTATCTGGTACGGGTAATGCACGGCGATCTACCTTACCACTGGGGGTTAGGGGTAGTGCTTCGAGCAATACAATCACAGAGGGTAGCATGTACTCTGGGAGTCTTTCTTTCAGAAACTTGCGTAATTGCTGTACCAGTTCATTGCTGGTATGATACTCAGCACTAGGAACAACATAGGCGGCTAAGTACTTCTCAGCAGAGTTTTCCTCCCTAACTACAACCACAGTTTCTCTCACAGCCTGATGCTGAGTGAGTAACGCCTCAATTTCTCCTAGTTCAATGCGGAAACCCCGAATTTTCACCTGATGATCAATGCGTCCCAGAAATTCTATATTTCCATCAGGAAGCCATCTTCCTAAATCTCCTGTTTTATAAATGAAAT
Source organism: Nostocaceae cyanobacterium (assembly GCA_051861145.1). GTDB lineage: Bacteria > Cyanobacteriota > Cyanobacteriia > Cyanobacteriales > Nostocaceae > JBHYDF01. Next base: position 31,825 of record JBHYDF010000011.1, read on the forward strand.
CTGTGTTAGTACCTGGTAAAGGTTTTGCTGTATGAGAAAACGGATTGGGAACAAAATTTAACTTGGTACTTTCTTCATTTTGCCAATATCCTAAACCTACCCCAAATCCGGATACACATATCTCCCCAGGAACCCCAATAGGTACTAATTCCATTTTTTGGTCAAGAATATAAAGATTTAAGTTAGCTAAGGGTTTACCAATGGGAACTATTTTTTGGTTTTCTGGTAAGGGTTGTTCAATAATGAATTGTGTAATATCATCAGCAGCTTCGGTTGGACCGTAAGCATTAACTACCTTAATTAAAGGATAAATTTGCAGCCATTGATTTACTAAATTTACCGTTACAGATTCTCCTGTTACCATCATCCATTTTAAGTGAGGTAACAGTCTTTCTGGAATCGATAAACGGGAAACATAATCCAATAAGCCTGTCAGTACAACTGGAACTAGTTCAACTATAGTTATCTTTTCTGTTTTGATAACTTGGAATAGTTTTTCTGGATTACAAACAGTTTCTGTGTCTACTATGACAGTCTTTCCACCGATTAAAAGTGGTGCCAAGAATTGCCATACAGAAATGTCTGATGAAGCAGGAGCGCTTTGTAGAAAAGATAGATTTTCTGTTAATTCTAAAGCATCAAATTGAGCATAGATATGATTAATTGCACCACCATGTCTAATTATTGCTCCTTTTGGTAATCCCGTTGAACCAGAGGTGTAAATCATATAAGCTGGAGTCGTACCCTCATGGTTTAATTCGAGATTTTCTTTCGGAAACTGTTCAAAATCATGTTTATCGTATATATTGATGGAAAAATTTTGATGATTGGGTTTGATATCTAAACAGATAAGACTTGTTAAGTGCGGACAATCTGCCAGTAAGCCGGTTAAGCTGTTTAAGCAATTAGAGTCTGTTAAGAGAACTTTGGCTTCACTGTGAGATACCATGTATTTGATTCTTTCCGGCGGGTAGGAATTATCAATTGGTACATAGCAACCACCTGCCTTTAAGATAGCGAGTATAGCGATGAGAAAATTTATATCCCGCTCTTTGAGAATGCCAACAAATTCTTTTTCTTTTATTCCTAAATAATGTAAAAATCTAGCCAGTTGATTTACTTTATCGTTTAGTTCCAGATAGGTTAGCTTGTTATTGTCAAAGACTACAGCAGTATGATTTGGCGTCTGCTTTACCTGCTTCTCAAATAAACTATGAATACATTGAGTTACTGGATATGTTTTTGTATTTGTTTGATTAAAAGTTTCCAGTAGTTGATATTCTTCATTTTTGGTTACTAATGTAATATCAAAAATCTTGGCGTTCAAGTTATTTAGGAATGTATCTACTAATTGAATATATTTATGAGTTAAATTTTCTATGCTTTCTAATCTGAAAATAGATGGATTGTAATATAGTTTTGCTTTAATAGAATTATCATCTATTAAGAAAGAAAAAGTTAAGTTATAATTTTTAATTTTTGTGATATCATTTTTATGATGGATATTTTCTAAGAAAATTATTATATTACAAAAGGGGTTTTGATTATGATTGTTTATTGGTAGCTTTAACAAGCTGGCTAATTCATCAAAAGGATAATTTTGATGAATATATGCATCAGCGATCGCGTTTTTAACATCAATGATAAAATCACTAATTTTCAACTGATTATTAACCTGAAACCGCAGGGGAATAATTTGATTATTTTTCTCCTCACAATTCTCTAATTCATAAGGAGGCAAGCCAATAATAATATCATCATTACCAGTATACTTGTACAGCAAGATATTTAGTACAGATACAAGTACTATATATAAGGAAAAATGTGAGTTTTGAGTAAGAGTTATGATTTTGTTAGACAGGTTATCTGAAAATTCAAATGCTAGCGATTGACTTTTAGTTTGATTGATTGTAGGTCGAGCATAATCGGTAATAAAGTTTGTTTCTGGGAGTTCTCCAGATAGTTTATTTAACCAGTAAATCTTTTGAAAAAACATTTCTTCCGACATGACGGGATTTTTGTTCGTAATCATCATTTTTATTTTGATGTTGTGATTTTTTAACGCAGAAGAACGCGGAGGGAAACGCAGAGGGACGCGGAGTGTTAGTTTAGTATAGTAAGCAGTCTTTAAATGCTTGTCTAATTATTGAACATCCTTGTTCTAGGGTGGACATTTCAATTGTCAGAGGTGGCAAAATTTTGATTACTGTATCGTTTCTGCCAACTCTTTCAACTATGAGTCCTAGTTCAAAACAACGTGAAGTTATCTTTTTGGGTAGGCTGTCATCACCAAATCTAGCAACATCTATTCCCCATATCATGCCTAGCCCACGTATACTTATTTTCTCATGTAGTGATGCTATTTGGTCAATTAAAAAATTATGTAGAAAAGTTTCTTTGGCTTTGACTTCTCTTTCTAGATTAGTAATTTCTCTGTATTCTAAAGCGGCTGTTCCACCGACAAATGCTAGTTGGTTTCCTCTAAAAGTACCAGTATGCTCACCAGGTTCCCAAATATCCAAGTTTGGTTTAATCAATAATATAGACATGGGAAAACCATAACCACTAATAGATTTGGAAAGCACTACCATATCGGGAACAATATTAGCTCTTTCAAAAGAGAAGAAAGGGCCTGTTCTACCACAACCGACTTGAATATCATCACAAATCAATAAAATATCATGCTTGTCGCACAAGTGTCTGAGTTTTTGCATCCACTCAATTGGTGCTACAATAACTCCCCCTTCTGCTTGTACTGTTTCAAATATTATTGCTGCTGGTTTTTCAATTCCTGAGTTGGCATCAGTTAAGATTGATTCAATATATTCGATTGTGTCAAAGTTTGCCATCAATCCATAGGGATAAGGCATAAATGTTACATGATTTGATGTACCAAATGCCCCAGCACGAATGTTAAGATTACCACTGATAGATAAGCTGCCTAACGTCATTCCATGGTAAGCTCCCATGAAGGAAAATATTCCTGCTCTTTGTTTTATTTTTCTGGCTAGTTTTAAAGCAGCTTCAACAGCATTTGTTCCGGTGGAACCACAAAACTGAATCTTGTAATCTAAGTTCTTAGGGGCTAGAATTGCCTCAGAAAATTTTGATAAAAACTTTTCTTTGGCAGATGTATGCATATCTAAACCATGCGCGATCGCATCGGCTTCTAGATAAGATATCACCTTTTCCTTAATATAATCATTATTGTGTCCATAATTTAAAGCTCCTGCACCAGCAAGAAAATCTATATAAGCTTCTCCTAATTCTGAGTAAACCAAAGAACCCTTAGCTCTATGAAACAAACCTGGAAAATTCCGACAGTAGCTTCTAACATTAGATTCACGTTGCTCAAAAATATTTACTGATTGTTGAACTTGAGAAGATTCTGTTTTAAAATTCATACTCATTACAAAATATCATCTAAAACTCTACAACAAGAGTGTGTTTTAATTACAAACTTCAACTTGCTACAGTTTTATACAAACTAAAATCAAAGGTTACTTGTTTTTCTAACATTGAGGCAATATACTCTTCTCTTTCAGTACGCAAAGACAAATCTTTAAGACAAACTTCAGAATTGGTTATTATTCGTTGAAGCAATATTTGCAGATGTGTCAATATTCCTTTAATAGTAGCGATATCAATTAGATTGAAATCATAGTTTATTCCTAACACCAAAGGATTTTCAGGAACCACGACAACAGTCAAAGGATAATTGATTTTGTAAAAGGTAGCTTCTTCAGGAACCTCTATGGCTCTATTCTCTTCTCGTAAACCTTGAGGTACTGGTAGGTTTTCAAACACGACTATACTATCGAATAAGGATACGCCTCGTGGGATTTCACTCCACCCTTGAATATCTATTAGAGAGCTGTATTCATACTGGCGCATTTCAAAAAGTTGAGCCTGAAGCTGCTTGAGCCAAGGTAACAGAGACTGTTCAGGATTAACCTTAACCCGTACGGGTAAGGTGTTAACTAACATCCCCACTATGGACTCTGCTCCCACTAAGTCTGGTGGACGACCTGATACGGTACAACCATAGACTATTTCTTCTTTGCCAGTATAACGACTTAGAAGTATTGTCCAAGCTCCCTGAACTAAAGTGTTTAGGGTTAGTTGATGCTGGCGTGCGAAGGAATGTAATGCTGTTGTGGTTGCTTCTGATAATGTAATTCGTTGATCGTCGTATTTTTCTTCTTGGTTAGACAAGTTTTCAGTAAATAAGTTGGTGAGGGGAGTAGGCGCTTTTACTCCTTTGAGCGCCTTTCGCCAGAATACTTCGGCTTTAGTTATATCCTGCTGTTCCAACCAGTCAATATACATGCGGAAAGGAACACTGGGTGCTAAAGATGCTTCTTTACCCTGACAAAGAGCTTCGTAAATTTGCACAAATTCATCTAGCACCAATGGTATTGACCACCCATCAGCGATGATAAAATGTCTACTCCAGACAAATTGGTATAAGTCGTCAGCAAAGTGGAACAGAGTAAAGCGCATCAAGGATTCTTGGGAAAGGTCGAAGCCTTGTTGACGATCGCTCACGAGAAAAGAATTCAATCTTTTCTGCTGTTCTACTGAATCTATGTCACGCCAATCATACAACTTTAAAGGTACTTTTACTTGCTTATATACAACTTGTAATGGTTGCTCAACGTCTTCCCAATAAAAGCCGGTACGCAAAATTGTGTGGCGTTCTATTACTTTTTGCCAAGCGCTTTCAAAAGCAACTACGTTGATTGACCCCCGCAAAGCAAATCTGGTTTGGAAAAAATACAGTCCAAATTCCGGAGCATATAAACTATGGAAAAGAATTCCTTTTTGTATTGGTGTGAGTTCATAAATATCTTCAATGTTTTCTGTTCTCATTGGTCTTTTCTCTCACTCCCGCGATTGACTTTTGCTAGGAATTTATCAAGGTCTTTTTGATTCAATTTTGCTTTGGGAAAGTCAGAAGGTGTATAGCTTACAGCTTGGGTAGATTGGCAATGGTTAATTAGCGATCGCAATATCTCGATAAACTGTTGAGCTAATTTTTCAATGGTATTTTGTTGATAATTATGGGTGTTGTAATTCCACTCCAATTGTAATTGTTCTCCAATGACAAAAGCGTTGATATCTAAAAGGTAAGGGGGATTGATTTGGAAGTTACTTATTACTCTTAAAGTTTGAAACAATGATGATTTTGACGGAATTGCATCAAATAGATCTAGGTATCTAAATCTCACCTCAGCTTGGGGAAGGGTTGATAATTGCGTTTCTTCCTTCAGATAGCGCTGTAACCCATAGCTGATACCTTGATTTGGGACTTTCCGTAGCTGTTCTTTTATCACCTTCAATGCTTCTGCTGGCTGAGATATTCCTTCTAAGTTCAGAATTACTGGAAAAAGCGTTGTCAAACAGCCAACGGTACGTGATAAATCTATTTGGTTTGCAAATATTTCTCGTCCTTCTCCCTCTACATCCACCATGAGGGAGTGTCTCTGTGTCCACTGGTTGAATGTCTGCGCTAGTGCTGTGAGTAATACTTCGTTGGTTTTGGTTCGGTAAGCTTTGGGTACTTCTTGCAATAATGCTTTAGTCTCTTCAACGCCGAGAGAAACCAAAACTTTGCCTACTGAAGCTACTGTACTTGCATCATTATAATTATCCACAGGTAGCCTCAATTGAGACTGATGCAAATAATCGCCTTCTTGCTGGAGATAATCTGACCGTCTGACAAGTTCACACCACTGCTGGAAGGAACTTGTCTTTGGCGGAAATTCAACTGGCTGGTATGGGGTGAGTTTTTGGTAAGTTTGCTGAAGGTCTGTTAATAAAATTCGCCAAGAGACGCTATCTGCAACTAAATGATGAATAACCAAAACCAGGCGCTGTGGCTGATTATCACCCAGATTGAATAAAGCTACCCGCAATAGCAAACCTTCCGCTAAATTTAAACTAGCTTGCAGTTCAGTAATAGTAGTTTCTAGGGTGGTTTCTTGTTCTTTTGGCGATCGCCCTGATAAATCTACGTATGTAAATAGTATTTTTTTAACTTTGTCTAGCCCTAATTCAACTTCCTGCCAAGCTGATTCTTGCGGAATTAACCGGAGTCGCAAAGCTTGATGATGCTGTAGCAAATGCTGCATTGCTTCTGATAATCTAGCAGGTGTAATTACCTCACGTACCTCCAGCACTAAAGTCTGGTTCCAGTGCTGTGCTTCGGGATGTTGTTCAAAGAACCAACCCTGCATCGGGGCCAGAGGAAGCAAACCTCTTACTGGCTGGTGTTGGGAGGTATCTACGACAGTTGCCAAACTAGCAACTGTGGGATACTCAAACATTTGCTTAGGCGTCATCTGCAAGCCACCTTGGTTAGCTCTGGCGGCGATTTGAATTATCATGATTGAGTCACCGCCTAACTCAAAAAAGTTATCATTGATACCCACTCGCTCTAGTTCCAGCACCTGCGCCCAAATCTTGGCAATTGTTTCCTCAATCGGTGTGCGAGGGGCAACAAATGTTTGCTCTAACTCTGGTCTAATGCTATCAGGTTCTGGTAGCGATCGCCGGTCTACCTTGCCATTGGGTGTTAAAGGTAAAGCTTTGAGTCGCACAAAGGCAGAGGGTATCATGTACTCCGGTAACTTCTGTTTGAGGAAATTACGGAGGTCACTCACGGCAAATTCATGCTGCGAATTTGGCACAACATAAGCAACGAGGCGCTGATTACCGGATTCATCTGCTCGCGCTAGTAAAGTGCATTCCCGGATGGTTGGATGTTCTCTCAGAGTTGACTCTATTTCTGCCAATTCGATCCGGAAGCCGCGAATTTTTACTTGGTCATCGATGCGTCCAAGGAATTCAATGTTACCGTTGGGAAGATAACGAGCTAAGTCTCCAGTTTTGTAAAGGCGATTTGATTTTGGATTTTGGATTTTGGATTTTGGATTTTGTGATTCAATGGTTTCTGAAAATTCTAAATTCTCTTGTGTATTCTCTAATCCAAAATCTAAAATCGGCAATCCAAAATCACTAAGGGGGTTGCGGATGAACTTCTCGTTTGTCAGTTCTGGTTGGTTTATATACCCTCTTGCTAAACCACTACCGCCAATATATAGTTCACCTGGTACTTCGAAGGGTAAGGGTTGCAGATTATTGTCGAGGATGTAAACTTGAGTATTAGCAAGGGGATTTCCTAGGGGAACTGTATCGGATATATCCTCTATTGACTTATCTTCGATTAAATATGTCAAGACACCGACAGTTGCTTCCGTGGGACCGTAATGATTGAGAATTTGGCAATTCGGTGCGTATTGCTGAATTTTCTCAACTAAATTCCAACTCAACGCCTCACCACCCAAAATCAAGTACTTTCTAGGTAGAATCTTTTGTGGGTGGGTAGCGCTCAAGAGAGCATTTAAGTGAGAAGGGACTATTTTAATACAGTCGATGGGATGGCGATCGCAGTAATTTGCTAAAGCTTCTGGATTTGTAACTCGCTCTTGGGAAATTACGTGCAGACATCCACCTGTGCATAAGCTGGGAAAGATAGTAGTATTACCTAAGTCTGCTGCAAAGGAGGAAACTGTAGCAAAACTGGTACCAGCAGGTAAGTCTAATTTATCTACAATCGCATTGATGTAATTAAATAGTTGCCGATGCTCAATGGCAACTCCTTTAGGTTTACCAGTGGAACCGGAAGTAAACAACACATAAGCTAGATTTTCACTCGTCGTCTGACTGTTAGGATTCTCATCACGCTTTTGAGCAATTATTTCCCAGTCAGTATCTAGACAAATTACCCATGCTGCATTGGTTGGTAGAGTACCAAATAGCTTTTGTTGTGTCAACAATACTGGCGCTTGGGTATCCTGCAACCGAAATGATAGACCCTCTTTTGGTAACATTGGGTCTAGCGGTAAGTAAGCTCCTCCCGCCTTGAGGATACCTAAAAGTCCAATAATCATTTCCAGGGAACGCTCTACGTATAACCCGACAACAACTTCCGGCTTTACTCCTTGCTGCTGTAAGTAGTGAGCGAGTTGATTCGCTTTATGGTTCAGTTCTGCATAGGTAAGTTGCTGGTCTTCATAGACAACTGCAATGTTATTTGGTGTCTTGGAAACCTGTGCTTCAAAAAGTAAATGGATACATTCAGGCTCAGGGAAATCTACATAGGTTTGGTTAAACTCTACCAACAATTTTTGGTAATCATTATGACCAAGTATTTTTAATTGACTAATTGGCGCATCTGGATTTTCAACTACACTATTTAATAAGGTTTGAAACTGACCAGCTAAACGTTGAATAGTATCTGCCGAGAAATAATTGATATCGTAGTAAAATTCTGTAGTTAAAGAGTTATCTTTCTGATTGCAGACCAGTTTAACTTTGAATGGCTCTATACAACTTTGGAGTTTTTCCAAGGAAAATGTCACGCCAGCAACAGAACGCTTTTCGGGAAATTCCTCAAACTCGAAACCAATCCCAAAAGCCAAATTATTGTCCTTTTCTATGGGTTCGGGAACGAAATAATCTTGCCATTCTGCGGTATCATCTAGGGTTTTGACAGCAAGTTCCCAGACTTCTTTTAAGCGCAAATCTGGCGTCAGGTGGGATTTAATCGGTATCCAAGTAGCCAGAAGTCCTACTATGTCGTAGAGTTCTTCATATTCTCGGCGATCGCAAGCCGTACCGATGATAATTTCTGTCTGTCCTGTCAATCGCCAAATCAGCGTTTGCCAACAAGCTAGTAAGATGATAGCAGAAGAAGTATGATAATTTTGAGCTATGGTTCCAATTTTTGCTGACAAATCGGCAGCTATTGTTAACTCAACGCAGTCCGTTGTAAATTCTGATTCTTTTACAGACTTTCTTTCAAAAGGCAATCTTAAAGTAGCCAGAGAAGCAATTTCTTGCTGACACCAGTATTCCTTTGCCGCCTCAGCATCCTCATCTACAAGTAATTGGTTTTGCCATTCCGAGAATTGGCAGTATTGCACAGCTTCATCGTCCAATTCCTCTTTTCTGAGAATATCCGAATATAAAGTGATAATTTCATTAAATAGATTTTTGATTGTCCATGTATCTGCACAAAGAGCAGGCAAACCAATCAACAAAATCTGTCTATCTGCTGACAATTTTAATAAAGATAAATGCAGTAACTTTGCTTGTTCTAAATCAAAATTTTTATATTTTACTTGCTGATAAATCTTCTCAACTTCCGCAGATTGTTCCTGCTCATGCAAATGACTCAAATCAATATCTTGCCATGAAAAATAATTGCTATCTTCTACAACCATCACCGGAAATTTGACGCCAGGCATGCAATAAAAACTTGTCCGGATAATTTCATGTCGATTGATAATTTTTTCTATGGCTGTTTTTAATACTTCTAACAGGAGATTACCTTCAATGAGAATAGCACATTGAGTTACGTAAGCAGAACTATTTTGTTGCAACAACCAAAGGCGTTTCTGTTGGGGGGAAAGCTGAAAACCGCTAATAGTTTTATTTTGCATTTGCATTCTCCATGCCTTTGTTTTCGAGATTAGCGCTATCAAACATTTCTCCCATTGCCACGACAATCTTGCGCGAACCGACATAGGGATTACGTCCGTGAGCAACCAGCATATTATCTAGCATCAAAATGTCTCCTTTCTGCCAAGGAAAGCTAATTTGCGACTGCTGGTAAACTTCATTAATTTCAGCAATAACTGAGTCTTCAATGGGAGTACCATCACCGTAATAAACATTACGCGGTAGCTTTTTCTCTCCAAATACAGACAACAGAGATTCTCTGACTTCTGTTTCTAAATAGGCTATATGGTGCAACTGAATTTGATGGAAAAATACAGATTCACCAGTTTTAGGGTGTAGTGCCAAGGCTGGGCGAACTTGGCGAGTTACTAATCCATTATTTTCATACCATTCATAATCTATTTTAGCCTGTTGACAGAAATTTTCAACTACCTTTTTATCATTTGTTTGGAAGAAATCTTGCCAACTCACATCTAAACCGTCTGTAAAGTTACGGACATACATTAATTGTTTATCAGCTAATCTTTCTCGTAGTTGAGGATTGAGAATTTGGTATGCTTTGCGACAATCAACAATTGGTGTTTCTCCACCTTGTTCGGCTGGTTGGACGCAGAAAAACCAAATTTTTAGCGGAAAGCGATGCAAGTGAGAACTTTCATTATGAAAGAGAATGGCTTTATTTGCTGGATAAGGAGTAGAACCATAAACTTTTCCTCCTTCTCCTGCACGGGGTAAATCACCATACTCACCAAATAATTCTGGACAAATCGCTTGAGCAACACTTTCAAATTGAGAGACTGATTCGATATTGAAACCTCTAAACAGAATTGCTCCGTGTTTCAACAATTCTCGTTCCAGATATTCCCGATTGATTTGTGCCCAGTCTCGTAAATCGATATCTTCAGCATTAGGCTGAATTACCAGAGTAAATGATTGTTCAGGAAAGAGATAGTTAGCTTTAATTAATTTCTCTTGTGATAATTGTACAGCCTTTGGTGCTAGGCTAATAAACTTTTCACGCTTGAAAGATTTGCGCTCTTTTTTTTGCATAGCTTGTTCTTTTCTCTGGGCTTCCGTATGCATTTCTAAAGCACTTATAGGTGTATTCGGTTGTGCTATAGCGCTCTCTAGCAGTGTCTGAAAATGACCTGTCATCCGAGTAATCATGTCAGCCGCAAACAGGTCAGCGTTGTAATGCCATTTGCCAATGATTCCCTGCTCTGTTTCTGTTAAGAATAAGGTTAAATCAAACCTAGCGGTTTTGTTTTCTACTTCTAATATATTTAAAGTTAATTTTGGTAATTCCAAGGCTGGCATTGGGGCATTTTGTAGCACAAATAACACTTGGAATAGAGGTGGCGTGTTGCTCAAATTCCGCTCTGGTTGCAACACTTTTACTAATTGGTCAAAGGGTAAGTCTTGATGAGTGTAAGCTCCTAATGTACAGGAGCGAACTCTTTTGAGCAACTCTTGGAAACTAGGGTTTCCACCAAGATAGGTGCGTAAGACTAGGAGATTGACAAAAAATCCAATTAATGGTTCTAATTCAGCCCGGTTACGATTGGCAATATCAGTACCGACAACAATATCATCCTGATTGGTGTAGCGTTGTAGCAACACTTGAAAACCAGCCAGCAGAGTCATAAATAAGGTGACATCTTCTTGGCGCGAGAGTGCTTGCAATGCTTGGGACAGGTGGGAAGGAATGACGAAGGTTTGAGTCGCATTCCGGTTGGTTTTTACCTCTGCGCGGGGACGGGTTGTAGGTAATTGCAGTACAGGTAGGTTGTTACCTAATTGCTGTTTCCAGTAGTTGAGTTGAGTTTCCAGTAGTTTTTCTTGTAACAACCGCCGTTGCCAAACAGCAAAATCTGCATACTGGATGGGTAATTCTGGGAGTGGGGACGGTTTACCAGTAGAAAAGGCTTCGTATAATGCTGCTAACTCCCGAACAAACACACCCATTGACCAACCATCTGAGATGATATGGTGGATGGTGAACAATACTATATGTTCCTGCTCAGTCACACGCACAAGAGTGCATCGTAATAGTGGTCCTGTGGTTAAATCAAATGGACGTTGTGATTCTTGCGCTGTCAGGCGTTTAACTTCAGCTTCCCTTTGAGTTTCTGTTAACTCACACAAGTCCACTAGTGGCAAATTTATGGTTACAGATGGAGCGATCGCCTGAAATGGTTGTCCATCTATCATCGGGAAGGTAGTACGCAAAACCTCATGACGGCGCACTATTTCGTTAATGCTTTGCTTGAGGACAGCTACATTTAAAAAGCCAACGAAACGCGCTGCAAATGGCTCATTGTAGGTAAAGCTTCCCGGGTGTAGTTGCTCGATAAACCACAATCTTTGCTGTGCAAACGACAGTGGTAGTTTGCCATCCCGTGCTACGGGTAAAAGTGGCGGAGTTTGCAGACCTAAGTCTGTTTGTTCGCTACTCTCGATCCGCTTTGCTAAACTAGCAACGGTGGGAGCTTCAAAAAGGTGACGCAAAGGAAGTTCCAAATGAAAAATTTGACGCACTTTGGACATTACCTGAGTAGCTAGCAGGGAGTGTCCGCCTAATTCAAAGAAATTATCATCAATACCAACTTGCTCAAGCCTCAGCACCTCAGTCCAAATATTAACTAGCATCTCTTCAACAGGAGTACGCGGACTTGAGGTGGCGCTTCTTAATTTTCGTGGCTTGATGTGAGGTATTTGCTCAGCAGAAATTTTATTTAAGAGCGCCGCTAAATTTAATTTTGTATCAGCAACAATGCTCTGTAGTAAGTTTAGTAAATGCTGGAGAATTAAAGTAACATTAACGCTATCTAAACGGCTTTTTTCGTAAACTAAGAAAAACTTGCATTCTGAATCAACTGTAACCATCAAGGTGAGAGGATATTGGGTTTGCGCTCCTTGGGAACTAACTTGACGGACAGTAATATCTAAGTTGGGCGATCGCTTCGCGCGCTCGGCGGGGGCAAAAAATCCGGAGGATTTTTTGCTGGCGGCTTCGCCGCCCCTGCAAGGCGATACGCCTTGCAGCCATCCCCGCTCGAGCGATCGCAAAATGGAGTAGTCAGTCGGATAGTTCTGAAAAACTAGCAAACTTTCATATAAAGGTAGCGCCCCTGACACATCGCTCCATTGATGAACTTGTCCAGCGGAACTATATTCATATTGGCGAATTTCTTCGTTATAGGCATATATATCTTGTAACCAATCCCAGAAAGACTCTTGAGGAGTAACTTTTACCCGCAGAGGTAAGGTATTGATGAATAGACCAATCATCGAATCTATCCCGACCACATCTGCTGAACGACCAGAAACAGTGACTCCAAATACCACATCTGCACTATTGCTATAGCGGCTTAAGAGTAGCGCCCAAATTCCTTGAATAAGAGTGTTTAAAGTAATTTTATATTGGCGAGCTAAAGATTTGAGAGTCGCCGTAGTTGCTGCTGAAAGTGAGGCTTCTTGTTGACCATAGCCTTCTGCTGAAGAAGCAGATAAATTATTTGGTTCAACTGTTATTCCTAAAGCTGTAGGTTGAGTAAAACCTTGCAGTGTATGCCGCCAAAATTTCTCAGCTTTAGTCAAATCTTGCTGTTTTAGCCAAGTGATGTAATCTTTATAGGGGCGGCTTGGTTGCAAGTGTAAATCTTCGTTTTTGGCGATCACTTGATAAAACGCCAGCACTTCTTTAAAAAGAATAAACAAACACCAGCCATCTATGACAATATGGTGATGACTCCACACAAATTGATAACTATCATCGCTAACTCGAAACAGTGCTAAGCGCATAAGTGGAGGTTTGGATAAATCAAACCCCTGCTGACGGTCAGCCTGCAAATAGTCTTCCAACAGCTTTTGCTGTTTTGATGGCTCTAGTCTTCGCCAATCTTGATTATTTATATTTACTACCATTTGCCGGAATACCACTTGCCTTGGCTCATCTTGGTTTTTCCAAACAAAAGCAGTTCTCAAGATTGAGTGACGGTCTACCACTCGCTGCCAAGCTTGCTCAAAGGCTGTAATATTAAGATTTCCCTGCAAAACACAACAGGTTTGCTCAACATGTATACCTGAATTGGGAGCAGATAAAGTCCCAAACAGCATACCTTGTTGTGCTGGGGAAAGTGGATAAATTGTCTCAACATTTTTCTTATTCATGGTATGCTTTTGCTAATTTTTCGCAAATACTTTTGTTAATCCAAATCAAGTTCTTGAAAAACTTTATCTAGTTCAGCTTGGCTTAGTTGAGCTTCAGGAAAATCCGAAGCAATGTAGCTAAACTCTTGTGCAGATTGACAACAGACTATAAGCGAACGTAGCGACGACAGCATACCTTGGGCTAAAAGAGCGATCGCATCTTGGTGATGTAGGTTTTTGCTGTAGATCCAATCTAGTTGCAACTGTCCATTCACAACCATTGCTTCTACTTCTAGTAAATAAGGTCTATTTCCTTGAGGACTATGAACTGGTCCAACTAACCCCTTAACTGGTTTAAATAAGGATAAATCAGGTAGAAAATGGTCAAACTGTCCCAAATAATTAAAAATAACTTCAGCTTTTGGCAAATAACTCAACTGCTGAGTAATTTCCTGATCTCGACTGAGGTATCGCAGCACTCCATAACCAATACCTCGATTCGGAATAGCCCGTAGTTGTTCTTTAATTGACATCAAGGCTTTTGCTGGCTCGAAACCATTTTCCAGACTCAAGCGTACTGGAAAGACAGAGGTGAACCAGCCTACAGTCCTCGATAAATCCACATCCTCAAACAATTCTTCTCGCCCATGTCCTTCCAAGTCAAATAGTAGAGAATTTTCTCCTGTCCACTTGACAAATGTTTGTAGAAGTGCAGTCAACAATACATCGTTAATTTCCGTCCGGAAAGCTGCTGGTATCTGTTGCAGCAAAACTTGAGTTTCCTCCATAGAAAGCGATACCGAAACAGTACAAGCTGTCGCTTCTGTGTTGTCTTTGTGTGCAAAGTCTATAGGTATAGGCTTAACAGGTTGATGCTGTATTGTCAGCCAATAGTCTAGCTCTGAGTGCAACACTGAAGATTGTGCATATTTTTGCAGTTGATTAGACCACTGTTGGAAAGAAGTTGTTTTGGGTGGCAGTTGTATTGCCTTACCTTGACAAAGTTGCTGGTAAGCTGTTTGTAGATCCTCAATTAAAATTCGCCAAGAAACCCCATCAACAGCTAAGTGATGGATAATCCAAAGCAAACGATTTGGTTGATTGTTACCCAAATCAAAGAAAGCAACTTGGAATAACGGCCCTTCTGATAGATTTAAGCTGGCTTGAAGTTTAGTAGCAGTTGCTTCTATCGTAGCTGCTTGTTCCTCCGTTGGCAGTGCTGACAAATCTAAGTGTGTTACTGGCGCAACTACATCATCTGGACTAATAATAACCGCTTGAGTGCCAAATTCTTCTTGTTTAAACCGCAAACGCAGGACATCGTGATGCTTTTGTAAAGACTGCATCACTTGTTCTAAGATTACGGGGTCGATGTTCTGGTTAACTTCCAGCAGTACTGCTTGATTCCAGTGATGGGGATCTGGCTGCTCTTGTTCAAAAAACCAGTGTTGAATAGGTGTTAGTGGTAGCGATCCAGTTACTGCACCCTGTTCGGCTTGAATTCGCTCCGTTATATCGACTATGCTTGCCAATTGGGCAATTGTTTGGTGTTGAAACAACTTTTTAGGAGTTAGATGCAATCCAGCTTGGTTGGCTTTAGATATAACTTGAAGACTGAGGATAGAATCCCCACCCAATGCAAAAAAGTTATCGTTTATACCTACATTTTCTAAGCCAAGTACCTGCCCCCAGATAACAGCCAACAGTTTTTCAACGGTTGTTTGAGGTGCAATAAAGGTTTCTTCTAGTTCTGGGCGTATCCGCTCAGGTTCTGGTAATGCCTTGCTATCAATTTTACCATTAGGTGTCAGTGGTAGTGCCTCTAGCATCACAAAAGCTGCTGGTACCATGTAGTTTGGCAGCTTCGATTCTAGAAAGCGGCGTAACTCAGTAATTGTTAGTATTTGCTCTGTATGAGGGACTACATAGGCGACTATTCTTTGAGAATTTCCTTTATAGTCGCGAACTATAACTACAGCTTCTCGTACTGCGGGATGTTGATTGAGTAAAGCTTCAATTTCTCTCAGTTCAACGCGGAAACCACGAATTTTAACTTGGTTGTCAACCCGACCGAGAAATTCAATTTGACCATCACCACAGTAACGTACCAAATCTCCTGTTTTGTAAAGGCGAGTTCCTGGGGAGTTGCTAAAAGGATTGGGAATAAACTTGCTGGCTGTTAACTGCGGTTGATGCAGATAACCCCTTGCTACCCCGATTCCGCCAATGTATAGTTCTCCAGGCACACCAATGGCAACTGGTTGTAAATGTGCATCTAAGACATAGGTTTGCATATTGGCGATCGCTCGTCCAATCGGTACGCAGCGCCCCATACTTAAGCCCAAATCACAAACTGTAGCTACAACTGTCGTTTCTGTCGGTCCGTAACTATTAACCAACCGTAACCGTGATTGTACTTGCTGCTGCCAGTTAGTAACCATTACTGGTAAAGCTTTTTCTCCACCAATAATCACTAACCGTAGTGATTCTGGTAACTTTAATACAGGTTCAGTTGAAAGTTCGGAAGTTAGCTGCTGCCAAAAGGCTGTAGGTATATCTAAAACACTAATCCCCAAAATCAAGCATTTTTGAATGAAAGTTGGTATTGAAGCCAACATTTGCTCAGTTCGTAAAACTAAGGTTGCTCCCTGCACTAAACAGGGAAAAATTTCTTCACCCGCAGCATCAAAGCTGATCGAGGCAAATTGCAAAATTCGGTCTTGCGCTTGTATTTGATACTCTGTGATTGCTGCTTGGACAAAGTTAACCAAAGACTGATGTTCGATAGTCACGCCTTTGGGTGTACCGGTAGAGCCACTGGTATAAATAACGTAGGCTAGATTGGCTGGGCTGGTTTGATTAACTGGGTTTTGTGATGATATAACTTGCCAGTTGGCATCGTCTAAGTAAACGATTTTTGCTGTTTGCGTCGGTAAATTTGCTACTAGGTGTTGTTGCGTTACTAACACGCTTATTTGCGCATCATTCAGCATCAGTGCTAACCGCTCTTTGGGATAGGCTGGATCGAGGGGTACGTAGGCTGCACCGGCTTTGAGGATGCCCAATAGCCCGATTATCATCTCAATCGAGCGTTCTGTACAAAGTCCTACTAATACCTCTGGTCCGACTCCTAGCGAATCGCTACGCGACAGCTTCGCTGAACGCAAATGGTGCGCGAGTTGGTTCGCTCTTGTGTTTAGTTCGCGGTAGGTTATTTGTTCTTCCTCAAAAACTACCGCCACTGCATCGGGTGTCCGTTCAACAGTCGCTTCAAACAACTGATGGATGCACTGATTTTGAGGATATTCCGCCTCAGTTTTATTCCAATCTACAAGCAACTGGTGATGCTCTTTTGCAGTCAGCATCGGTAAGTCTATAATGCGCTGTTCTGAATTTGCAACCATGCCTGAAAGCAACATTTGCAAATGCCCAAACATTCGATTTATCGTATCGAAATCGAAGCGACGGCTATTATAGAAAATTTCTATTGATAACTCTTGGTCAACTTCAAATGAAATATTGAGGGGATAATGGGGGTGTGTAAAATTACGAATATCAGAAATTTTTAAGTTTTCAACTAGCTTTTCTTGAGAAAAATCTATCGGGTAATTTTGAAAGTTTAGTATACTTTCAAACAGTGGTTGACCAGAAGGTATATCACTCCACTTTTGAACTTCTATTAATGGACAATATTGATACTGAAGTATTTCATTTTGCTGTATTTGCAGTTGCTTTAGCCAAGGTAGAAGATATTCTTCAGGATTGATATATATTCGCACTGGTAGGGTGTTGATTAATACACCTACTATTGATTCATCTCCTGCTAAGACACCCCGACCAGACACAACATTGCCAAATACTATATCTTTCTCACCACTATAACGACTGAGGAGAATAGCCCATGCACCCTGGATAATAGTGCTGAGCGTCAATTGTTGTTGCTTGGCGAAAGACTGCAATGCTGCTGTTTCTGCTGTGGATAGTTGCAGCTGTTGTTGTTTATAGTCATTGTCCTGATCGAGCAGAGGACTAGAGGTCTGGTCTACCCGAAAAGAAGTGACAGCAGTAAAATTTTGCAAGCGCTGTCGCCAAAAAGCCTCGCTTTGGGAAAGGTCTTGCTGTTGCAGCCAAGCTATGTAATCTCGGTAAGAACGGGGTTTTTTCAGGTGTAAATTCTCATTTTTGCTCAATGCTTGGTAAAAGGCAAAAACTTCATTCAGCAGCAAAGACGAAGACCACCCATCCAACAGCAAGTGATGATGGCTCCAAATAAATTGATAGTCGTTATCGGCTAATTGGATCAGAGTTAAACGCATTAATGGAGCTTGAGAAATTTCAAAACCCCCCTGTTGCTCTGCTACCATAAAAGCCTCTATGCGCTTTTGCTGTACAGAGCTTGCCATTGCTCGCCAATCTTGTTGCTCCCAAGGCAAAGTCACTTGCTTATGTAACACCTGAACAGGTTCTTTCAGACCTTCCCAAACAAAGGAGGTTCGCAAAATTGGGTGACGCTCTACTAACTTTTGCCAAGCTTGCTTGAATACTGAGACATTAAGTTCCCCGTGGATATTGCAGCTGAACAATTCACAATACACTCCTGAACTTGGGGCATAAACACTGTGAAAAAGTATGCCCTGCTGCATTGGTGAAAGAGGATAGAAATCTTCAATGTTTTTCATTTCGCTGCAAAACCTTTAGATTCAGGAGTGATACCAATTTTGGATTTTAGATTTTAGATTTTGGATTGGGAATGCTCATAGTTAGGATGTTTCATCAATTTGAAACAATACAACCAAAGATTTAAGATTTATTTATGGCTGATAAAATACTGTCGATGTCATCTTGACTCCATTGGCTAGATTTAAACTCAGCAAAGTCAGAAGGAGTATAGTTTTGGACTGAAGATGATTGACAATCTCTAATCAGCGATCGCAGTGTTGTCATAAAATGACCAGCCAATTGCTCAACTGTCTCCCGTCGATGTAAATTTTTGCTGTATGTCCAATCTACTTTTAATTGCTCTTGGACAATTAAAGCATTTACTTCTAATAAATGGCTTCGCTGTCCGCGCAAACTTCGGGGTGAACCGCTTGATTGTTGAGACAGTTTAAATAAAGATGATTGAGGTAAGGTTTGCTCAAGATTACCAAGGTAGAGGAAAATTACTTCTGCTGGCTGTAATGAACGTAATTTCTCAGTAATTAGCGTATCGAAATTTAAGTATTTTAAAACACCATAACCAAGTCCTTGATTGGGAAAACTACGGAGTTGCTCTTTAACCACCTTCAGTGCTTCCCCAGGTTGAGAGGTGTTCCCGATTTCTAAAAGTACGGGAGCAATGTTAGTAAACCAACCTACAGTCCTTGACAAATCTACATCATCAAAAACTACTTCCCTACTGTTACCTTCTAAATCAACTAGCAAAGATGGTGTTCCAGTCCATTTGATAGTTGCCTGAGCCAAAGCAGTAAGCAATACATCGTCCATTTGGACTCGATAAGCCGCAGTTATTTCTTCTTGTAACGCCTTAGTTTCCTCAACACTTAGAGTTATTGACACGGTTTGAGCCGATGCAACGGTGTTGACACCATCAGGAAAATCCATCGGTAGGGGTGATACCCATTCACGAGATGCAGCCAACCAATAGACTTGCTCTCGTTCCAATTCTATTGACTGTGCGTACTCGATTAACCGTTGTGACCACTGTTTAAACGATGTCGTCTTAGGTGGTAGTTTAATAGCTTTCCCTTCGCTGAGTTGCTGATATGCCGTTTGTAAATCATCCAGCAAAATTCGCCAAGAACCCACATCAACAGCTAAATGATGAATAACAAACAGCAGACGGCTTGGCTGATGCTGTCCCAAGTTAAAATACGCGACTTTTACAATTGTTCCATCTGACAGATTTAAACTAGCTTGCAACTGATTAGCAACTGCCTCAAATGCGATTTCTTGGGCCTGTGGTGACAGCGCCGACAAATCTACCTGTGAAAACGGTACTACTGCTTTGATGTCTGCATTTATCTGCTTCCAACCAAACTCATCTTGTACAAAACGCAGACGCAGAGCATCGTGATGTGTTAGTAACTGCTGTACTACCTGTTCTAATAATGCAGGGTCAAGATTTTGTTGTATTTCTAACAAAACAGCTTGGTTCCAGTGGTGTGAGTCAAGTATATTTTGTTCAAAAAACCAGTACTGGATAGGTGTAAGGGATAGTTCCCCTGTGACTAATCCCTGTTCGGCAACTACGGTTTGAGTATTGCTTGCTACCTCCGCTAACTGCGCTATCGTTGGGTATTCAAACAGATGTTGATTAGTAATTCGCAAGCCTGCTTTGTTGGCTCTAGCGGTAATTTGAATGCTAAGGAGAGAATCACCACCTATTTCCAAAAAATTATCGTAGATGCCTATCTGTTCAATTCCTAAGACTTCTTGCCAAATATTAGCTATTTTTTGCTCTCCTTCATTTCTGGGAGCAACATAGGTATTACTAAGGTTTGGTCGGGAATGAAGTACTTGAGAATTTACTCTATTGAAAGGTTCTTTAGGCTTAGTCCACTGTTCAACTCTTGCTTGTAAATCTGTTGTTGAAACTACTATCTGATTGACTTTATTAAGGGAAAAAATACGTTTAAATACCTCTACTCCTTCTTTACTGGTCATGAATAATTCAGTAGAAATTTCTGGTTTGGTAGCCAATTCAACTGCTAATTGACTGGTTAACCAGTTATCCCAGTTTATAGTTTTCCATTGTGTGCGGTTGGTTTGATTGTGCTTGTACACAAAGGCATCAGTAAATAGGTGTGCTGCTGGATAAGCCGCCATACCCAAGGAGCCAACAACAGATGATAAAGAAGATATCAATACACAGAAATCAATTTCTATCCCCTGCAAGATTTTTTCTAATACAAAAAGTCCATATCCATTAGCTCTCAATTGTTGTTCACATTCACTTCTACTTATTTCTGGAATTGTTTTAAACAATTTTATTCCGGCTGCATGGATAACTCCATTAATCTGACCAAAGCGCTGCAAAGCTTGATTAATAACTGCTTGCATTTGTGATTCGTTGGCAACATCAGCGCTCAAGGTCATAACTTCTGCACCTAATTGTTCAAGGAAGCGCAGTTTTAAAATCTTTCGGCTGTGCTTATCTTCCTCACCATGAGTTGTTAACCACTCATCCCATTCTAGGCGTGCAGGAAAAGCTGAATATCCTATTAATATTAATTTTGCTTGTACTGTCTGAGCTAAGTATTCGGCAAGTTCAAGACCTATACCTCCTAATCCACCAGTAATAAGATATACTCCCTCTTCCTGCAATGGTGGCGTAGCACTTTCACACCGAAATGGTTCAAAGGTTTGTATCCAGCGATGATGTCCACGGTAAGCAATAACTGTATCAGATGAATTAGTATTCAACTCTTGTAAGAGTTGATCTATCAGTTGGTTCTCTAAGAAACTTTCGGAAGCGGGAATTACAATATCTATACTGCGACAGGTAATATTTGAATACTGTTGAGGGATGACTTTACACATTCCTATAACAGTAGTCTTTTCTGGATTCAACCTTTCAGTACCTGTTACATCATACAAATTATTGGTTACGACCAAAATATCTATAGGTTGAGTAATATCCTGTTTGTCAAGGGACTGTGTTAGGAATAGTAGACTGTAGAAACCTGGATTTTGACAACTTTCAAAGAACTCAATTCCCGATTTTATATGGTCAGTTGGTGTAATACTCCATAAATGTACTATTGCATCTGGAACTTGACCCAATGCCTGCAAATCAGCAATTAAGGCATCGTAATCTTCAGGGTACTGAGTATTTATGGTATATTCGCGATCGCTCTGTTTACTAAATCTTTCTCCCAAGGCTACGGTAATAACATCGCATCCATCGTTTTCCAGACGTTTCGCTATTTGTGTGCCAATTCCGCAAGTATCAGCAAAGATTAGCACCTGTTCTTTTGATTTGATCGCTTGGGGTACAATGGCTTGTTTCCAGAGTGGAATATAAAACCAGTCTGCGATATCTGGTTTTTTGCGGTTTGTTACAAGGGTATTTCTGGGTGTTGTCTGGGGTTCAATCCAGTATCTTTGTCGTTCAAATGGATATGTCGGTAAAGGAAGCCGGTGACGGTGTTCTGATGTATAAAAGCTTGACCAGTCTACGGTAATTCCTGATAACCAGAGTTGTCCCAAAGCGTTTAGTAAGAATGCGACATCGGATTTTTCTTCCTTGGGATGACGCAAGGAAGAAAGTATAATTTGCTGCTCTTGTTTTTGGGAATGTTGTTTGGTGAAGGTACACAAGGTACGCCCTGGTCCAACTTCCAGTAAGATGGAGTTTGGTTGTTGCAACAATGTAGAGACGCCTGCTGTAAATCTTACCGTTTGCCGCAAATGCCTTGCCCAGTAATTTGGATCTGTTGCTTCTTCTGCTGTAATCCAAGTTCCAGTCAGGTTAGAAATAAAAGGAATCTGGGGAGGATTGAGTTTGACTTTTTTAACTTCTGTGATGAATGGCTCCAATATAGGTTCCATCATCTGAGAATGAAAGGCGTGGGAGGTATGCAGAAGGCGACATTCTACACCTTGAGTTGCAAGCTGTTCATTAAGTATATCTACGGCGTCATGCGTTCCTGAAATTACACATGAGTTGGGTGTGTTACAGGCAGCAATAGATAGGTTTTCGTTGAGAAGCGGTTGAATTTCTGCTTCTTTCAAAGGCACAGAGAGCATTTTCCCCGCAGGTAATTGCTGCATTAGCCGTCCACGTATGGCAACTAAAGCTAAAGCGTCTTCAAGAGACATAACCCCAGCAAGGCAAGCAGCCACGTATTCTCCAATACTGTGCCCTATCATTGCGCCGGTCGAAATACCCCAGGACATCCACAATTGGCTCAGGGCATACTCAATTACAAATAGTGCAGGTTGAGTAAAGCAAGTTTGTTTCAGTTTCTCTGCTGCGGTTTTCTTCTGGAACTCGCTTGGATAAATGAGCGATCGCAAATCTAATCCCAAATGGGGTCTTAGTATTAAGCAACAACGCTCCACCTGTTCACGGAATATTAGCTCAGTTTCGTAGAGTTCTTTACCCATGTCCACGTATTGAGCGCCTTGTCCGGGAAACATGAAAGTAATAGAGCGATTCTCGCCTGGTTCCTGAAATTGAGTTAAAATTCGTTGTGAGGCTTGTTCACCCAATCCATTAATTGCATCCTGGATATCACTACAAACCAGCATTCGCCGATGATTAAACTCTCTGCGCCCCACTTGCAAGGTATAAGCCACATCTGCCAGATTTAGGTCAGGATAATGCATCAGATGTTGAGCAAGGTTTTGCGTGGCGGTTTCTAAGGCAGATTCGGTTTTAGCAGAGAGTAGTAACAATTGCCAAGGACGTGAGTGTAGAGACGCGCCATGGCGCGTCTCTACTGGAGCTTCTTCTAGAACTACATGGGTATTAGTTCCTCCCATTCCTAGAGAACTAACGCCAGCACGACGCGGAGTCAGCCCCGCTTTCCATTCCGTCAACTTTGTATTGACGTAAAAGGGACTACTGGCAAAATCAATTTCGGGGTTGGGCTGCTCAAAGTTAAGGCTGGGTGGTATTAATTTATGTTTGAGCGCAAGAGCAGTTTTGATTAATCCTGCAACTCCGGCGGCTGCATCTAAATGACCGATATTTGTTTTAACTGAACCGATCGCACAGAAACCCTTTTTCTCGGTACTAGCACGAAAGACTTTGGAAAGGGCTGAAATCTCGATGGGATCGCCCAAGGTTGTGCCGGTTCCGTGAGCTTCAATATAATTTATTGTTTCAGGCTCCACCTCTGCTAGCATTATCGCCTCTGCGATCGCTTCTGCTTGACCATCGACGCTAGGCGCTGTAAAGCCTACTTTTACAGAACCATCGTTATTGATTGCTGCACCTTTGATGACTGCATAAATGTTGTCACCGTCTGCGATCGCATCCCTCAGTCGCTTGAGAACAACAATCCCCACACCATTACCAATAGTTGTCCCCTGCGCTTTGGCATCAAAAGCACGGCAATGACCATCAGGAGATAATGTTCCTCCTTGTTGATACAAATAACCCGTTTTTTGTGGTACTCGGATAGAAACCCCTCCTGCTAAAGCCATATCGCATTGAAAATTTAGCAAACTTTGACAAGCAAGGGTGGTAGCAACTAATGATGTGGAACAAGCCGTTTGAACTGTAATACTTGGTCCCGTTAGATTTAATTTATAAGAAACACGAGTAGAGAGAAAATCTTTGTCATTACCAATCAATTTTTGGTAGGATTGCGCCGAACCTAATTGGTCATTATTTAAATCAATAGATAAATAATTGTTCAAGCTAGCACCAGCGTAAACTCCAATTCGGCTTTCACACCTTTGGGAGTCATAGCCAGCACTTTCTAGGGCTTCCCAAGCGCATTCTAAAAACAGACGGTGTTGCGGGTCTGTTGATTCTGCATCTTTAGGATTAATCTCAAAAAATGAAGCATCAAATAAATCGATATTTTCTAGGACACTACCAGTTTTGACATAATTACTATCACTCAGCAAAGTCGGAGTTATACCAGCAGCTATTAACTCTTCATCCGTAAAGAAAGATATTGACTCTATGCCTTCTCGCAAATTTTGCCAAAAACTCTCTATATTTTTAGCCCCTGGAAAACGCCCCGCCATGCCAATGATGGCTATTCCTTCCATTGATTCGTAAGCTTTTTCACTATCCATTTTTTCTGTATAGCGGAGATTGTATTAATAATTTAATAATGTTTTCAAAGCATTACTTAAGATAACTGAGCAGAGAAAAAATCCGCCGTCTGGTATCAGTAAATGACCTACGACCATGCAAATATCTTGAATTGTCAATCATCACTAAATCACCTGATTCCCACGATATCACTCCAGTTAATCTGTTCATTACTTCTTGGATTTGGTTTATAACAGCTACAGGGATAGATGAACCATCTTCAAAAGTGACTACTCCTCTAGGGTTTTTATACTCTGAAATTAGACTATTAGCAAACGCATTTTGATTGCCATATTTTGTTTTTACTACAGCTGAGCAAACATATTCTAGGGAAACAGATTGGTCTGGATTTATCCGGTAACTTAAGCCTTCTATACCTTCCAAGGTTTTCTGGACTGTAGCAATGGTTGCACCTGCACCTAAAAAACGCTTCCAATCAGCAGCAGGAAATTTTTGTAAAAATTTGATTTTTTTAGCAATAAATAAATCTTTTAATTCTTTGCTCATTTCCTCCCACACTCGTACCCCATCCCAAAATAAAGTTTCACCTCCTTGTGCTGCTGGTACAGCACAGCAAAACCAGACCACATCAGGACGGAAGGGAGAATTAGCGTTTTCACAATGAGGACTTACATAGTGCATTCCTGGATCTACTAAAGTAATAAATTTATTGCGCGGGTCAACTATTGGTCTATCTTTATCTAGGACAAATCTAGAACTGAATTTTTCTGCAAATGCTTTCATCTGTTCATAATTGATGCTAAATCCTCGAAAAAGAATAATACCAAATGACTTGAACAAGTCTAAATTAGATTGAAAGGATAAATCGAGGATATTACTACAATTATCGTTATAAATTATTGTAGCATTTGTATTTGTTCCTAAATAATTGATATTTGTCATATTTCAACTTGCTTTCTCTGCAAAATTATATTTTTTTATTTATTAACAACCAATTTAAGAATGTTTGGCGTTGCTGATTAAGAGTATGAATTTGCCTCACGCAAAGGCGCAAAGGCGCAAAGAGTGAGAGTTTAGAATTTTTAATTTTTCAATTTCATACTCTTAATCAGCAACGCTGAATGTTTTTTTACATAAAATTTCTCACATGTGAATAATATTAATTTTAAAAAATAAACTGTAAATTTTCAATCTACTTGCAGGACTCCCAAATGTAATCAAATCTCAAAAATGCACTATTAATGATTGAGAATTTAAAACTTAATCTCTTAAGTAGGCAAATATTTATGAAATACTTCCACAGCTTGTTGCACACCATCTTCTGCTTGAATTCGTTTGCCCATAGCAGTTGCACGAGCTTGCATAGTCTTGTCACTCGTGGCGGTTTGAATTGCTGCTGCTAATCTTTCTGCTGATATTTGTTCTCGCTGAATTGGTTGTGGGCCTATACTTAATTCCGCTATCCGATACGCCCAGAAAAAATTCTCGTAATGGTAGGGAACAATGATATTTGGAACTCCAGCGCGCAAACCAGCATGAACTGTGCCACAACCGCCATGATGTACAACTGCTGCCATTTGAGAGAATAACCAATCAAAGGGTACCCATTCAATCGGAAAAACCTCATCAGGTAAATCAACCTGATTGCTAATATCATCCCCAATCAGCAGGATACCCCGTTGTCCTGAAATTTTTAGCGCTTGCAGCAGCAATTGTGTTAGCGCTTTTGGTTCCCAAGCTCCCTTAAGCTCTTCTGGTTCATCAGCTCCCCTATTACCAAAGCCGATATATACTGGTGGAGAACCAGCAGCTATAAATTCCATTAATTCTTGAGGCGGTTGCCAATCTTTAGGACTATCTAAAAACCAATAGCCAGTGACGTGTACCCAATCCGGCCAGTCTGACGGTTTAGGTAAAAAGGCAGGACTATAGCCGCCCAGAAACGGCAGTTTTTGCTTGTTCATTCGACTCAATGGATCTGAGAATAGCGATACAGGAGGCAAATCCAGTATTTCCTGCCGCCACTGATTAATTGGTTTGCGGATATATTGCCATAAGAGCAGATAAAAAAAAGGATATGTAAGCCAATTATAAATACCTCCCAAACGTATATTACTTGGAGTCATGTAGCATGGAAATGCTTGTGTTTGGTGTATTGGCACTAAAGGGGCTGCATAAGCAGGCACTCCAAGTTTTTCAACTAGTTCGTAAGCCTGATATGAACTCACTGTAAAGATAAGTGCTTCTGCACCCTGACAAATGTCATGTAGTGTAGATAAATAGGTATCTTCTATGGATTGCAAGCCCTGCTTAGAAAGCTCTGCGAACATAAAAGGATTTTGACCAGTATTGGGAATATAAGTAGTGCCATCTTTATCTAAGTATTCGGAATGAGATAATTCAATGCCTTCGTCTACGGGAATGTAGCCCAGCCCCCATTTGGCAACTTTTTCCTTATAATCAAATGAAGTAGCAAGCTGCACTGTATGACCAGCTTTTTGTAACCCTAAACCTAATGCGATGAATGGATTAACATCACCATCTGAGCCCATGCCAAAATTGTAATATTCATGTTTTTCAAGTGTTAATAGACAATACAATTTCTGTTGCATGAATTTCTATTCAATTTGGTTTTTAAGCTTATTTTTGATTATAAAATCGATTTAATGATGGATGTAAGCGTAGCTAGAGAAGAGATTGAATGACGGGTATAATGCGGCAATATGTTTAAAGCCGTTGATAAGATTCCTTTTTGTTTGAAAAAATCTTGGATTTTAAGACTATACCAAAATGACAGTGATATGTTTTCTTCTATTGCTGTAACGTGATGCCACCACAAAGGTGGTATGTAGAGCATTTCTCCGGATTGAAGTATAACTTCTCTTTTTTCTTGCCAAGGAAATTTCGGATATAATTCCAAATTGGGGTTGATAGGATTTACCTTACTAAAATGTGCATGAGAACCACTATTCTCAAGAGGTGGATAGAATGATAGATAATTTGAAGGAGGAAATAGAAGTATTCTTTTTCTTCCTCTAATTTGCACAAAAAGGTTATGTTCTGGATCAAAGTGAAGCGTACTAACTGAAGCAAACTTTTTCCCAGAGAAGCCAAACCAAAAGTTAATTGATGGCTTTCTACTAAAGTATTCTGGGTAATTTATATCTCCAATAAGTTCAGGAAAATGCTTTTCAAAATCTAACTGAGCCATATAATATTCTAACTCATTTTCTTTTTTGCTGTCACTAATTATATCTATATATTCCTCAAATTTCATGTCTTGCCAATCATAATTATCCTTTAATACATAGTTAGAACCATCCAAAAAATTTTGATTGTGAAATTCCACAGGAATAGTATTATTTCCACAGGTTTTTAATAAATAATCATGAGACCAATTTTTACAGGCATTCCAATGTTCTGCAACACCATCAATCAAAAAAGGCTGATATTGCTTCCAAAGCTCTAAAAATTCTTTTTGGCTAGGATTTTTAATTCTCAAAATTGAGTTGCTAGTTTGATAGATCATAAAAAATCTCCACCAATATACATGCTTTCATTTGCTGAATCTATACCAATACACAGTTACATTCATACAGGTAGATTTGGCTTGATATCTCTGTGTTCTCTGCGTCAGTAGTGGTTAAATCACAAAAATCTCTCTATGAATGTAACTTGGTATAATTTCTAATCCAAGACCAATTGCTTCAGAGTTATCTCTATAATTTATGAGCAATTATTTTGACAAACTCCCAAATATTCACTCATTATCAGTGAGAATTTTTTCTTGGTTGTTTCATAAATAATTGTCTTTGTCTCTTACTCGCTTGTATTTGCTTTTGGACGCGATCGCGCATCGGTTCAAAAACAGATTTTTCTGCTGTTTTTTGACTTAAATATTGTGCTAATAGATTGATGGTTGGGTTTTGAAACATTGTCACTACTGATATATCTTGCTGCAAAATTGCACGCAATTTATTATTGACTTGAATCATCAGTAGTGAATTTCCACCTAAATCAAAAAAGTTATCATGAATACCTACTTTCTCTAGATACAACACCTGTTGCCAAACTTGAGAAATAGTTTTTTCCATCTCAGATTGAGGCGGTTGATAAGCTGCTGTTAACTCTGGACGCAGGTTTTCAGGTGTCGGTAAGGCACGACGGTCTACTTTGCCATTGGGTGTCAATGGTAAGGCATTTAACACCATAAAGGCAGAAGGAAGCATGTATTCAGGCAGTTTTTTCTTGAGAAAATCACGCAATTCATTAACTGAAAGCGTAGCCTCTTGATGGGTAACTAGATATACAATTAAACGATGGTCATTTGGTATATCTTCTCTAGATACTACCACTATTTCTCGCACTTTTGGGTGTTGTTTTATTACTGCTTCAATTTCTCCTAGTTCAATGCGGTTTCCGCGAATTTTGACTTGATAGTCAATTCTGCCTAAAAATTCAATATTTCCATCCGGACGATAGCGTGCTAAATCCCCTGTTTTGTAAAGTCTACTTCCTTCTGCCTTCTCGAACGGATTAGTAATAAACTTTTCTTCAGTCAATTCAGGTCTATTTAAATAACCTCGCGCCAATCCTACGCCGCCAATATGTAACTCTCCTGGAACTCCAATTGGAACAGGTTGGAGGTGTTTATCTAATATGTATATCTGTGTATTGGCAATAGGACGACCGATAGGAACAATTTTCTCATCACTACCCCGTTGACAGCACCACGCAGTTACATCAATAGATGCTTCCGTCGGTCCATAAAGATTATGTAATTCTGCATCAAAACTCTCAAAGAATCGCTGCTGTAAATCAAAAGGTAAAGCCTCACCACTACAAATCACACGCTTAATACTCTTACACTTTCGATGTTCTTGTTCCTCTAGAAAAACTTGCAGCATTGAAGGAACAAAGTGAAGTGTAGTTATTTGCTGTTGGGAAATCAGTTCGACAAGATATTCAGCATCTTGATGACCACCTGGTTTAGCTACAACTAAACTTGCACCTGTCAATAAGGGCCAGAAGAATTCCCAAACGGAGACATCAAAGCTAAAAGGTGTTTTCTGTAAAACCCGGTCAGATGAAGTTAATCGGTAAGCATCTTGCATCCAAAGGAGGCGATTACACAAACCCTGGTGAATGCTCATAACTCCCTTGGGTGTTCCCGTAGAACCAGAAGTATAAATTACATAGGCTAAATTTTCTGGTTTAACCTCACTGACTGGGTTTTGAGAACTATAATTTGCAAATACTATGCCTTTGGTATCTATACATACCAATTCGGCTTGATGTGGTGGGAGTTCATTTACTTCCGGCGATCGCGTTAACAATACTGATACTTGAGCGTCTGTTAACATAAACGCCAAACGCTCTTTAGGATAGGTGGGATCTAAGGGTAGATAAGCACCACCTGCTTTCAAGATGGCTAATATCCCCATCACCATTTCCGGCGATCGCTCCATGCAAATACCAACCACCACTTCTGGTTTCACACCCAACTGTTGCAAGTAATGCGCAATTTTATTGGCTCGATAATTTAATTCGCGGTAGGTTAATTGCTGGTTGTTAAAGACCAGAGCGATCGCATCTGGTGTTCGTTCTACCTGCTGCTCAAACAATTGATGAATACACAAGTTTTGCGGATACTCTGTTTTGGTATCATTCCAGTCAAATAGAAGCTGCTGTTGCAATGATGCTGTTAATATGGGCATATCTGCAATGCACTGGTCGGGATCGCTAACTATCCCCGATAGTAAGGTCTGGAAATGACCCAACATCCGATCAATGGTATCTGCATTAAACAAATTGGTGTTATACTCAATTGTTGCTACTAATCCCTGTTCTTTGTCCTCTACATACAGAGTCAAATCAAATTTAGCTGTGCGGTTTTCGCCTTCGTGACAAGTTATCGATATGTCTGATAACTGTGGACTTGGTATAGGCACATTCTGGAGAACAAACATCACCTGGAATAAGGGGTTGTAGCTGAGGTCTCTGTCTACGTGAAGTTCCTCGACTAACTTTTCAAAGGGTAAGTCTTGATGAACATAGGCTTCTAAGGCTGTTGATTTAACTTTTGCAAGTAATTCTCTAAAACTGGGTTCACCAGCAAGGTTTGTACGCAATACTAAAACATTGACAAAAAATCCAATTAATGCTTCTATCTCAGTTCGATTGCGGCTGGCAATGGGAGAACCCACCAGGATATCTGTCTGTCCTGTATAGCGGTAAAGTAAGGTTTTGAAAGCCGCAAGCAAAGTCATAAATAGGGTTACGCCTTGCTGATGGCTGAGTTTTTTCAGTCCTGCTGTCAAGGCTGGGGACAGAGTTAGTTTGGCGCGATCGCCAATAAAGGTTTGAATAGGTGATCGCGGTCTGTCTGTCGGCAAATTTAATACAGGTAGCTTGCCACCTAACTGCTGTTTCCAGTATGTGAGTAGGGTTTGGATGCGAGTACTTTGTAAATATTGCCGTTGCCAATAGACAAAATCTACATACTGGATAGGTAATTCGGGAAGTGGTGAGGGTTTTCCACTGCTGAATGCCTCATACACTGCTGCTAGTTCTTTGATGAGAACGCCAATAGACCAACCATCAGCAATAATGTGGTGCAGCACAAGCAGTAGTTCATACTCTTGTTGGGTCAAGCGCAGAAGTAAGCCACGCAAAAGCGGTTGACTGGACAAATCAAAAGGTTGACTAGCTATATCAGTAGCAAGACGTTGTATTTCTTTTGTGCGTTCACTTTCTGAGAATTCCCGCAAATCATGAACTGGTAGAGTCAGCGGTTCGGCTGGTTTGATAACCCCAACGGGTTCACCTTCCCTAAGCACAAAGTTTGTCCGCAATACTTGATGACGCCTGATAATTTCGTTCAGACTTTGGCTCAGCACTGCTACGTTTAACTGTCCCTGGAGATGAATAACAATGGGAATGTTATATGCAGGAGTATCAGGTGCAAGCTGATTGAGAAACCACAGACTTTGCTGACCAAAAGAGAGAGGGTGAACTGATGTGGTTTTCTGTACTTGAGTTACAGACACTGACGGTATAGAAGCCGCCGTTGTCAGTTCAGCAAGTATCTTAGTGGAGAGTGCCTGTATACTCAAGCCTTCAAAAAAGTCTGTTACGGATAGGTCAAATTCTAGATCAACCTCTATCCGGTTTTTTAACTCAAAGACCTTTAAAGAATCCAATCCTAAAGAGCTTAATGGTTGTTGGATATTAATGGAATGCGGTGAACAAGCCAGTACCTGTGTTAAGAGTTCTTTTAGATATGATTCTAGAAGCGGCTGAGATTCCCGTGGGGTAAGCGCCAAAAGAGTTTCGCGCTGTAATCCATTTTCCTCCTCCACATACTCAACAATGTGGAAGATACTGCTTTTGACTACATCTAGCTTACCTGCCAAAAAATTTGCTTTTGTGGCACGGCGTTGAATTTTGCCACTGGAGGTTTTAGGAATGGTACCTCCTTTAATCAGTACCACTGCATACACTTGCACCTCATATTCTTCAGTGACTGCTTGACGAATTGTGGCTATAACTTCTTCTAGATTGGGTTTAGCACGGAACTCCAACTCTTGCACCACTATCAAACGTTCTTCATTGTCCACTTCCACAGTAAAAGCAGCACCACTACCTGAACGTAAAGATGGATGGCTACGTTCTGCGGTTAATTCTATGTCTTGTGGGTAGAGATTGCGACCTCTGATAATAATTAAATCTTTGGCTCGACCAGTAATGAAGAGTTCTTCATTATGCAAAAAGCCTAAATCACCAGTGCGTAGAAATGGCCCTTCTCCCGTGTCTGTTAGATAGGCACCGAAGGTAGCTTTTGTTTCTTCTTTCCGGTTCCAGTAACCCTGACCAACACTTGGTCCTGATACCCAGATTTCCCCGATTTCCGAAGCTTGGCAACGGGTTAATGTTTCGGGATTGGCAATGACAATTTTTTGTTCAGGTATGCTTTGACCACAACCCACAAAGTTATAGACGTCTTCACCACTGGTAATGGCTGTAAATAATACTTGGTTGCGTTCCAATGCCTCTTTCTGAACCGTTTTGATAATTGGTGCTGCTGCTTTTTGAACTCCGGAAACCATCAGAGTTGCTTCTGCCATGCCGTAACAGGGGTAGAATGCTTCAGGGCGAAAACCACAGTCAGCAAAGGCGGCTGTAAACTCTTCTAAAGTTTCTTGGCGGACTGGTTCAGCACCATTAAAGGCAACACTCCAACTACTTAAATCTAGAGTTTGGAGTTGTTCGGGAGTAATCTTTTGAATGCACAGTTCATAGGCAAAATTGGGTCCGCCACTAGTGGTGCCTTTGTATCTAGAAATCGCCTGCAACCAGCGATAGGGACGCTGCAAAAAAGATGCTGGGGACATTAAGATGCAGGGAAAGCCACCATACAAAGGTTGGAGTATGCCTCCAATTAATCCCATATCATGGTATGCAGGTAGCCACGAGACGAACTTGCTCTCTGCCGAATGTCCCATGAATTGGTAGGTTGTCGCAGCATTATGCAGCAAGTTACCATGACTGAGCATGACGCCTTTGGGTGTGCCAGTAGAACCTGACGTGTATTGCAAAAAAGCCAAGGAATCTGCTTGAATTAAAGGTTCTTGCCAAGAATCTTCTATTCCCTGTGCAAGGTTGTCAGTAGTTAGGCACTGTAAACAACCCAAATTTGTTTCTTGTACAAGTAAAGATTGTACTGTCGGGAAAATTGCTGTTGTTGTCAAGGCAATGGTAGCTTGTGCATCAGCGATAATAGCTTGGATTCTGGGTGTTTTACGTTGGTTACGAGGCGGATAAGCAGGAACAGCCACTACCCCTGCGTATAGACAACCGAAAAAAGCAGCCAAATAA
Source organism: Nostocaceae cyanobacterium (assembly GCA_051861145.1). GTDB lineage: Bacteria > Cyanobacteriota > Cyanobacteriia > Cyanobacteriales > Nostocaceae > JBHYDF01. Next base: position 65,120 of record JBHYDF010000011.1, read on the forward strand.
TCCAGCCCCGGTGGGTAAAGCAGTAAGGCACGTTCCCCGGTTAAACCCAATACTTGTAATTGAGCTGCGATCGCTCGACTGCGGCGATCCCATTCTTGGTAAGTCAGTGTTGCTTGTTGCGTTTCGCCATCTACCAGAAAAGTAAAAGCATTGCGATTCGGTTGTGTAAAGCTTCTTTTGCGCAGAACATCAACAAATGTCGAACAATTACCGGAAATTTCTTGGATGTCGTTGGATGCTTGAGCCATTTTACGCCTTAGTGATGCACACTAAAAAATCTTGAATGCGGTGTTACACATTCAATCCTTACCCTGTCAAAACGGTCTCGTTGATGTCTGAGAGCGCATCTTAAATCCATGTCAAGTTGCTAGTTTGCCGATGGTAAGTGCGTATCAGACGCCAAGAGCGTAAATTTCACGCGGACTAAATTGCAATATTTTTCAACTACACTCAGGCATCTTAATGCAAATCTTTAGCACTTATCAACCCCTATTTTCATAAATCTTTGCCAATATGTTTAAAAAGCAATCAACTTGTACTTATTAATTATGAATATCTACCATTAGGCAGATGCTATAAAATTAATAATTTAGTAAAAATTGCTCGGATGCTGGCTGAAATGGTACTATTTATGCAACTGTTCTGAAACGCCCCAAAAAAATTGTCGGCAGAGAGTTTCTACCTGGCAGTACTTGGGAGTGTGGAGTTGTGGCAATCAACACTCAGTATCAAGGAGTATTTTGAAATACTGGAAATAATTTTCAATAATATTGATATTCACATTCATTTATGACTGTATGAAATGGTTAATGTGCATATGAATGATTATTCTTTACTTGGAATAGATTCTGAGACTATTAAGGGTTTGGAAAGACAACAAAGGTATTTTCCTTATCGATATGCTCTAGTTCGCAAGTATTTACCTATATTTGTTAACGGGTATCAAAAAAGATTTGGTGTTAGACCAATAGATTTTGCTGTTTTGCCTACAGAAGAAAGAATTGTTCTTGGGACGTTGCAAACTGATTTTTCTGAATTATTTGTTGAGATGGTATGCAAAAGTCCCGGAATTACGACCTACGCAAAGTATTTAAAAATGACTTTGAGATTAGCTCAAAATGATGCTATATCTCTAGAGCATTTAAATCAAATTATTAATAAAAATGAATCTTCTCCTGCCATTAATGCTTTGAAAGCCAATATACTTCATGAATTGAAATTAACATTAGCTTTTACGAATTTTTATAACTTTGGAAAAAATATTTTTGATTTCCCTCAAAAATTGTTAGAATCTTTTAAGAATACAAATATAGAAAATATTCCTTTGCGTGACGTTAAACTACCATATTCAGCTTTTTATTTACATTTTGGTTTGCAAAAGGACTTTAAATTAGAATTTGCTCATGTGGGTAATAGTGAACTTCTATATTCCTTAGAAACAGGAAATCAGCAGGAGAATCAATATTTTTTTGAGGGAGTATACGTAAAAAAAATAGCTAGTGGTGGTTTTGAGTTAGCATTAGTTGGTTGTCCAGATCCTTTAGTTTTGAGTGATAACTGGATGGAGTATCCTGCCGAAGCAGTTTTTGTGAAAATACCTTTAATTCATCCAGATATAACTATTGGGGAAGCTTTAGACTGGGAGGTATTAGATGCCTCTGCCTCTCAGAAAAAAGCGATATTTAGTTATTTAGAGGATAATAATTTGCTCGAGAAAATTGATGTTGATTATAATATCGAATTATTAAATGAATTTTTATTCTACGATTTTGACAAAATTCTTGATGACAAGTGTAATGAAATTTTATTAAAGATTTTAAAGTTAGTTATTAACGCTATTTTTTACATAACCAATTATCATGGAACAGAAGAAATCGTAGAGGAGATTCCTATATCTGTTCCTAATGATTTACGCCAAGAATTGGAATCTGATGATGCGGATACAAGGAATAAAGCAATTTCAAAATTTCAAAGACAGGGATATTCGCTAGTTAAAATATGCGGAAAGCGTAGTTGTAGTTCAGGAGTTTTTTTGAGTGATGAAATAAATAAATTTGATAACTTTCAACAAGAAGCTATAAGCAATACCGAATCTAAAAGGCAGTTTAGTAGTTACCATAGAAGAAGGCATTACCGTCTTTGTTCTATAGGTAAAGGTCGCAACGAAGAAGCATTAATTTGGGTTGAGTGTGCTTACGTGCAAGGCACGCTTCCTCCTAAGGAGGGGTTGCGAATTTATGAGTTTAGTCAGCCAAAAACATCTGGAACGAATGTAGATAATTGCGATAAAACAATCCTTAACAATAAGCAAATTTTGGAGATTAGGGATATGTTTGGGTTAGGAGTTGCTACTATTAGTGAGATTGCCAATCTTTATAGACTGTCGGAAGAAATTATTGAGCGGATTATAGCTAAGGGGCAACAATAAAAATAGTCACTCGCGCTTCTGGGTGCTTCAAAATTTAAAATTCGCTCATTATAATTAAATCTCTTAAACTACCCCTGGGTAGTGGAGCAGTGGAAAGTCTAATTCGACAAGCTGTTAATTTACGCATGAAAGGAAACAGCAAGTTTTGGTTGAAAAATAATGCTGAAATTATGTTACAGGCTCGTTGTCAATGAATTGCAGGTTGTTGGAATCAATTTTCTAATTCAATTTTGACTGCGCTGCTCAACCCAACTTCCTAGATATTAATTATACCTAAATTCCGATTGAAATCGAATCTAATATAACAATAAGCACTCAAAATTATGGGTGATTTTATGCTGCTTATGTTTTAGAGTATTGAAATACCTATTTATAAGCCAAATCTCTATTTGTTTTTCTAAGTAATAATAACCTGTAAATAGTAACTAAATATTTATTTCCTACTTAGATGATTGTCTTGCGATCGCTATTTTTTGATTTGTTTTCACAAAATCGCGTTGCTCCCGGTATAATGTGTGTATGTGTATGCAAAGAACGATTCGCATCCAACTTCAACCTAACATTGAAACAGCTAAGGTGCTGTCTCAAACGATTGAGCAGTACACTTGGTCATTTAATGCCGTATGTAAGCATGGATGGGAAAACGATTTGGTAAATGGCGTAGAGTTGCACAAAGCCACCTACTACAACCATCGCACTATTACTGGATTGCCTTCTCAATTAGTCTGTGCCGCCAGAGTCAAAGCAACTGAGGCTTTGAAATCTGTCAAGACTTTGAAAAAGAAGGGCAAGACGGTTAAATGCCCAACCTCAAAACGATGCCCAATTCGGTACGATGCACGGTCTTACACGATTTGGTTTGACCGCTGTGATGTAACAATCCTCAGTATCAATGGACGGGTCAAACTGGGCTTTGAGGTAGCTGAATACTATCGGCAATACCTGAAGTGGAAAAACACCAGTGCAGACTTGCTGCAAGACCAAAAAGGGCGATGGTGGTTGCACGTTGTCATGGAGATTGAAACCCCTAAAGCGACTGCAACTGAAGAGGTTGTTGGTGTGGATTTGGGTATTGCTTCGCCTGCTATTGATAGCCAGGGAAGCAAGTACGGCTCCGACCATTGGAAAGGAGTAGAAAATAGAACATTTGAGTTGCGCCGTAGACTACAAAGCAAAGGCACGAAATCTGCCAAGCGACATCTGAAAAAGTTGTCGGGCAGACGGAGACGGTTCCGCAAAGACTGTGACCATGTGCTGAGCAAGCGTTTGGTTCAGTCTGTTCAGTTTGGTGCAACATTGGTTTTTGAAGACCTCACAAAGATTCGCGGTAGACCTAAGACGAGAAAGGCTCAGCGTGGCAGATTGCATGGATGGAGCTTTGCTCAGTTCCAGGCATTCGTGACCTACAAAGCCAAAGCTAGAGGGATTAACGTTGGATTTGTTGACCCGCGCTACACCTCCCAGAAGTGCAGCCAATGCGGACATATTGAGCGAGGGAATCGCCTGTCTCAGGCTGAATTTCCGTGCAAGAAATGTGGGTATGCGGATTACAACACTGCGGTGAATATTCGTGAGGATTTTCTAAAACTCAGGGCGACAGTCAATTCGCCTATTGTGGTCTGCCCAGAGATGGGAACTTGAATCACAAGCCCTATCCCCTCGTGGGTAGGGTTGTTGACAATATATTTTTTGTAACCACATCCCTGTGTCAGACGATTCGTCTTCTGTTCTGAAATGATCAAGATTTAATTGGGGTGATCGCTTAAAATGACAAAGATGGTCGGGTAACATTGGGGTGTCACCACCCCGCAGAATTCCTAATATTGAAACTTTAGAAAAAGAGGTTTCAATTTGTGAGTGCGAGCGCAATCAAAATCAGGTTTGTGTAGATTGGCGTTGTTCTCCCATTCCCTAACATACACTTTAATTCTAGTATTAAAGCCTGCATTCATTGCCTAATAACGCTTTTCCATCACTCTAAGCAGAGGAAAATAGGAAATCCTCGGAATATGAGGAGCCTGGAACAGCGCCCCGCATTCGATTCATCAATGCAATTAGTGTTAAAAAGCCAATCGATAAATGCGAAATTGGAAAAACCTTGAGCCAGGGTTTGATTAAATTAAAAAATTGGTATGGTTGGATAATCAGGCGTAGATTGTTGAGTATGTTCTTCCAACCCAAACCAAAGTCCCACCAATCATGCTCTCTAAATTTTTTCACAACTGGGTCTGTGGGTTGGTTTATACCTTGTTCAGGAGTATTATTTAAAACTTGAGAATGAAGGCTGACCATGAGATAAGCACTCATTACTATTTCCCACCATTTCTGAATTTGAGAATAGTCAGTCACTCGGAAATCAGCCCAACCCAATTCATTTTTACTTTGCTTGAGTCCATATTCAAAGAGCGTTCCTTAAACCATACAAATTTCCAACTTCCTTATACTTAATCCCAGGGACGAGGGTCATAATAAACCAAGTAGAATTTTCAGGCAAAGTCTCTGGGTCAGTTGTAACTTGCCAATATTGAATGTTGCGGCGCTTACCAAATACTATCTCTCTAATATACCTTTGTTCTTGCTTACCATCTGAAAATATACGGGAATAAGGTCGCCAACGGTTATATCTGACTTTCTGACCTTGCGGTAACCACATCCCATGATTACTCCGAATCGCTACTACAAAGTCTAGTTGCAATTAATACAACACACTCAAGAAGTTGCGATCGCTCTCACCATAAAGACTATCTGCTAGTACTAGCTTGAAGTTAAACCCCATTCCTCGGAGTTTTCTAATCATAGAAGCAGCGATTTCTGGTTTAGTTTGGTAGACATCTCCTTCTAATAACCTTTGTTTGGGCTTGTAGACTTCAAACATTAAAGGAAACGTCATTCCTTCAAATAAACCATATGCTGTCACTGCTACTATTCCATTTTCGATTTTACCGCGCATTACCAATATACTGTCTTTTGACGTAATCTGTTGTCGAGCCTTTCTTTTTATCCCCCGTCTCATCAATAATCAATGTAATTTCTCGTCCAGCTAATACTTGTAAAATTAGCTTTAGCCTGGCTTCTCTTAATTTGTCTATTTCCCAAGGTGATTCTGTTAGGAAATGCAATAACCCTTGCTCATTGCTTAAGCCCACTACACGTGATATTGCCGGTAGAGTTTTGCGTTTAATGTCTGAAATCATTCCCACATGAAGATATTTAAACGCTTCAAAACTTCTCACTTCACCGAAACAGCTTTCTATACCATTCATAGTAATCATCCACAAATTTTATTGTTTCAGCAGCCTCTCTTGCCCCAAACATAGTCCAGCAAAGAGTTTACAACACTTTACTCTATTATCCTCTCATGAGAGTGATGGAAGAGCGATAATACCCCATCCTCTACAGGTTGCCTGTTTGGGTTGGGGTCCAAATCCCCACGCCCTTTCCCTCTGTTAAGAGTTCCCTGTTAAGAGTTCCCTTTTAACAATCTCAGTATTAACTTCTATTGGCACTCAGGAGCCTACCTTCTTCAGTTGCGTAGCGGTATGTGATTTTTATCGAATTATTGTTAGAAATCCTTGGGAGTGATCACCGCAAAATACAGCGCATTTTAGCTCATTGTGGGTCAAAGGAAAGTTTCCGTTCTCGGTAAGGTGCATCATCACATACGAGAGGCAAGCACTACTGGCCAATCAGTTTGTTAATGACAAAAAGCGATAGGGCGAAGCCCGCAAAGCATAAAGGCAAGAGCGCAACTCATTCAACAAAAAATATTTTTCATCTTCAGCCACACAGCTTACTGTTAGGGTTGTTTCGTCGCTCAATTTTCAAATTGACCCAGCGATCGCCGCTTACTCTGTCCAAGGGTTTTGAGACTCTAGATGTTATAACCAATAGCACTTATTTGGTAGAAAAAGAGTTGAACCCTTTATCTGGACTACCTTACAGTTTTATTCCTCTTGCCCTATCTAATCACTCCCGGTTCGCCCATTTTTTTCTGAGTTAGTCAAAAAAGTATACCGAAAGACATATTCCAAAAGGAAACAAGTAGGTATATGTTCGGGTTTATGGCTACTGAACCCATAATTACAAACGAACGAGTTGATGATATACCCTTACTGCTAACACAACTAGAGCATATGGGAATAGAGCAACTAATAGATAAACATTTTCCATCTCATGGAAACTGGCAAGGACTAAACCTAGGTAGTGTGGTGGTAATTTGGTTAACACACATATTATCGCAAGCAGACCACCGTTTAAATCATGTTCAAGCTTGGGTGAGTAAGCGGTTAGAAACGTTAAAAAGGTTTACTGACGAATCCTTGCGCTCACTTGATTTGGCTCCTGACCGCCTACAAGCAGCATTACGTTACCTTTCTATTGATGCCAACTGGTTCTCATTTGAGTCGGAACTGGGTGGTAGCCTGCTACAAGTGTATGATATTGTTCCAGAAAAAGTGCGTCTAGACAGTACAACAGCGTCAAGCCATTGTGGAGTCAACCCAGAAGGCTTATTTCAATGGGGGCATAGTAAAGACCACCGACCAGACTTGGCACAAGTAAAAATAATGTTATCGACATTGGACCCATTAGGGATGCCAATTGCGACAGAAATATTATCAGGAGAAAAAGCAGATGATCCATTATATATTCCAGCAATAGAAAAAGTACGTTCAACACTAAAAAAGCCAGGATTGTTATACATTGGTGACTGTAAAATGTCATCAATAAAGACAAGAACTCATATAGTATTAGGCGGAGATTTTTATCTATGCCCTTTGACAGCAAAGCAAATAAGCAACCCAGAACTGATAAAATATCTTCAACCAGTTTGGAATGGTCAACAAGAGTTGATAACTATCAACTATGACTATGCAGATGGAGAAACAAAAGATATAGCTTCGGGATTTGAAAGAGAGATTATCCACGAAATAGAAATTGATGGACAAGAAATATCTTGGTCAGAAAGACAATTAGTAGTACGCTCATTTGCAATTCAAAAAACCGAAGAAAAATATCTACGTGAGCGAATACAGAAAACAGTAGATGCTCTTGAACAACTGAAAATACCCCGGCGTGGCAAAAAAAAGCTGACTTCGCACTCTGAGTGGTCTGAGGCGTGTGAAGCGATTCTCAAACGATATAAAACCAGTGGATTATTTCAAATTGATATTCAGACTCAACGAGTACAAAAAGTTCAAAAAAGATATCGAGTTCGCCAACCTCAAATAGTAGAAGAAGTTTCGTTTCACCTGGATTTTCTCCTTAATGAAGATGCAGTAACGCAACAAGTTAAAATCTTAGGCTGGCGGGTCTATGTCACGAATAAAAATAAAGCCCAATTTGATTTAAAACAAGCAGTTCGTGCTTATAGAGATGAGTACTTAACGGAACGAGGATTTGCGAGGCTGAAAAACTTTCCTCTTTCTTTAACTCCGATGTATTTACAGCGTGAAGACCATATTACTGGTTTGATAAGACTACTTTCAATTGGTTTGCGAGTTTTGAATCTTTTAGAGTTTCAAGTTCGCCATCATCTAGAAAAAGATAAAGAAAAAATAGCTGGACTTTATGTTGGTAATCCGAAGCGAGAAACAGCACGCCCTACTGCTGAAATAATTCTTGCTGCATTTAAAGAGATTACACTGCTATTGATTGAGGTTAAAAACGAAGTTTACGCTCACTTGACAGCTCTTTCACCTTTGCAGAAGCGTATTCTTGCTTTACTTAGCTTTCCCATCAGTATTTACACTCAACTTGATGGTCAATCTTTTACTCCTGAATAGTCTTTCTTCTAACTCCCAAAAAAATGGGCGAACCGGGAGTTACAACTTCAAGTAGGAGTCGCCAAATCAAAATGATAATCAAACGAGAGGGGGAGAGAGGGTTGAGCAACGCTCAACCCTCTCTCATTACAAAGAAAAGGGGAGAGGCTGCCGTAGGCAGCCTCTCCCCTTAAACTTTTGATTATCATTATTATAAAACTTAAGTACTCATACTTTTTCCGACAGCATCCCGCGATGGTTTGCGTTGTCCAACACGCTTACCAGACTTTTTCTTGCTGTTGAGTGGAGTTTGCTCTTGTAGGTTAAAGTCGAAAGCGCGACTATGGGCATCAGTTGTCTCTTTTGTGTCAGCACTCTCTTCACCAAGCGGCTTGGGAGGAATTTCCTGCGTCGTGGTAGATGCAGTTTTCTTAGTGCGAGTCTGCTTTTTCTTTGGGGCTGGTTCTACAGGTACTTCCGCCCGTGTTGCATCTGTGTTTTGGGGTGTTTTTTGCGGGTTTGTCTTTTTTTTGCCTTGGCGCGATTTTGGTAGTGGCTCCGGCTTTTGGGGAACGGAGGTGGGGCTATCAACGGGTGATGTCTCCAATGGGACTGCACTTTTCGGTATATCCCTTGAATCCATTCCAATTTGTAGTAAATGCCATAAATGTTCCCGTCGGCTTTCCATATAACTAAGTTTTTGTTCGCCCTCGGTAGCGTCTAGAGCCATTCGCTCACATTGAGCTAAAGTTAAGGTGTGTTCGTGCAATCTTTGTAAAGTTAACGTGTTACTCCCATCATCTAATGCCGCAGCGACGGCTCGAATCAGCCAATCTTTTAGTACTCCAACACAACCAATGGAATGTTCGTAGAAATAAAGCCAATGCTGCATTAATTCAGCCGTATCGGTATCCAAAGGTACAAGTTTTAGGAGTGCCAGTAACGCAGCTTGAAAATCCAGACGGTCTTTTCGTTTTGGTATAAGTAACGGGGGAAGTGGATATCTAAACCACGCCGGGATGCCTGACCACTTAAATTCCGGAAATTTAATAGTTCGTAAGTACCAATTAAGATATGCAGCACGCCCGTAACATTTGTCATGGATTTAATCCAATCCAACTGGTCTAAAAGCTTAAGCGCGCTACTACCAGTACCAATCTTCATCAAATGTTGTGCTTCATCCAAGATAACTGCCCGCACGCCACGTTTGACCATTGCTTCTTAAGACTGCGTGGCGCAGTTCTGGAGAATCATTGAATTGCGCTGCTTTACTACTAGTCCACCAAGAAAATTATGACAGGTGTAAATCAGGATATAATCGTTGGAATTTCACTCTGGCATCTGAAGTCGCAAAACGCCAATCAATTTTAGCTTTTTGTTGATTACGTTGTTCTTCCCAAGCATTAATTTCTTGGCGTAAAGTCTCAATATCAGGAATGCGACGCTCACTCGCATTGGCGTGAGAGAACAGAGATTTCAATTTCTACTTGATTGAGCCCTTCGGGTTCGCTAGTCGCTACAACGGGGGGAACCCCCGCAACGCGCTAGCTCACCAGCTACCATGCTTTGGAGTGTAATGAAATTCTAAACGGTCAATAATTCTTCTCGCCTCAATTGGAGGAAAAGTTTCATATAAAGCAGCAGGAGTGTGAGTATTTAAGTTATCTAAAACGACTCGAATTTTCTCAGCCCTTGGAAAATAAACATCTACTAGGGCTTTCATTTGATGAGCTTGCATCTTGTTTAGTTCTTGACTGTGTAACTTCTACATGTCGCCAACCATAATGTGGAGCATAAAATACAAATAGGTTACACACTCCTTTACGGGAGTATTGGTAATCTATTCGTGGTGGTTGTCCTGGTTCACAAGGTAAAGATTCTACTGTATCAGCTAATAATTGATAGGGTCTAGAGTCAAAACAAACAATCGGGTCAAATGGGGTGAAATACTCAGCATATAAGCATAGTAAGTCTTCCATTCTATATATGTATTCAGCATTTATTTCCCCAATGCACCATTCTTCTTTTAGCCAAGGTTTTACTTTATTTTTTTTAATGTTGTGCGTACTGTTTCGTCTGAGATGCTGTCAATTAATTCTAGGCTAACTAATCTGTCAGCCAACAATTGCATTGTCCAACTTTCGCGTCCAGTTGGTGGATTGCTACAGGCAGTTGCAATTAAAAAAGCTTCTGTTTCTGGAGTCAGCTTTTTATCTCTTCCCTTACGGGGGCGCTCGGCTAGCGCTAACTCCACTCCTTCTTCTACATATTTCTGACGTGTGCGATGAACTGTTGATTCTCCTACCATTAACATGTCCGCGATCGCTTCATCTTGATAACCTTCATTTGCTAAAAGTAAAATCTGCGCTCTCTTGAAGACACGAGCGGAATTTTTACCTTTTTTGGTTAAATCCAATAAATTATCTTGTTCTTCTTGAGTTAGGTTAACAGTATATTTAGCTGACATACCTTGAAATGGGTTTTTATACTATTGTCTCACCTCCAAGTTAACCTGTCAAAATAATTTTGGTAGACTACTACTACGTCCGCGCCCTTTCTTCTCCCATGTCTCAGTAGCTTCAATGTCTACAAACATTCGGCGCTCGTAGAATGGCTCACCCAAAAGCTTTAGTGCAGTACGGTAATAATCAGTTCGATTAAATACAGAACCATCCGGTGGTCGTGTTTCTATAACTAACAGAGGCAATTGAGGTGTATGATGATTGATACCCAAACTGTTAGATGCTGTATAAACAATCTCGTTTTCATTTAACCGCTTGGCAACTTGCCGTATCATAGTCGTTTTACCCACACCACTAGGTCCGTAGACTAGTACATGAGCAAATCCCGCAGGTTCTCGAATCGCACGCATAATTTGTGCATCAACTCTTGCCAACTGTGGATGTAAGACAGCATACTCCTTGAATTGTCTGAGCAATTGTTGCTTATCAGTCTCGGACATTAACGGTATTCCTCTAATATTGGTATTTGTGTTACATCCAACACTTGTGTATTGAAATCAGACCTGTCAGCATTTGTTGGTTCTTCCACAAAAGGCAGTCTTAATTCTTTTGGGCTAAGTAGGTTGAATTGTGGTGCAACTCCACTCAAGCTCAAAGAGTCAATCACAACCTTGCTTTCCAAATCACGTAATCTTTGCAAAAGTATCCCCTCATGTTCTTGGACATTGGCAATGAAGTCAGCTAAACGTTTAGCATTCGAATGGCACTAAGATAAGCTGTAACAAAGTTGTTATAAAGGTTTCAAGAATATA
>JBHYDF010000012.1:0-72820 GCA_051861145.1 Nostocaceae cyanobacterium
TTAACCATTAACCATTAACCATTAACCATTAACCATTAACCATTAACTATTAACCGTTTTTTATTCCCGCTAGCTTAATTCCTGCAATTCTAATTGTCGGCGCTGGTGTTGTTGCTGATTAAATAACTTCTGTTCTTGTGTTAATACATCGTAGTCAATTGGCGATCGCATATCCCATTGCCATTGTGCTAGCAGTAGTAAACTGATTGCCATAACAATACCTGTAGTGAGAAATTGCCAACCGCTACACAAAGGTAAAACAGCAATACCGCCAGCGTGAATAATAGCCATAAATAAAAAAGTGCGCGATCGCACGCCCAACGCCGTACATAAGTAACCAACAGCGCATAACCCTAACCACAAAGGACACAGGCGCATCAAAACTTCCACCCAACCAAAAAAAATGCCCATGTCAGTTAGGGCAACACCTCCTAGCATTAAAATTATCCAGGAATATACCAGCCAGCGCAGCTTTTCTACACTTACCCAGAACCAGGTTAAAACTACCATACCCATCGTACCGATGAGGGTAAGAACTGACCAAAAAATTGCTTGTGTATACCAACTAATCGGCAAAAATTGGGCTGTAATAAAAATTCCCGCACAAATTAAGCCCCAAAGGATAAAAACCTGGTCAATACGAGTATAAAACCCCGACCACAGCCTCAACTGACCAATTTTCCAATCAAAGTGTAATAAACCTTGTAAATCTTGAAAATCTAACTCTTGTTGTTTTTCGCGCAGCAAGTGAGAAAAGGGTGAGCAAGTCATTTATAATTTTTCGCTGTCATAATAGCTTTCGCTCATGTATTGTATCTTTTTGTAAAGAAATAATAAATATAATCCAGCAATGATTTGTGAAATTTTCCGTGTAGACCCTTCATAAGAGTTAAAAGAGCGTGGTACTTAAGTAAAGATAATTTCAAAATCCAGGCCGATGTAAATGGCGCATTCAATATCGGCACAAAAGTAATCCCAAACCCGTTTTCTTGCTTGCAAGAGATCAAGCAAGAGGGATCGAGGATGTCTGGTAGTGCATCCGAGGCGAATAACACCTTTATTCAGGCGTGTCTATGCCAAAAAGAGTGTTGCTTAAACCCCTGTGTAGTAGTCTGTCTATGTTTTGCTATGTAAAAGGGAACCATAAAAGAACCTTGATGAGGGGTTTAAAAACTCAAGTAGGGGTGCTATAATAAAAATATTTTCTAGAGAGTAATAAATAGCGATCGCAAAAACTCTCTTGAACATGCTCTGTGTGGGAATTATTGTTTTGGCGTTGCTGAATCCTGACTTTTCATGTCATCGGGAAAACGTCTGTTTAATATGTGCGTAATGGCATAGTTTTATTTTGCAGATCCTGATTTTTAAGTTAGTCATTATCATGTTTGTCCGAACTATTAAGAATCAGGTTGTAGAAAAAACTACGCTTTTTCGTGGCTTGAGTGGTTTCTGTGAAAAGTTAGGACGTCTCAAAGCCTCATTTCTTCGTGGGTCATTCTCATGAATTGAAGATTAATGATAATTAGGCTGTTGGGTAAAACCTAGTCTGGAAATCCCCTTCCAGACTTAGCGTCAAAAGTCAGATTGCGATACGCCCAAGCGCGTAATCGCTTCGCTTATCGCTGACTACGGCTGTTGTTGCCCAACCGCCCGCATGGAGTGCGGTTCCCCCGTTATGAAAGGAACGGGGAAGCCTTTTGTTTCAGAAAAGGCTCTAGTTTGTTCCTCAACCGAAAAGATAAAGCAATAGTTTCAGGCGAAATCTCACAAAAGTCATTTCCTGGAAGTGGCTATCAATTGCGTAAACCTCCAAACATCAAAAATCAAACCTCTCAGCCTTGTCAAAGAAGGGTTGAGCGTTGAGGTGATTTTCAAATTAGAGCAGACTAACAACAAAATTAGGAGTGCGAAATCATGTTTTGGAAGTTCGTGGTCGGTGCAATAGTATTGCCCCTAGGACTAGGATTAGAGATAGCCGCAGCAACTGTAAAGAATGAAGTTCATACCCCGCTATCTTTTCAGACACAGACAGAACAAAATTTGGTAGAACCCATCCTTTCCAACCAGGAAACTCAAACGGGGGAACTATACAGCAACAATTATTACCATAAACCGAAAAAGCGGCATAGCTATAAGCGTTCTTACCGTAAACCGCGTTCTCGCAAAGTTTATTATCGCAATTGCAATTACCGTCCCCGCAAGGTAGTGCGTCACCGTAAAGTGTATCGCCACGGTAATCACTATCCCTACTATCAAAATGTGAACTATCGCAGACACTACTATCACCATTAAGTTCAATAATTGGCGAAAGTGGCGATCGCACATTTTAAGTAGCCATCAACTGACTTAACATAAAAGCCAGGGCTGCGCTACCTAATGGAACCGTCAAATTATCGATACCCACAAACGAAAAAGTTTCTAAGCCGGTAGCAACCAAAGCCACCGCACCAGAAACAAACCAAGTTTGCCAAATATTGCCTTGCACGCCAAGTAAAATCAAACTACTGATGAGAAAGCTGACGAAGGTCATTGTTAGAGAACCTTCCCAGCTTTTTTGTCCGCCAAAAAGTTTATATTTGTGTTTACCAAACCGCTGTCCAATTAGTGCAGCCAGTCCATCTCCCCACGCCATTACCAAAATACCGATTGCAGCGAAGTAGGGTTTTTGCACATACCAAAACCAGGCAACCAACACACCAATACTGACAGAATAGAAGAAAGTCCCAAAACTTCGGCGTCCCACACTATTAATACCAGGGAGAATGGGAAAGCGGTAAGACAATAAAGTAACAGCACTCGCTAAAATCGAAGCCGTAATACCTACAATTGCAGGAATATTTAACAACCAAGCCAGCAAAATTACATTGCCAGTGCCAATATGCACTATCTTACGTACAATTTCTGAATCACCTTTAGCAAAACGATTAACTCCCCATGCACTCACAAGGACAAGTGACAGCCAGGCTGCAACACTGGCAATTTGCAGCCAAAAAAAGGGGATTGACTCTAAATAAGAAAACAAACTTAACAACAGCAAAGAAGCAACTAGGAATATTAAAAAATTTTCACCCTTGATACCACTGTATTAGAAAAACGAGACATTGATGAAAATATTATTGATTTTGCTAATTAAATTCTACCGAATGTTTATCTCGCCACTGTTTCTGCCAACGTGTCGCTTTCAACCAACATGTTCTATGTATGCCATCCAAGCAATAGAACGTTTTGGAGTCTGGCGCGGTTCTTGGTTAGCAATTCGGCGTATCTCACGCTGTCATCCCTTTCATCCGGGTGGTTATGATCCAGTACCAGAAGTAACAGTTGAACATAGGGACTAGGGGCTAGGGACTAGGGGCTAGGGACTAGGGACTAGGGGCTAGGGACTAGGGGCTAGGGACTAGGGACTAGGGACTAGGGACTAGGGACTAGGGATTAGAACTTAATAATTTTACCTATTACCTATTTCCTAACCTCTAACCCCTAACCCCTAGCCCCTAGCCTCTAAACCCTAGCCCCTAACCCCTAGCCCCTAGCCCCTTCTAAGTCCCTGGTAAATTACGCAACCGTTCATCTAAATGAGTACGGTCTGCCAACGCTTTCAACAAGGGACCGTGTGAGCTAAATTCTACAATACTTACCGATCCAACCGGGCATCCTAAACGATAGCGGAAGCGCCCGACATCAATTCCCAGCAAATTACACAGCATAATTCTAATAGTTGCCTTGTGGGAAACAACTAAAATATTGCCACTTTTGTAATGGTGCTTAATTTCTTCAATCACCTGCATCGCACGAGAAGCTATTGCAACCGCTAATTCTCCGCCAGTGGGTGGATACCAAGCAGGATCAGCTGTCCAGCGAATATAATCATCATGAAATTCCTGACTTACCGCTTGGGGTGTTTTTCCTTCCCACTTACCATAGTTAATCTCTTTCAAACCTTCTCGTAATTCTGGTTGCATGGCGATCGCTTCACACAAAGGCTTTGCTGTCGCCACAGTTCGCAGCATCGGACTGCAAAAAATCCCACTCCACGGAGTAGAACTATAAAAATCTGCAAACGCCTTCGCCATTTCCAATCCTTCTACAGTCAGTTCAGGATCTACAGAACCACAGAAGAAATTATTACGGCTACATTCTGTCTGTCCGTGCCGGAGAAAATAAATACTTAGGCTCAAGGTACTTTCTCACCTAATTTTAGTGACTATTTCAATTCAGGCATTTAAAATCAGACTCTCTTAATACAACATTTTAATTAAAAAAAACTCCGCGTTCCTCCGCGCTTACTCCGCTACCTGGTGCGTTTCAAAATAAACTAGTATTTCTACTGAGAGGAATCAGAAGCAGGAGGAATAATTTCAATACCATACTTAGGAGCTATTGCCAAAATTTTTTCAATGTCAGCAGGTTCAACAGCAGGTAGTGGAGCTTGTGGATCTTCTATCGGCTTGCCCACTTCTGCAAAAAACTTTTCAATTCCGCCGGGCATTGCCCAGCATAGCATTTTTGCTAGCTCTGACCCAATATTTATGAATCTGTGCAACTGACCTTTAGGAGAGTGTAAAAAAGTGTTAGGAGTTGCAACGATTATTTGCTCGTTAAGCTGGAATTCAATTTCTCCCTCCAGAATATAGAAAGCTTCATCTTCGTGACTATGGATGTGAGCAGGTGTCCCGGCTTGCGGTGGAACGAATACTTCAAATAGTGCATAGGCTCCACCAGTATCTTCACTCACAGCCTTAAAAGTACACAAGTTACCAACCACAGAATAAGAAGTACCATGATCCGGTGAACTAAATATGCCGTTAAGATTAACTGTCATTGCGATTACCTTCCTGTGCGATACTCTTTAAATTGAGTATTCTGAAATAGAAAATTAGCTTTTGTTGTATTTATATTATTGATGTATAAAAAATGAACAAATGCACTTTTTAGATATAAATCGTAAAGAATGCTAATGTCTTTATCAAAAAAGCGATCGCACTCACTTAAATAGTGCGATCGCTATCAATTCCCTTTATCGACAAATTGCAAAAACTGCGGAACTCCTTTCCCAATTCCTGCTGATTGGATACAAGGAGAATGTTCACATTGTTGTTTAAACTTTAGAGGATGTCTGAAAAGTTGTTAATTAGTCATATTTATTACCCAAAATCATTTAGATCCCCCCAACCCCCCTTAAAAAGGGGGGCAAAAAGTCTTTCAAAGTCCCCCTTTTTAAGGGGGATTTAGGGGGATCTAAGATTAATTGGTTTAAAACCATACTTCTCAGACATCCTCTTAGAGATGAATTTACCCTTAGCCGCGCATCTTCACCGTCTGCCCGACGGCTGCAACATCTCTATCCGTTGTGTAGCAGAGACACTTTTTGCCAGTAATTATTAGCAAAAAATCTAATTATTTATATTGATAATTCATCTGAATATTTAATCTAAAAAATAGCAACTTGTGGCAAAATTTCTCCACTTTTAACGTACAAAATTTGTGAGGAATTCAACCATTGAGAATCAAAAGAACCTAAGTGAGTGGTGGTAATGAGCGTTTGAAAACGGTCTTGAATAGCATCAAGTAATTGATTTTGCCGAGATGGATCTAACTCAGCCAAGACATCATCAAGAAGTAGCAGTGGTGGTTCTCCAACCACTTCTTCAATTAGTTGTAATTCTGCTAATTTTAAAGCTAGTACCAGAGTTCGTTGTTGACCTTGAGAACCGTATTGACGAGCGGGTGTATTATTAATTGTCAAATCAACTTCGTCGCGATGGGGACCGACAAGGGTTGTACCTTGGTGCAATTCGGCAACGGTTCGCTGTTGAATTTTTTCTAGAAAGGCTTGCTGTACTTTTTCTGGTTGGTTTTGCTCTAAAGGTACGTTAGGTGCATATTTAATTTGCAAAATTTCCGTACTACCACTGATGCTAGAGTGCCAAGCTTTAGCTATTGGAGCTAATCGCTGTATGGCTCGTTCTCGTCGTCTAATTACCCGTGTACCCGTGGTAGCTAATTGGGCATCCCATACAGCTAATTCAGATTGTAAAGAGGCGCGATCGCTCTTTTCAAGATTACGTTTCAAAAAGGCATTGCGTTGCCGCAAAACTTGATAATATTGTTGCAAGATATGAGCATAAACCGGCTCAAGTTGAATTAAGAGTGTATCTAGCCAGTTACGGCGTCCTTCGGGGCCACCGCGTACAAGTTCCAAGTCCAAGCTAGAAAACTCTACAGCATTGAGGATGCCGAGGAAGTCCATCTGACGCCGAAGATTTTCACTATTAAGAGTCACGCTGCGGCGACCGTTGCGGCGTAAAGTTAAAGTTAGGTCACTAATACCATTTTGTCGTTTCAGGGAAGCGCTAATTTGCGCGATCGCTTCTCCTTCCTTAATTAAATCGCGATCGCGTGCCATTCGGTGCGATCGCAATGTTGCCAATAACTCCACCGCCTCTAGCAAATTCGATTTTCCCTGAGCATTATTGCCTACCAAAATAGTTTTGGGAGCAGTAAACTCTATTTGCTGCTCCTTATAATTACGAAACTGGCGGAGGTGGAGGGATTTTAGGTACATAGGGGAAAAGTTAGGAGTTAGGAGTTAGGAGTGAGGAGTTAGGAGTTAAGAGTTAGGAATGAGGAGTTATGTGGATGGTGGTTAATAGTTAATAGTTAATGGTTAATAGTAATATTCATGAACCATTAACATGAACCATGAACAACCAACAAATAACAAATAACAACTCATAACTCCTCACTCCTCACTCCTAACTCCTCACTCCTCACTCCTAACTCTTAACTCACACTCTTTTCTTGCCCATCAACCGGAAGAATAATTTCTCCAATTCAATCCATACAAACATTAAGGCACTGAAACCAAGACAAATCCCTAATTCCATCGGACTTAACCAGTGAGTGCCAAAGAAAGCGCGTAGGGGGGGTACATAAACTAACATTAGCTGCAAAATTGTTGTGACAACCACAGCCCCCAACACATACGGATTAGAAAGGGGATTCATTTCAATAGTCAGGCGTGTATTTGAGCGGATGGCGATCGCGTGTCCCATTTGCGCAAGACACAAGGATGTGAATACCATTGTCTTCCAGCGTTCTCGGACTAGTTGTTCAGTCACAACCGCTTGGGAATGAAAGTACGCCCATTGCATCAGAATAATGCTAATGATAGCGAAAATAATACCGATCCGAATCATGTAAGACCCCAATCCGCGAGCGAAAATACTTTCGCGGGGACTAAAGGGTGGACGCCTCATTACGTCGGGTTCGGCGGGTTCCACTGCTAGCGCTAAGGCTGGTAAACCGTCTGTAACCAGGTTCATCCACAGAATTTGCAGGGGTGTAAGGGGAACGCCTCCCAATCCAAGAATTGGTGCGGCGGCAATGGTGATAACTTCGCCAATATTACTACCAAGGATATATTTAATAAAGCGACGAATATTGGTATATACAACCCTACCTTCTTTAGTCGCAGCAACGATAGTGGCGAAGTTGTCATCTAATAGCACCATATCGCTAGCTTCTTTACTCACGTCGGTACCGGTAATACCCATCGCGATCCCAATATCAGCTTGTTTCAGGGCGGGAGCATCGTTAACGCCATCGCCAGTCATAGCTACAAATCTACCCCGGCGTTGTAGTGCTTGGACAATTCGCAGTTTGTGTTCTGGGGCTACCCGTGCGTAAATGCTTACCAAGTCAACATTTTGCTCTAGATCCGAGTCGCTCATATGCTGCAACTCTAAACCTGTGAAGACGCGATCGCCTTCATTGGCAATACCTAAATCAGTGGCGATCGCTCGTGCTGTTAACTGGTGATCACCGGTAATCATTATCGGTCGAATGCCTGCATCTCGGCACTCTTGCACCGCTGCCCTTACTTCTGGACGTGGTGCGTCCAACATCCCCACTAATCCCAACCATACTAATTCTTGCTCGGATGCCTCATCTGAGCCTTCTTTGGGAATTTCCACGAGTGGTTTGTAGGCAAAACCCAATACCCGCAAACCTTTAGAAGCCATGCGGTCATTTTCTGCTAAAATGTTATCGCGTTGTGCTTGGGTTAAGGCAGTTGCACTATTACCTGTAAAAATTTGAGTGCAACGCGCCAGAACTAATTCTGGTGAGCCTTTGGTAAACATCAAGTAATTTTCCGAGTTCACCAAATCGCTAATTACGGGGTCAACCTCTGTTAATGGCGATACACCCGTTTCCACTTGCTCAATCTTGCTAATCACGCTCATCCGCTTTCTTTCCGAGGAAAACGGAAATTCCCCAACACGGGGTAATTTACTATCCCATTGGTCTTTTTCAATACCTCCTTTTGCTGCTAGCGTTACCAACGCTCCCTCGGTTGGATCTCCTAAAATCGTCCATTGCCCTTGGTTCTGTTGCAGCACTGAATCATTACAAACGGCGCAGGCGACTAACAACGCTTGCAATTCTGGATGGTCTTGAGGTTCTACATTCCGGTCTTGTAGTTTAAATTCTCCCGTGGGGGCGTAACCTTCTCCTGTAATGCGGAAAGTTTGGTTATTACCGCTGTCTGAAGATTTGTGTCCTTCGGAAACATGGGTATAAACTGATTGTACAACCATCTTGTTCTGAGTCAGTGTACCGGTTTTATCAGAACAAATGGTGGTGACAGAACCCAAAGTTTCCACCGCTGGCAGTTTGCGAATCAAAGCATTGTGACGTACCATCCGTTGGGTTCCCAGTGCCAGGGTAACGGTAATTACTGCGGGTAAACCTTCGGGTACCACAGCTACCGCCATACTCAGGGAGACTTCCAACAATTCTTGTAATTGACCGCCACGCAACAGACCGATAATAACAACGATCGCAACTAAAACTAAAGAACCAGTTACTAAGACGTTACCAAGCTGAGTCATTCGCTGTTGCAAGGGGGTAGGTTCGCTTTCCACCGACTGCAACATTGCGGCAATTCTTCCAAGTTCAGTTTGCATACCGGTGTTTGTCACCAACACCTTGCCTCGTCCTTGGACAACTTCCGTAGCTTGAAAAACTAAATTAATGCGATCGCCCAGTCCTGTTTCTTCGGGTAATGTGATTTCTGCTTGTTTATTAACCGCTTCGGCTTCACCCGTGAGTGCTGACTCTCGCACTTGCAAGTTAGATGCTTCCAGCAAACGTCCATCTGCTGACACTTGCATCCCTGCTTCCAATAGCATCACATCTCCTGGCACCAAATCCTTAGATGCTACCTCCGTCGGTTTGCCATCGCGAATAACGCGCACATTGGGAGAGGAGAGTTTTTTCAGGGCTGCAAGGGCTTTTTCGGCACGGCTTTCTTGCACATAGCCGAGGATGCCATTGAGGATGACAATAGCCATAATGGCGATCGTGTCTTTGAATGGCACCTCACCCGGTTTCAACTGGCCACCTTGCCAAGCCAGCATGTCTAAAACCCCGGAAACTATGGCGACAGCGATCAGCATCAACAACATGATGTTTTTGAACTGATCCAACAAAATTTCCCAGGCACTACGACCACCACTTTCCTCTAGTTCGTTGGGGCCGTATTTTTGCAACCGCTGTTGTACTTCAGTTGGCGATAGGCCAGTGTCTGCATTAGTAGAGAGCAGTTCTTTTGCTTTATTAACTTCTAGACTATGCCAAACGGCAGATGAATCGGGCAGAGAATGAGCAGACATCGTGTAGTTTACAGGAAAAGGTTACAGAATTCGATCATAATTTAGAATTTAGTGATGGCTGGAAAACCATCTACTAAAGTTACATTAGGAATGTTGTTTATTCTTGTCAATTTCAGTGTGATTCTTGACATAACCTCATTTTTTCTACGCCATCCTTTATGTATTGTTGCTTAGCTAAATGTATTTTGTAGAACATAATTTCTATATGAAACTAATCCGAGTCGGGAGTTCAATTGTACAAGACTCTTAATATTGGGGCACACAGTAGAGGATGAAAAAACTTTACCCCTTTTGCCTTGTTCTTTCTTCCTTCTTTAGTGCAAGACAGACATATCAAAATAGATTGCAGACGAGCTAAACCTTTGAGTACATAAGATTAATATGAATTTTGCTCTCCCTACTTTTCCACCTAGTCAGATGTTTGGGCAAAGAACAATTCGACCAATTGGAGCTACCGACTTGCGTGGCATCGCTTTCTTTCAGGATACCCTCATTGCCATCGATTCTTCCAAAGGATATTTACTCGCGATCAACCCCGCGACTGACAATACAACAATTCTCAATCCTCACCAAACTCGCGAATTTACAGACGTTACGGGTTTGGCAATTTGGGAAGATACCCTTTGGGTGACGCGAGACAACAGTGTTTATTTATGTAAACTAAATTCTTTGGGTTTGGAGCATTTTGCTACCTTACCTTACCCCGCCAATGGCATTGCCGTTTGGGAATCAACCGTGTATGTTAGCTGTCAAAAGTTGGGAGATATTATAATTTTTGATCGGGACACCCGCAAGGAAATAACCAGGTTTTATGCTCCGGGAGTAGGGGCGGAAAATTTGGCAGTGAATGAAGAAACCCTTTGGGCTTGCGACAGTACAGAACAAACAGTTTTCTGTATGGACAGAGGGACTGGGGAAGTTCAGTTTAGTGTGCTGACACCATTTGAATCTCCTTCAGGTATAGCATTACATATTGATGCGAATACAGGCAAAGAAATTCTCTACATCGCCTATGCTTCCGAGGAAGCCTATGTGCGGGATAATCCGAATGCCGATCCAAGTCACGAACTCGCACACCGCGATCGCACTTTTATTCATCCTCTCCACTATTGTTACTTTCCAGAAAAACGCTACGCCCTCTCTAATGGTTATCTGATTGAAATGTCTTATGCGGAGGAAATTTCACCACTTGAAGAAGTGTACCTGCAAGACTTAGAATGGAGGATTGCCTTACCCAGTGATACCGACCGGCAAAAGGTAAAACACGTTGAACCAGTCGGACTGCCTTTCACAGAAGAAATAATAGACGGGCAAAGGGTAGCAGTATTTAAATTTGATGCCTTAACACCAGGTGAACGGCATATATTTGGTTGGAAAGCCCTTGTAGAAGTCCGAGGGATTAAATATCGTCTCACCCCACCAGATGTAGAAGACATTCCGGAACTGTCAACAGAATTTGCAAGTCGCTACTTAGTGGACGATGACGAACTAGCAATGGATACTAGTATCGTGCGTCGTGCAGCTTGGGAAGCAATAGGTTCAGAAACCAACTTATTGCGGAAAATGTACAGCATTCGCAACTACGTCTACGACCAATTAGATTATGGCATCAAACCCTATATTGACACTCCAGATCGGGTATTAGAAAGGGGTGTAGGTTCCTGTGGCGAGTATGTGGGTGTTTTGCTTGCCCTTTGCCGTTTAAATGGTATCGCCTGTCGTACCGTTGGACGTTACAAATGTCCTCCCTATGCCGAACATCAAAACGTTCCCCTCCAACCAGATTATAATCACGTTTGGTTAGAATTTTATGTACCAGGTTTGGGCTGGTTGCCAATGGAATCTAACCCTGATGATATCGGCGAAAATGGCCCTTATCCGACGAGATTTTTTATGGGCTTGTGCTGGTATCACATTGAAATTGGTAAAGGTATCTCTTTTGAAACTTTAACAAGTAAAGGCGTACGACTGACAAAAGAAGAAATATCAATAGGTGAATTGGCACTTAATCACATTCGGTTTACCATTTTGGAGGAATTACCGCCGTTTTAGGAAGAGTTAGGAGTTAGGAGGCGCGGAGTTAGGAGTTAAGAGTTCATAGTTCATAGTTCATAGCCATTAACCATTAACTATGAACCATGAACCACTAACCACTAGCTTTAAAAGCCGAAAATTCGCAAATAGAATTAAACGGACAAAAGCGGCAGTGATAACCAGGATTGGGCGGAAAAATTTGACTGAAATTACTACTTTTTTGTTGATACTTTTGCAAATCCTGTTGGTGTTTTTGAGCAATATTCGCTAACTCAAACTCGACAAAATCTAATTCACCTCTAGTGACGCTGATTAAATCAGATTTTTTACAATGTTCTAAATTATAAAAAGAAGCGACAGCTTTATACCTAGGGTAAAGATAACGAGCCGCTAACAAATATACTAATGCTTGGCGGCGGTCAAAAGCAGATTTACCTGTTTTGAAATCTAAAATATGTAAATTACCAGAAGATTCGACAAAAACACAGTCCATCGTCGCATACAAACGGAAGCAATAATGTTTTTTTTCCACCAAAATTGGTTTGGGAAAACCTTCATCACCACGAGTTAACACAAGAATACGTTTACCTGAAAGTAACGGTTCATTGTGATATGTTTTTAAAATTTGTAAAACTCGCTGTTGAACTTGATAAGATGAGTTGCTTAATTTTAGTAATTCTGCTATCTTTTCTACACCGTCAGCTTGATTCAAAAAATGTCTGTTGTGATGAAATTCATAAACGCCTTTTTGTGCCAATAAACCAATACGTTGGGAAGCAGAGACTTTCCCTAACAGCGCTTTGACTTCTGGTTCATGCTGGCGTGCTTTGACAAACCCCCGTCTCATTTGACAATGCCAACGTTGTTGCCCGATCGCTGGGGCAATTAAAGACCAAAGGTTATAACTGGCAAAAGGTCGTTCGGGGGTTAACATTGCTCCGGAACGGTGAAACAAAAGACGCAGGGTGATGATTTCGGCTACACACGCTTCGCGGGAAGCTTTATGTAGTATTTATGGTAGAAGAGAAACATTGGCAAAAAAGAGTGTCAGTGGCAATTACAGCAAGATAAAATTCCCTAGGAATAATATCTCCGACTATGCCGAGTCTGGCACTCCAGAAATTACTGATCCTATTGTGGCAAATATTGAAGCTACATCGAATTTTCCGCCTGCCAATAGTCCAGATGACTCTATTTCCACTTCTCTACCAATACTTGATGGAGAGACTATTTTGAGCGATCGCTTAACTCATGCCTACCTAAATCAAGATTTGTAAACTGCTCAAAAAAGCCAAAATAGAAATAACATCCTTTGCGACGGCAGTCGCTACAACGGGGGAAACCCCCGCAACGCGCTGCCTCGTCTTTGCGCCTTTGCGTGAGATAACCATGAAAAGTCTTGCAATTCTCGTCACAACAATAGTTATAGCTTTGTGGGTAGTAGCTATCGCCCTTCTCTCAGTGCAAAACGCCACCCCAGTATCTTTAAGATTCCTTGGCTTCCAGTCAATTCAAATTCCATTTGGTTTATTCCTGGCTCTGTGTGCTGGAATCGGTATGATTGCTATGGCACTGCTACAACCTCTCTGGGGTTTAGCTGGTTCTGAGCCAGGTAGTTCAACAAGAGAAGACGACGCGGAATTTTTTGTCGATGATAATTTTTAACACAGACATCGTTTGGTCAACTATATGTACTTTCAAGCAGAGAAGTTAAGCTCCATTGGTTCGGGCGCTGTAGAGTCGGCTGTCAAACAAATTGACAAGCGACTGCAAATTGTAGGCGCACAGTGGAAGTCGGAAAATTTACCACAAATGCTGCAACTACGTTGTGCGTACTTAAATGGACAACTAGCTGCAAACTCTTAAAATATAAAATAAACTGGGCTGGTAGTTCATAGAGTTTTTCTTCTCTTCACAAATATTTGCAACACAACCCTATTTGAGGAATTAACCTCAGTTTTATTGCCATTCCCTGTCCTCAAGTTCTTTAGTCGGCAATAATAAGGTTGCTTCAATCTCCTGCCTGATAGCAGGTGTCACCTCACAATTGCTATGCAGGCAATCGAGTAGTAGCTGATTGGCATCGTAATAGCGTTGCAGCGTTTGCTGTTGCTGTTGGCTAAACTGCCAGTGGTGGTTAATATTACGATAATTAATTATCGTCATCTTTAACTGTTCAACCCAGGCTTCCGAGTGTGCCTGCCACCAGACCTGAAATTTTTCTTGGTTTTGATTTGGATTCGGCAATTGCTCCCTAAGTTGTTGCAGGGATTTATGGAGTCCAGCATCCAAAACAATGCCTAGAATGTTGCCCAGAGCATCTCCACAGGCATGAGCATAGGCAAAATCTTGGCTTCGGTCGATCGCACACTCCAGCAGCAGGTCATCTAACACCGCATCCAGAATCATCCCCTGGTCGAGGGTACAGGCCAGGGCAAAGTGAGAAGCTATGTGAGGATTCCGGGCAAGGGCAAGGTAAAATGCACGGGCACTCGCAACCTTTGGTTGCGGCGGAGTAGTACGGGATTTTTGGCTTGCCCACGTCAAAAACTCTTGTAGGTAAGGGTCTTGGGCGACAAGTGCATCAATGTGTTGCTTCATCAACTGCATCAGCCCGTCTGCACTCCGGAGCATGGCAGCTGTCAATAAGAAGACTTCGCGCCAGTGAGGGTCAGTGATGTGACTGACCAATCCTCCCAAAGCTTGCTCCAATGCTTGCAGGTTATGGCTGGCAACGATTTTTCTCGCCGTGAAGTATTCTTGAAATGCCAGATAGGAGAAGGAGAAAATTCCCCGCGCCCGTTCTGTCAGTAGCCCATGTTGAGCCTCTATCGCCTTCAGCACCGCTTCACTTTCTACTTGCAGTTCCTCTGGCTCCGTTGACATCTCAGGTAGATTACGAATATAGTCACCAATGTATTGCTCAATAACGCGTTGCTCAAAGAAGTACTGACCCTCTTCAAACGTTGCTGCCGCAATCTGACTCAACAACTTGAGCTTTTGTGGTAGTAAAAACCCCCGATAAACATCATCCCGTTCAACGCCTCTAGCTTCATCCCATTTGCCCAAGAGAATATCTAGCCCTTGCTTATAAAACTCAGTCCGCTTAGTGGGAAATTTTTCCTGACCGTGGAACACCCAGCAGGCAAGATGCAGAAACAGGGGTGTGATGACGAGTTGGCGAAATTGCCAGTTTTCAGGTAAGTCCAGTTTCTGAATAAACTGAACGGACTGTGCCTGCCCATTTTGAGTGTTTGTCTTGGTGAATGCCACAAACCATTTTCGAGCGAAGGCGATAATTTGTTCTTGGGTAAACGGGGCAATCTCAACATCGGTAAAGCCTCGGAGCGTGAGCTTTTGAGCCGCTGTTCGACAGGTCGCCACAAACCGATTTTTGTGATACTTGTCCGAAAATCTGCGAATTTCTCTTAAGACAGCATTACTCTCTTGGTTAAGAACTTCATCCATGCCATCAAGCAACAGCAAAACTCTGCCTGCACCAAGCAAGGTTTCAATGACTGACGGGTCTGAAATTTTGGACGTGAGAAACTCCTCGCGGATATAGTTTAATAGGCTGAATTCGCCGCGTCCCCGTGATTCTTCAGCAAAATTCCTCAGTACGATGAAAACAGGAACCTGGTTTGCTGCAAATACGCCTTGGTTACACTGAATAGCGAGATGTTGCAAAAAGGTGGTTTTACCTACCCCTGGTTTACCCAGCACCCTGAGCTTGGAATAGGTTTCGACTGCTCGCATACCCGGTATTTGTTTCTGCTCAACCTCACCTAAGCCAAAGCGGTCAAATTCCTCTGGATTAAGGTTTTGCAGAGCAGAGATATCTAACCACTGTTGGCTGGGGATGTCTTCCAGAATATTGACATCAATGTATATGTCATCGATCGCAACGGGATGACCGATATCTAATAACTGCAAGATACCGCACTGGTCTTGAATTTTTTCCTGGCGTTGCGATCGCACTTGTTGCACCAAGACATCAATATCTAAGACAGGAGCCTGGGCAACTTCTGTGGGATCGGAGAATTCGGCCGGGGGGTCGGCAGCGATCTCCCGCCAATTCAGTTCCAATACAGAACAAATTGCCAGAAAAATATGACGCTCAACCGGACGGCCACTGAAAAATCGCCAAATCGGTTGTCGAGTCTTTAAGTTGACTTCAAAAGCCAAATTTTCCTGAGTCCACCCCTTGAGGGCAAACGCTCTTTTAGCCTCTTGAATCCCGGTAAGTGATGCCTGGAGCGATCGCCTGACCATAAGACAAAAAACTCATAATTAAAGCTGATAACTTAAATTTTTGTTAACACTATAGATTTTATCGCTTTTTTTATGTTACACAATTCAGCTCAATTTAAATCATACAAAAGTCAGAGATCGACTTTAATTTCATCGAAATGAAACCAATCCAAAAGTTCTTCATACTGTGAATTCCAGGTACACGTGTGGGATTAATTCTGTAAAGACCCTATGAAGATTGAGTTCTGGGCTTCTATGTATGAATTAACGGCTCTAAATGACAAGTGGTATTGAGGCATCATTAAGTTTGTTAAATTTTTGTAATAAATTCAAACACTATGAACTCATTTTATACTTCTTATACTTCTCTAACCTTTGCCAATACTTAATCTCAAGCACCCATCTGTCATGCTGGAGGAGTACAAATTCAGGGCTTCTCTATGAACACTGGTTAGCTCTTTAGAGCGACGACAGTAGATAAAAACCTGATTACTATAACAACAAGGTCGCAATATTACAGATATTTAAAACGAAGTTTTTTTATATAGCAACCCTAAATCATTTGTAAAAAACAGGATTGTAGAGACGTAGCAGTGCTACGTCTCTACGAGGGTTTTATTTTTCACGAATCATCTAGGATTGCTATAGTAATCATTGCTATTTCCGAACCTAATTCAAAAGCTTGCATATGTTATCAAGACAAGAACATAAAATAGATATTTTAGGTAAAATTCCTTTTATATCAATTCATATTAGTAGCCTATTAATTTTTTGGGTGGGTTTTAGTTGGGCTGCTCTCATTACATGCCTTACCCTGTGGTTAATACGAATGTTTGGAATCACAGCAGGATACCACCGTTATTTTTCACATCGGACTTATAAAACAACGCGTTGGTTTCAGTTTATTCTTGCTGTTTTAGGCAATTCCTCAGCTCAGTTAGATCCACTATGGTGGGCAGCACACCATCGTCATCACCACCATTATACAGATACAGAACAGGATATTCATTCCCCCATTATTCATGGTTTCTGGTGGTCGCACGTTGGCTGGGTGATGTGTCCTAAATATTCCAAAACAGACGAAAAACAAGTCCGAGATTTTGCAAAATACCCGGAGTTGCAGTACTTAAATCGGTTTCCGATGATTGTTCCTACCGTGCTAGCGATCGCTGTAACTGTAACCGGAATAATATTTCAAGAATATCTCCCTCAGCTAAAAACGACTGGCTTACAGATGCTTGTGTGGGGATTTTGTTTAAGTACGATGATACTTTATCACACAACTTTTACAATTAATTCTCTTGCCCATATCTTTGGTTATCGTCGTTTTAACACAACAGATAGTAGTCGCAATAATTGGTTTTTAGCTCTAATAACTCTCGGTGAAGGTTGGCATAATAATCATCATTATTATCCTGCTTCAGAACGGCAAGGTTTCTACTGGTGGGAAATAGATATTACCCATTATATTCTGAAGCTATTTTCATGGCTAAGAATCGTTTGGAATTTAAGAACCCCTCCTATAAAAGTCTACGAAGATTTGTCTTCAATACTCACAAATCAAACGTCTAAAATTAGAATAAGTGGTGATATTAATGCTGATTAAAGTCTTTTAAAAATACTGGTTACTTTCTTCAGGAATTATCGAAATGAACCTAATTGATCGGCAAGATAGAGATTTTCTGAAATTTATAGGACAACTGCCACCCCAAGACAATTACACCCCTGTTCAATCTTTTAATCGGGGAGCATGGTATTGGGTCGATAAAAACACTCCTTACCTACAAATTATTTCGCCCGATCCACACCCGTGGGGTCAGGAGTGGGTAATTTCACCCGTAGTAGATCGGGGACCTAAACACCTCACTAAGGTGGTTACTTTTAGTTTAAGCTTGAAACTTTTCCCCTTACCCTCCTTGGATAAGGCTACCTCTGTTGAAATAAGTCGGCAGATCGAACATGGTAAGTTTGTCCACACGCAAGAGAAACCATACTACTTTGTGACATTTATTTATCAGGGCGATGACTCTTTTATAGAGGATGAAAACCAACCGAGTAAGTGGGTGACATATTTGTTCTATCCGAAGGCGAAACAATAAAACCAGTCTGGCTCTGGATTCGGCAATCTTTTACTTTAAGTCGCACTCTCTTCGCTACTTTTACCCCTTTTTGGTCAGTTTATGCTTCAAAGGGGAGCATCCCAATTTTTTAAAAATACCTGGCGATTAGAAATCGCGGCTATACAGACAAAGCCTGCTGGGAGCAGGCTAAAATTAGTCCGCGAAGGCGGACTTGGTTTGTATAGCCCCAGACTTCCAGTCTGCGGGGATTTTAAACATTTGGGATGCTCCCCTTCAAAGCACAGCCTGCTGTTTAAAATCATGTTTAAGCGAACGTTTGAATAGCGTAAAAGTTGTATAGTTTGTACTAAAAAATTAAATTTTTAACAATAGCCTGCAAGTACATTAACTAAAATTATCTTTGAAGTAATACAATAGTATTAAAGCTAAAAATAAAAATATTTATTTCCAAAAATAGAACCAAAAATTTGAGACTAATTAGCTCAAAAATCTATCTTTAGAAATATATCTTTTGAATTTATTTCTTTTTAAAGAACAAACTGAACGAAGGTATATGCCGATAAATAGATATGTAAATTACATTAATGATGTAGATAATCTTGTCTGATATTTACAGCAAGGTTGGCGATAAAAAAAACAACAAGAAATAAGAGGGAAAAAATGCCTAGGCTCGTAGGACAGCGCTCTAATACTGGAGCAAACATCACCGTTCTCATCATCCTTATCGCCATCTTTGGGGTACTCCTCGAATACTTTGGCGTGATTGATATCGTTCCCAGTTTTGGTCGAGAGGGACGATATTTTCAGCTTAAAGGTCAGGCAACCTTTACTCACATCTTGCACCAAGAAAAATTGATGGTATTTGGTCACTCAGTATTCAATCAAAAATCCTTGATTTAGCGATAAAAGCCAAAAAAAATAATGTAGCTAATGAGCGCATATTTTGAGTTTGTATGGAATTGTACGGAGAGGTGCAAGATATGAGTTTAACGAACAAGTGATTGAACAACCCAATTAATAAGAATGCGAGGGATAGATAAATGCGTAAAGGTAGTGATGTTATCGATAAAGTGGTAGTCACCTACGACACAGGTAAGAAAATTGTGCGAATTCTAGATTTAATTTTTGATCAGAAACGCAATCAACTTTTGGGTTTTCTGGTTGCAGAAAAGGGACTTTTTCGAGACGCTAAAGTGATTCCCCTGCAAGAAATGCAAGCGATCGGGTTAGATGCGATCGTAGTTAACTCGAAAGAATCTGTTGTTGAGGCACATCGTGTCCCTGCAATTAAAGAGATTCTGCACCAGAATATCGTGCTTAGAGGAACGAGAATTCTGACTACTGAGGGACTTGACCTCGGTGGATTGGTTGATTTGTTCTTCGATGAGCATAGTGGACTGGTGGAAGGATACGAAGTTTCTGGCGGTGTATTTGCCGATGCTTACTCTGGGCGATCATTCGTTCCTGCTCCCGAAGCACTGAAAATTGGTTACGATGTTGCCTTTGTGCCTCCAGAAACTGCTCAAATGATGGAAGAACAGGTCGGTGGTATCCGAGGAGCCGTTCACGCAACTGAAGATAGATTGCAAGACTCCGCTGAGACTACCAACCGTAGACTGCAAACAGCAGCTCAAACCGTGAATGAGCAGCTGCAAAGCTCGGTAGAGAACGTGAACCGCAGGCTACAGGAAGCAAGCCAGAATGCAGGTGAGCAATTGCAAGCCGCAACTGATGCTACTAGCAACAAACTGCAAGACCTCAATCGAGATGTAGCTGCCTCCCTGACAAACAATTTGGTTGACCCTGCCGAGCAAAAGGTATATGTGATTGGCAAGCATGTGGAGCGGGATGTGCTGACTCCAGACGGAAATGTACTGCTACTACAGGGTCAGGAAGTTACGCTAGTCGATGCAGAAGCGGCCGATCGCATGGGTATCCTCGATGAACTCTATCGAGCCACGGGTGGCAGTCTGACTCATAACATCAGCCGCAATTTGCAAGCAGCAACAGAATCTACTAGCAATCGAATTGGGAGCGTAACTCACAGCAGCGCCACTAAGGAGTGTCGCTCAGTTGATGGGCTAGCAGCATATGTAGCGATCCAGCAGGCAAAAGGGCGCAGAGTCCTGCAAACAGTACGTGCTGACGATGGCTTAATTATTGCGGCATCTGGGCAGATTGTGACGGAATCCGTCCTTGATCGTGCCCAGACTTACGCTAAAGAAGCAGAATTACTGAATGCTGTCGGTCTGACTCTGGCAACCGCAGTTCGTTCTAGTGCAAGTGACACATGGTTAGAAACCAAAGTTCAACTGCGCGACGGGGCAAGCATCGCTCAGGAGAATCTCAACACTTTTTGGCAAGCCTTGAAGGCGAAGGCAGAAAAGTTACAAGGACGCAGCACACGGGCAATGAAGAAGCAACGGATTGAACAAGCACTGGGTCGTCCAGTTACCCGCGTCATTCTTGACCCAGAAGACAACGTGATTCTGAATGTAGGTGAATTGATTACACATCGCGCCGTCACTCAAGCTGAAGAAAGTGGAGTTCTGAATATCTTACTAAGTTCGGTCTATACCAAGGAGCCAGAAATCTCTAACAAGGAGTTACGTGCTTGCGAACATGGAATGGCAGCCTTGGCGCATCATGGTAATGGGCGATCGCAACTTGAATCCAAATCAATCTCAGTAAACTAATGCTCGACTTTAACACCTTAACTGAATTCTCAAGCACTTACTGCATTGGGATTTGTGCCTTTTTAATTCCAGCCAACCTAGTCGCTACCTCATCAACAATAATTTTTACACTGTTGGGTCATCCGGCTATTCATATCTGGCAAACTGCTCTCATTGCTAGTTTCTTTGCTCTATTGATGATACTGCACGTATTTGCCTGGTTCATGATCGGAGTAGTTATGGCTCCCACATACATTTTATTGGGGCTAGGAAGCATCTGTTTATTGGCCAATTTAATAGCGATTCTCCTACACAGACGCGGGAGCTTTCCGCATATAACTAAAGTACTTTAGTGCTTATTAGCTAAAGCCATGAGGAGTTCAGGCGACAATGGACAAACCAATCCTGGAAAAAGATGGGACTAAATCTGAGTTGGGAATTAGTATATCGTGGTATGTGGCAGTACATTCCCACCCTTTGGCTAAAGGGAATTATTCTTACGCGATTGCGATCGATAACGTATTAGAGCGCAACCGATTCCCTATTGCCGACTTTGACTCATGCTTGTTTGGTTGTTATGAAACAGCGCATCAAGCACTGAATGCCGCAGTTGAGGAAGTCCCTAAGAGGGTTCTGTCGCAAAAACTATTCAAGAACAGATGATTGACTTAACTGAGACTCCATTCAGCCGCAATTTTGGGTTTACTTAAATATGTATCTCCCTCCAATAATCTTTGCTTTTGGTCTATAAACGAATAAAAGGTCCATTCACTCTTTTCGCGCCCAACGATGAGGCGTTTGCTAAGCTTCCCAAAGGTACAGTAGACGCACTGCTTAAGGACATTCCCAAGCTCAAAAAAATCCTGACCTATCATGTTGTCTCCGGCAAAGTGATGGCGGCTGATGTGGTTAAACTGAAGTCAGCTAAAACGGTTGAAGGTGAAGATGTGAAAATTGACGCTTCTGATGGCGTAAAGGTAAATGATGCCACAGTCACAACACCGGATGTTGCTGCTGATAATGGTGTCATCCACATCATCGACACAGTGTTGATGCCTGCGTAAATTTTCCGTACTGATAGCAAATACGGCATTGCTAAATCCTTGTATGAATCCAAATGTAGAGACGTAGCTACGTCTCTACAAGGGTTTTGAAAAAAATAAAATCATTTTCATACATTCAATCAGCAACGCTGCAAATACTATCTATGGGGCAGCAACTACCTATAGTTGCTGCCCTACAACTTTTTGGATGTATTTTATACGGGGAAATTCCAAAAAATATATATCATTATTTATTTTATTTGGCAATAAACATTGCAGTTTTGTAATAAAAATGTTAAATTTAATTTATAAAACATCACAAAACCAAAAAGCAAAACTTATAAAAAGTGGTTTAGTGATTGAAGAATTCGGTAGGCTGAACAACTACGCCATCGAATCCAAAAAGTACGTGATGGATGAGCCTCGGTTTAGCTTTACTCAGTATCTAGAAAAACGAGCGGAGACGTTTTGCTCGTGCTTTGGCAAGTCTGATCAGGCGTGATTGGTCTGTTGACTAGCTTATAAGAAATTGAACTTCACTATATACCCTGAACACTTTTGCAAAATATAAGGATAAAACAAATGAGAACTAATGTTGGCTTAACTAATCCCTCTCTGTTCAGTCCCACTGATGTTGACTTAACTAGTCCCTCTGTGTTCAGTCCCGTTGTCTTCAGACCCGGTTTCAATCACTTTGAGAAAATCAACGCAACTCAAGCCTGGTCACTGTTTTTTACTAGAGGTAGAGAAGATAAGGCACTTGGACTTAGCCCCACAGTAGGTCGTTTTTACAACCTCAGCTTGATCGCGATCGCTATTGCAGGTATCCTCTGGACTTTCTTGTTCCGACCTTTCTAAGCGCATAGGTTTAAGTTAGGGGTGAACGCCCGTTCACCTCTACAGGCGTCCGGGTGGGCTGCTACGCCAATAACTTAGAAATCAAAGATCAGATTAAAGTAATTTCGATTGGAGAATCATTATGTCAAAACAGCAAAAAGGCAACAGAGAAGCCAAAAAACCCAAAAAGCAATCTGATGGTACTAAAAAGCAAAAGAAAGATCCCAACAGACATGATGGACTTGTAACACGTATAGTAAAGAGTTCAAATGAGCAACGAAACATTGAACCCTAAAACATAGCTAGTGCAACATCGAAACGACAGTTTTCACCCTAATTAAGTTACAGAAGGCACTATGGATCAGGATATCGAACTAACTTTAGAGCAAGAATTTAGCCTGAGAAACTTTACCGATCAAGTGCGGCAAATGTCCCGCGAACAAGCTCAAGAGTTCTTGATCTTGCAGTATAAGCACATGATGATTCGGGAAATTATGTATCAGGAGATTCTGAAAAAAGAGTGGAAATTAGATCAAGATTTCGCCTCTTTGTAAAACCACTGAAGCAATCATTACTTTGCACAACTGAGTCATTATTTACAGTCACAAAATTTGGAGTATTAACCATGTCAGCTAACACAAACATCACCTCCTCAATGAACGATAAGCGCAATGCTTGGATTTGGGGATTTACACCTCAAGCTGAACTCTGGAACGGCCGTTTAGCGATGATTGGTTTCATATCCGCTGTCCTGATTGAAGCGTTTTCTGGTCAAGGCTTGCTTCACTTCTGGGGTATTCTGTAGGTCAGCAGTTGTCCTGCTGTGAAGCTGACCCCGCTCCTTTGCCGTTAGCTAGGTCAGCTTCACTTACCAAATAGGCTTTTTAAAGGAATCAGCAGAACCGTAGTTTTCGGTCAACTGTTTTACACTGCCTCAAATCAACCGCTGTTGATAATATACCAAAGGTGAAACATGAATATCCTTTCTAAATTCATTCCCATTCCTGAACCTATCAAGGATAAGTCCAGCGTTGCCAGTCTTAAAGAGCGTCTCGATTGGGGCGAACCAGCCTTGACGATTGTTGATGTCAGAGATCGCAATGCCTTCAACGCCACCCACATCATGGGAGCCGTTTCGATTCCCATGAACGAACTAGTTGCCCGTGCGATCGCTAACCTTGAACTAATCCGCGACATTTATGTTTACGGTGAGACGAATGAGCAAACCGCCGAAGCAGCATTCAATCTGCGTGCAGCGGGTTATAAAAATGTTGCTGAACTGTTGGATGGTCTAGCCGCCTGGAAAGCAATCGGCTATCCAACGCAAGGGTTCTCTGCCGCTCTCACTTAAGTTTCAAAAGTAAACTCGCTTAGGAAAAGGGAATTTGACAATGTTTACCTTTAACCAATTTCTTAATTTACTGCGTCGCACGCTCCTCACAGGATTGCTAGCTGGCTTAATCTGGCTACCAGGGCTTCCCTTCAACTCAGCGCTAGCCATGCCCAATCCTCTTGCTTCGATCGCAACTCCTGCCAAAGGTGATGAGCGTCTAAGCGCTCTCATTAGTTGCTTACCTAAGCAACTCAGCCAGCCAAGCTTCAAGCGTGCCTGGGGCGAAATGGGCAACGATCAGCTTGAGCGAGCTTTTAACCTCAAGACTAACCCCAAACTGAGCCAAGCAGAAATTGAGTTGAAGAACTGCCTGAACCGCCGAAGTTTCACACCTCAGAGTTAGCAACAGAACTTGTAGTTGGGGGCGCATCTAGCTGTAATACCTAGTATTTCGGTAATGTTCTCAAGCTGTTGCTGATGCCGATCGCGGTAGAAAGGAGCAAATATTCTCCGAGGTTGACCAACACATCTGCAACACTGCCCTTTACCACAGATTAAAGCCGCATCACGAATTTACACTCGAAATTAATATCTAAATCCTAGCAGTGGAGATGGACTCTTATGCCTAAAGTAACGGCTCAAGGAAAAACCTTTGAATGCCCTCAAGGGGCTAATTTACGTCAGGTGTTACTCCAGAATGAGATAGAACTCTACAACGGGGCTACTTCAACGCTCAACTGCCACGGACTCGGCACTTGTGGCACTTGTGCAGTCCAGGTGGAAGGGGCTGTTTCGGAACCTGAATGGCGCGAACGCACTCGGCGATCGCTGCCTCCCCATTCTCTCGCCCAGAACCGCCGACTAGCTTGCCAAACTCAGGTTTTAGGGGATGTCAAAGTGACAAAATTTGATGGCGCTTGGGGTCAAGGAAATCAAACCGTCTGGACACCGAAGGGTTAGTTCAGTTCGTCCAAATCGAAGATAGGTACGCGGATTGACAGCTAAATATGTTTTGCTGTTTTCCACACCTATAAATAAAACTTTTTAAATGATAAGTGATAGCGATGCCAATTAAAGAACAACCAACTCCCACTCCTTCCCGCCTGATCGGGAACATTTTTCTGGCGCTGGCAGCTTTGTTCCTGATCACAAATTTTATATTGCCTTTTGTCTTAGGTCCTCAGATTCCCGGTGTTCCCTATAGCCTGTTCATCCATCAGGTTCAGGCAGGGGAAGTTGAGCGGGTGCAAGTTGGTCAAAACCAGATTCAATTTCAATTGAAAACGGTCGATGACCAGGCTAGACAAGTGTTCTCGACTACACCCATCTTTGATTTGGGATTGCCCAAGTTGTTAGAAGAGAAGGGTGTTGAATTTGCCGCTACTCCTCCGCCCAAGAATGCCTGGTTTGGCAGTCTTCTGGGCTGGGTGATTCCACCACTGATTTTTGTAGCAATCTGGCAGTTTTTTATCAGACGGGGTGGTGGTGGACCCCAAGGTGTTCTCTCGATTGGTAAGAGCAAAGCCAAAGTTTATGTCGAGGGGGAATCTGCCAAAATTACCTTTGCCGATGTGGCTGGGGTAGAGGAAGCCAAGACTGAGTTGGTTGAGGTTGTGGATTTCCTCAAGACTCCAGGGCGCTATACCCAGATTGGGGCGCGGATTCCCAAGGGAGTGCTGCTGGTGGGTCCGCCGGGGACTGGTAAAACGTTGTTGGCTAAAGCGGTGGCAGGGGAAGCAGGCGTGCCGTTCTTCAGTATCTCTGGCTCTGAGTTTGTGGAACTTTTTGTTGGTGTGGGTTCTTCACGAGTCCGCGATCTGTTTGAGCAGGCGAAGAAACAGGCTCCCTGCATCGTGTTCATTGATGAACTGGATGCAATCGGCAAGTCTCGCAGCAGTGGTGGGTTCTACGGCGGCAATGATGAGCGGGAACAGACACTCAACCAGTTGCTAGCAGAAATGGATGGGTTTTCAGTGGAAGATGCAACAGTGATTGTGCTGGCAGCTACAAATCGTCCTGAAGTATTAGACCCTGCTCTGTTGCGTCCTGGTCGATTTGACCGTCAAGTGTTGGTCGATCGCCCGGAACTGTCGGGGCGAGAAGCAATTCTCAAAATCCATGCTCGGCAAGTAAAGCTGGGTGAGGACGTGAATTTGGCGGCGATCGCAACTCGTACTCCTGGTTTTGCCGGGGCAGACTTGGCAAATCTGGTGAATGAAGCCGCTCTGTTAGCAGCCCGCAATCAACGTCAGACAGTGGCACAGGAAGACTTTGCTGAAGCGATCGAGCGGGTGGTGGCAGGTCTGGAAAAGAAAAGCCGTGTCCTCAATGACAAGGAAAAGAAGATTGTCGCTTACCACGAAGTTGGTCATGCCTTGGTCGGTTCTCTGATGACCACAAGTGGTCGGGTGGAAAAAATTTCTATTGTTCCACGGGGTATGGCAGCACTGGGTTACACGCTGCAACTGCCAACAGAAGATCGGTTCCTCATGGACGAGGCAGAACTCCGAGGTCAGATTGCCACCTTGCTTGGTGGACGCTCAGCTGAAGAGATTGTGTTTAACAGTATTACTACTGGTGCAGCCAATGATTTGCAACGGGCGACGGATCTGGCAGAGCGGATGGTGACTACCTACGGGATGAGTAAAATCTTAGGTCCGCAGGCATACCAACAGGGACAACAACCAATGTTCCTAGGCGATGGGATGCCCAATCCCCGCCGGATGATGAGTGAGGAAACGGCACAGGCAATCGATCGCGAGGTGAAGGAAATTGTGGAAACGGCTCATCAGCAAGCTTTGGATACACTCAAGCTCAACCGAGACTTACTGGAGGCGATCGCCACTCAACTCTTAGAGACAGAAGTGATTGAGGGTGAGAAACTGCACAGTTTGCTGAGTCAGGTTCAAGCCGTAAACAATTTAACCGTTTCAGATAAACCTAATTTAAATCTTTCAGGAGTTAACTAATGAGTATTATTACGAAGATGATTGTAAATGCAGATGCCGAGGTTCGCTATCTCACCCCTGGAGAACTGGAGCAGATCAAGATATTTGTTGGCAGCAGTGAGCGCCGTCTACGCCTTGTGCAAGCTTTAACTCAAAGCCGCGATCGCATTGTTAAGCAAGCTGGAAACCAACTGTTCCAAAGGCGTCCAAGCCTTGTTTCGATCGGTGGAAATGCCTACGGCAACGAGATGACTGCCACCTGCCTGCGGGATATGGATTACTATCTGCGCTTGATCACTTATAGTGTTGCGGCTGGAGATACTACGCCAATTGAAGAGATCGGGATTGTTGGTGTTCGCCAAATGTACAGATCCCTCGGCACCCCAATTGACGCCGTTGCCGAAAGTGTCCGTGCCATGAAGAACATCACTACCTCGATGTTGTCTGGAGAAGATGCAAGCGTTGTTGGCACTTACTTCGACTACCTAATTAGTGCTCTCCAGTAGGCAGACAACAGGAATCACCTGGAGAGCGATCGCACGTTACAACCCAGATGAAAGCTTGCCATCTAAACATTCACGCACAAACAAAATAAAAATTTTTTGGCTGCTTGTTGGGGCGATCGCCGCCAATGCCTTAATAACAATAGACATCGAAAGGACAAAGCGCGCTGCGGGCTGCATCAAGTTTAGCTCGAACTCGGTTTTTTAAGTTTGCCGTTCCATAATAGCGCGATCGCTTTAAATTACTGAAATTAACCCCGACAGCGTAACAGAGATAACCAGCATTGGCTCACAAAAGCGGCATTTTCTCTGGCTCGATCCGAAAAAATTAAGTAGCCAGCAAATCTGCGGCTACTTAAAAATCTCACACCGAGCTAGCTATAAATCAAGATAAATATCTAGAATAGATGGGCATACGTTAAAAACGCTTTAACCTTTTACCTTATCCCTTGCAGTATTGGCAGCAGTCTAGGTAAAAATTCCCTGAACTAGCCAGGGAACGAGATAATAAAAACGGAAGACAAATGATAACGAATAGTATGACCTTCCGTGATGAGTTTAAACTACTGCTGCGCGCCCGTTACCCTTTAATTTACATTCCCACCTACGAAGAGGAACGGGTAGAAACCTTAATTAAAGAAGAAGCTGCTAACCAAGGTAATCGCCCGGTGTATACTTGGGATTTTGTGGATGGTTATCAAGGAAACCCCAATGATAGCGGTTTTGGACGGCGTAACCCCCTGCAAGCTTTAGAACTTGTAGAAAAAATCCCCGCCTCTGCTCCTGGGGTATTTATTTTACGAGATTATCATCGCTTTTTAGATGATGTGGCAATTTCTCGCAAACTCCGCAACCTTTCCCGCCTGCTGAAGTCTCAACCGAAAAATATTATCCTACTTTCGCCTCGAATAGCCATTCCTGATGATTTAACGGAAGTTTTGACGGTTGTAGAGTTTCCCTTACCCAGCGCCATAGACATTAGATCGGAAGTAGAACGCTTATTACTAGCCACCGGTCATTCTCCTTCCAGCAAATTTTTAGATGATTTGGTGCGTTCTTGTCAAGGGCTTTCGATGGAGCGCATTCGCCGCGTTTTGTCAAGAGCGATCGCCACTCACGGCGAACTTTTACCAGAAGATGTGGATTTGGTTTTGGAGGAAAAGCGCCAAACTATCCGCCAAACCCAAATTCTCGATTTTTACCCCGCTACAGAGCAAATTTCCGATATTGGCGGGTTGGATAACCTCAAAGATTGGTTACTTCGTCGCGGTGGCGCTTTTAGCGATCGCGCCCGACAATATGGTTTACCCCATCCACGCGGCTTGCTGTTAGTGGGTATTCAGGGAACTGGAAAATCATTAACAGCAAAAGCGATCGCTCATCATTGGCATTTACCCCTACTCCGTCTCGATGTGGGAAGATTATTTGCAGGTTTAGTGGGTGAATCAGAATCCCGCACGCGACAAATGATACAAGTAGCCGAAGCCCTCGCACCTTGCGTGTTGTGGATAGATGAGATAGATAAAGCCTTTTCGGGACTTGGTAGTAAAGGAGATGCGGGAACTACTAGCCGGGTTTTTGGTACATTTATTACCTGGCTTGCTGAAAAAACCTCACCAGTATTTGTCGTCGCCACCGCTAACGATATTCAAGCACTACCGCCAGAAATGTTGCGAAAAGGGCGGTTTGATGAAATTTTCTTCGTCGGTTTACCTACCCAGGAAGAAAGAAAAGCTATTTACAACGTACATTTATCGCGCTTGCGTCCTCATAATATAAAAAGTTATGACGTAGATAGATTGGCATACGAAACACCCGATTTTTCCGGCGCAGAAATTGAACAAACTTTAATTGAAGCCATGCACATTGGTTTTAGCCAAAACCGCGACTTTAGCACCGATGACATATTAGAAGCCGCCAGTCAAATCATACCCCTAGCCCGCACCGCCACCGAGCAAATTCAGCTACTGCAAGAATGGGCTGCGGCTGGAAGGGCGCGTTTAGCATCAAAACACAGTCCATTGAGCGATCGCATTCAACGCCAGCTACAATAGCCAGAGTTAGGAGTGAGGAGTTAGGAGTTGGGAGTTAGGAGTGAGGAGTTAGGAGTTAGGAGTTATGAGTTATAAATTATGAGTTAGGAGTTAGGAGTGAGGAGTTATGAGTTATAAATTGTAACTCCTAGTTCTTTCCCGCTTGAAGAATACCTAGGTGAACTGGGAGGGTTTCTTGAACGAACCACAAAAAACACAAAGAAAGAAATAGGTAATCTTGCTTGTGGCGCTAAGGGAGCAACTCTTAACTCCTAACTCCTCACTCCTCACTTCTAACTCCTAACTCCTAACTCCTAACCCCTAACTCCTAACTTTCCTTATGATTATGGTAAGTGAATTATTTAAGTTTATACTTGGGTTTATATTGGCGATCGCTATTTTAATTGCAGGTGGATTTGCAACAGCGCTGTATATGATGAATCGAGTTTCCGCACCCCCGCCAAAACCGATTTATGCTAATGATAAACCAGAAGTGAAAGCACAAGCTCCAAAATCCGAGACACCGAAATCAGCACCTTATCCCCCACCGGAGGCTATACTAGAAGACTCTCCCTCACCTTCTCCTAGTCCAACACAAACACCTAAAGCTGAGGAAGAATTAAAAGAAGAACCATTACCACCAGGAGCTTATCACGCCCGTGTGACTTGGCAACAAGGCTTAATCATGCGAAAAGAACCAACTCCAGATGCTGAACGTATTGGAGGTGCTGCTTTTAATCAAAGAGTGATTGTTTTAGAAGAAAGCAGCGATAAAGCTTGGCTAAAAATTCGCTCCCAAAATGGCGAACAAGAAGGTTGGGTAAAAGCAGGTAATATTAAACAAGTTAACGACGAACAAACAGAACAATAAAAATCTCACGCAAAGCCGCAAAGACGCCAAGAAAATCTTTGCGGCTTTGCGGCTTTGCGTGAGCTTTTCATATCTCGCCAAAATATTATAGGCTGCTAATTTATTAGCAGCCTATTTTCGGTATAAAAATTTGTGACATACTTCAAACGCAAGCTCCGCAAGGGTGCAGGCTTTTGAAGTTTCGTGTACTTTGAGCTTTACATCGGCAGATACAGCTTACACTGTACCAGTTTCACGCCTAGTCTGCCCGACTGACCGATGGGTATTACCAACTTAATTATACTATTCTTTGAGAAACAAGCTAAGCCCCTTGTGGGCATGGTACTTTACTTTAAATTCGCATCCCAAACGCCGATGTAAATTTTATCCTGATCGTTGCGTTGAATTACGCCTTCTACTCCACCTGCGTTAAACGAGTAATTGTTCATTTGACGCTGGTATACTTGTTGCAGTGCTTGATTTATTTCGCCAGAAGCATTACCTCCAAGCATTCCCTGCAATGTCGATCGCATAACTTCAGGTGCGACAGACTGAGCAAATGATACTTCGGTTTGCCGCAGCGCTCCCGATTTTTGGTCAAATAAATAACCAAGGTCTACGCGGTTGGGCTGCAACCGATAAAGATATGCACGAGTACCCCACAAACCTTTAGTAACCTTTGTTGGTTGTCCCAAATTTGCTCTCACTGAGTTTTCAGAAGTACCTGTGGGAAATCCAGGTACACTAGTACTACTGGTATTGGCTGTTGCAACTTTTTGTTCATTCTCCTGCTGTGGTGGTGGTGCAGAAGTCGCTGGCGCGGGTGCAGGAGTCTCGGTTG
This sequence comes from Nostocaceae cyanobacterium, assembly GCA_051861145.1. Taxonomy (GTDB): domain Bacteria; phylum Cyanobacteriota; class Cyanobacteriia; order Cyanobacteriales; family Nostocaceae; genus JBHYDF01. Next base: position 31,107 of record JBHYDF010000012.1, read on the forward strand.
TGTTTGGTGGCTGTGTCTGTTCTAGTTCTGGTATGGGAACGGTTTGAGGTTGGGAGTCTTGCGAGAATAATTCTTCCGGGTTTTGTTCAAATGTTGATGGCTGTTGTTCCTGTGTATTTGTTGTATCTGTAGTTATATCTGGGGTTGGGGAAGGAACAGAAGTTTCTGGCTGTTGTTGGGGTGCGGTTGGTGCAATTGGCGCTGGGGAAGGTTGGGAAGCAGCAGGCTGTTCAACAGGTGCGGAAGTAGGAGCAACAGACGTTGGTAAGGGAGTTGGATTAGCGGTAGGTTCTTGTGTGTTTTCCGGTAGATTAGATGTAGCAATAGGTGCTTCAGGTTCTGGCTGGCGAATAGTATTAGCGATCGCCATCATCCCCAGGAAACCTCCCACAATCAAACTACCAACAATCACAGCAGGTTTTTGCCATTTTTTAGAATTAGAAGAGTTCGGAGGGATAAAAGCAGATTTCTGCTGTGAAGAGAAAGATTGAGTTTGCTGAGTTGATGCAGGATAACCGTTTAAGGCAACTGTGGGTAGAGTTGCTGAGGAAGGTGGTATTGTTTGAGAAGTAACAGATTGCAAAGCGTATAACATTTTGCTAGCGGTGGAGTAGCGATCGCTAGCATGGGGTTTAATCGCCTGATTTAGTACCATCGCTAAATCCGCCGACACTTCAGGTGCTAAATCTTGCCAAAGTATTTCCCCTGTTTGCAGGTTGGTTGGTAGTTCACCGGGGTGCTTCCCAGTCAGCAGATAAATTGCTGTTAAACCCAAGCTATAGATATCAGTGGCGTAAACTGGACGTCCTACCGCTTGTTCGCTAGGCATATATCCAGGAGTACCAATCACCAAAGATTGGGTAAGATGGCCTGGGTTAGCGACTATTGAACGTATCGTTTCTTTAACTGCTCCAAAATCAATTAAAACAGGCTTACCCTCCACAACTCCTCCTTGATGGGAATTGCGAAGGATGATGTTATCAGGTTTGATATCGCGGTGGATAATGCCTTTACTATGGACATAATCCAAAACTGACAATAAACTTAATAAAATTTTTGTAACAGCAGTTTCGCTGAGTAAGCCTTGCTCTTTAAGAACATCAGTTAGGGTTTGACCTTGTATCCATTCTTGAACAAGGTAAAACTGTCCATGTTCAGAAAAATAGGCGTAGAGTTTGGGAATTTGGTCACTACCTTCACCCAGGTATTCTAGAGTAGCCGCTTCCCGTTCAAACCGCTGTTGAATCATCTTATAGGCTTGCGGGTCATTTGTCACCGGTTTTAGTTGCTTAATTACACACCGACGACGAGAAGGCATGTGAATATCTTCTGCCAAAAAGGTTTCGCCAAACCCTCCAGCACCCAATACTTGCAGAACTTTATAGCGATTGTTTAGCTGCGTTGTTGTCATGCTCAATTACGGCGGTTCTCGTTCTGATTAAATACAATTTAAAATGGTTGATGGTTAATGGTTAATGGTTGATGGTTAATGGTTAATGGTTAATGGTTAATGGTTAATGGTTAATGGTTAATGGTTAATAGCCATGAACCATGAACTATGAACCATGAACTATGAACAACTAATCCAAAATTGCCCGCTACTTAGTATCAGCAATAACCCATTTGTTATTGTCGGTATCCCACGAAAGGGTAAATCTTACAGAACCAGGGACGACTTTTCCAGTTTTCATAAAGTATTTTAACCGAGTATTTACTATAGCTGTTTCTGTATCTGCTTCTACTAAATTAACGCGATCGACCTCTACCTTTTCAACCTGTTCTCCCCACCACTGAATGTATGAATCATAACCATTCGGGTGAAGACGTTTATTACTTTGGTAATTGGCAGACAAATCATTCCATGCCGTTTGATATTCTCCTCCATTAATAGCAGCATAATAATTTTGCACAAAATTTTCGGCAGATGGTCTATCTTGTGGTGCTGTTGTTTGAGTGTCACTAGGAGGAGTGGTAGTTTCACTCTCAGGAGTTGTAGGGGAAGAATTGGGTTCTGTAGTAGTATTATCTGGTGTTGGTTCAGGTGATAAAGTTTCCTCAGATTCTACAGGTTCTTGAGTAACAGGATTATTAGATTGCTGTCTTGGTTTTGATGGCGATCGCACTATTGGCGCAGCGTCGTCCTTGGGTTCTACAGTTGATGCAGCCGTGGGTTGTGAATTTGGTTGCTGTGTGATTGGTTCGGGTTGTGGTTTGTTAGTAAGAGCAAAACCAATGACTACAGATGCACCTATCAAACTACCTGCAATAATAATACCGGCAACAATTCCCTTTTGCCCACTACCATTAGTTTGATTAACAGGTTGATTGGTTGGAGGTTGATAGGAATTTCCGGGACTAACAGCTACCGTATTTTGAGGTATGTGGGGCGGTGGTACGGTTGCGGCTGGTGGTTGGTGATAAGGTACGTTAGGAGATGTTGCAGGAACCGTAGGAGGAAATGGGGAAGCACCAGTTTGCAAGGCTATCAACATTTCTCTGGCGCTGGCGAAGCGATCGCGCGCATTAAACTGAATAGCTTTATCTAATATATTTGCAAAACTAGGAGTTACGCTTAAAGCATATTGCCGCCACAATAGCGCACCTGTAGCCGGATCGCTTCCCATTTCTTGGGGCATTTTGCCCGTGAGCAAATAAATCGCCGTTAACCCTAAGCTATATATATCACTAGCAAACATCGGGCGTCCCACAGATTGTTCACCGGGCATAAATCCTGGTGTACCGATTACAATAGACCTTGTGGAATTTCCGGAAGGAGTAACAACCGTTCCGACTGTTTCCTTAACTGCGCCAAAGTCAATTAGTATAGGTTTGTTGTCCGCATACCGAATCAAGATGTTGTCTGGCTTAATATCTCGATGGACAATGCCTCGGCTGTGGACATATTCCAGAACAGGTAAAATACTGATTAAAATTTCTTTAACCGCACTCTCACTCATCAAACCCTGTTGTTGGATTTTCCCTGTGAGAGTTTGTCCTTCAATATACTCTTGTACTAAGTAAAATTGCCCGTTTTCGGAAAAGTAGGCATACAACTGGGGAATTTGAGTGCTATTAGCACCTAGTTCTTCTAAAATCGCTGCTTCTCGCTGAAACCGCTGCTGTACCAACTGATAAACCTGGGGATTATCCTGAATTGGTTTTAATTGTTTGATTACACAGCGACGCCGGGAAGGCATTTGGGTATCTTCCGCTAAGAATGTTTCCCCAAATCCACCGCTTCCTAGAGTCCGAATTACTTGATAGCGGTTATTGAGCAGCATTTCCATATACTAGGGCCAGTCACAGGTAGGTTGTCATATATTTTACTGTTTTCTGATTGTCTCATTTGTTGCTAGCTGCTCACAGGACATAAATGCACATACAATTTTTGCTATAACAGTGCTATTTGAATTGTAAACATGAAATGTTTTTAATCTTACATCTTGCAGCAGCCAGATAGCACATCATAAAAATAACTAAGTATTTAAGAATTCTTATACATCCGCCTGGGACTATAAGTCCCAGTCTCATAGCACAAGTCCTCTCAAAGAGGACTTAAGCAGAACCCCTCCCCGTTGTGAAGTACAGACCTTTGTAGGGGCAATTCATGAATTGTCCCTACCCGTGTACCTCATTCAAACGAAAAGCGCTATAGGAGTGACTATGGACGCAAAATTCTAAGGACAAAATTGCAATACTCTGCGCACCTCTGCGCTTACCTCCGCGTACCTCTGCGTTTTAAATCCCTACCCAAACTTACACTAAGGTGATTGATTAAACGCCCACTTCAACCATTGCCCACAGGAACTGAAAAGATTTAAACGATGCACTCCAGGCGCACGGGCAATAGCAAGACCATCGACGGCACGTAGAGCAGCGTACTGCAACCCTAAAAAGCTGTCAACTGCTGCATGAGGACCACCTAAAGTAATTGTTCCAGCAGCATAAATTCTTCCTTTAACATTACGCATTTCTACTAACTCAAAATCGTTAGCAACAGCCAAACGTTCTATGGGGTTTAACGGTAAGTTGTAATGTTCTACCAAATCTTTCAGTAAAGGACTTTCCTTCACCTTGGCATCGAGTCCGGTGGCGTCAATAATAAAATCAACAGCAGGAAGCTGAATTTCCCCAAAGTCTTTGTCTTTGATATAAGTAACGAGGTGATTTTGAGCATCCTGTTCTACTCTTGTCACCACAGCAAACTGAATTTTATACCAGCCTTCTCTTACACCTTTGTCTGTGATCTTCTGCCAGTCTACGCGATCAGCAGTGGTAGTTCCTCCCCAGACTTTATTTGATATTAATTCCTTGCGCTCGTCTGGATTAGCCTTTTCCATTCTTTCTCGCTGTTCTCCACTCCAGCAACCTTTGGGCCAGTTAAACGGTTGCAACTCGATATGATGCTTCACCGTTCGCTGTGATTTACCATATTTGTTACCTTCAGGTTTAGGCGATCGCATTAAATGCAAAATAGAGATATTGGGATTTTTCTGTCGTGCTTCATAAATGCGCTGTATAATTCGCGAAGCGACAATTCCCCGTCCCTGAATCAAGACTCTACCGCCTTGCTGTTCTAGTTGTTGGTATACGTGATTATGCCCTTCGTAAGCATTCACAACCGACTTAAAGTCACTATATTTTTCCCGATAAGCTTGTAAATGAGGGAGAAATTGAAGCGCTGGGTAGCCAGTAGCCAAGTGTAAATAACGACAAACATAAAAGGCATGATTGCCGCGTCCGCGAGAATAAGCTACACAATACCTACCATCATCTGTTTTGCGAATAGCTAGCACTCGTCCGAAGCGATAAATTTTGTCCCAACCGATGCGCTGTGCTTCGCGATCGATAGAATTAAATACATTTCCGGAACGGGGGGTATAAGTTTGGGCAAAGGTAGGCTCAGCAAAAACTTGCCATAGATATTTAATTGAATCATTCAGCTTGCCTTTAGTAAAATCATGCCAAGCTTCCCGCAAGGCATAACTCGGCCAGCCCCAAATATTATCAGGACAAGAGTCTGAGTTTGAACGCAATCTTTCATGTGAAGGAATTTGCGAATTCATACACAGAAGCTTGTAACGCGCATAGGGTTCTTTATCTATACCCAATGCCGTTATTTTGTCGCTACTAACACCACATAACCTCAGCAAATCTACCCAGAAAAAACTACCCAGCCCTGCCCCAACTGCGAGATAATCGGTTTCATCCACCGGTAAGCCCGTAGCATGAAGCGCCTGTACAGAAATTTGTTGTTCGTACTGAAACACGGGTGGCGGAAAATTGTTACCAAGCGGTGTTACTGGTTGCTGTGGAGATAAGGTGGGGTCTGGGAGGTTGGTGTTAGGGTTGAATTGGATCGTAGAATCGCCCGTGGATATTACTGGAGTTGGGCTAGGCGGACTAGGTGGACTAGGAACAGCAGCAGCAAAGTTGACAGCAATTACGTAAGGGCCTATTTGGACAATATCGCCATTATTAACAATAGCCCGTGTCTGGCGTTGACCGTTGATGTAGATGCCGTTAACGCTACCTTGATCAGTTACTATTAATTGATTTTGTTCCCATTCAATTAAGGCGTGGAAACGAGAAATTTGGTCGTGATTAAGTAACATTCGGGCGACGGGTTGTCCCCTAATTTCGGCGGGCATTCGGGCAAATTCTCTACCGAAAGCAACAGGTGTTCTTAACCTTGGTTCTCGCCTTTCTCCTGTAACTGGATCTTGCCAAAGTAAGTGAATTTCTATAGAACCGTTATTCATAATATCTTTAAACTTATAAAACTTTTTAGAAGTAATACCCGAACAGGGTTTTACATTTTAGACTGCGAAAGGTTAATAGAAAAGCTTTTCAGTCATCGATTTGTCGCAATCATTTTTCCAATTGGTAACATCGATGATAGTAGAAACAAGATAAAAAATAAAAGGTAAAAGGTAATATCAAAGCTTAAAACAATCTAAAATAATACCTTCTTTTTTTCTTTTGAGTGATTCTTACTCTAGTTAATTTTAAGTATTAATTACAAGATTTAGTAGGGTGGGCTATGCCGCACAATTAACTTAAACGTGCGGCATAGCCCTACCTACACAATTTAGATAACTCAATTGGGGGGCTTTGATTAAGTCATAAATTAATGAGTTGGTGGTACCAACACACTTTTTGCATCTTGTAAAGAATGTCCGCAGTGATGACAGCCCAACAACAAGTTATTATAAGAGGAAATGTTATGACATCTAGGACACTGCAACCCGTAAGCGCCTTGTGGTTGTGCGGCGGGTGTAGGTTGATGGTAATGATGTCCTCCTGCTACTTGTGGCTGTGCGGCGGGTGTAGGTTGATGGTAATGATGTCCTCCTGCTACTTGTGGTTGTGGCTGTGCGGCGGGTGTAGGTTGATGGTAGTTCGCCCCTAGTGGTTGCGGCGGTGTCAAGATTGTTGCTGGAATGCTGCCACTACTGGGGATGGAAACAGCAATAACTTTGAGTTGTTGTTGTCCTAAATAAATAATGCTGCCCTCATTTAAAGGTATTTCACCTTGAACCAGTTGCCGTCCATCAACGAGGGGAGGATTTTGCTCTCGTAAATTCTTAATTAAGAAACGCTGCTGCTGGGAATTAAAAAAGATTTCCACGTGCAGACCTGATACAGTTGGGTGACTCAGAACAATATCGCACCGGACTGGATCGCGACCGATACGGACTGTGCCAGGATTTTTGCTGGGCTGTTGTTCGTATATTTTCTGAGTTTTGGCTTGACCGGCATCGTGCCACTGTAACGTAAGTGCATTCATCGTTCTAACCCCATAACTCTTATTTAACTTCAATTCCTCCCTGTGCGATTCCTAACACGATTGGGCAGGTGTAAGCAACACTTTAAAACATATTTAGATGAAACTTAAGAAAAAAACTTAAGTTGATATTACGCTTTGCGATCGCTCTTATTTGTAGGGTTAGACACTGCCTACTCTAAAATTAGGAAATCATGACTGACTTTATTTCGCAGATGCTAATTTATCAGCAATGCGTGTAGTTTCTGGTAAGCGATACTTCGGTGTACAACGTAATACATAGTCAATCGCCGTTGGTAAACTGACTCGATGACCGCTAGAAACGTATACGGGTTTTACTCCCATACGTGTCCGTAATACTGCGCCAATTGTTTCGCCCTTATGTATAAGAGGTTGCCAGCTACCGCGTGTTTCTGGCAAGTCTTCATGCTTACCAATTAGTAAAGATTTAGCTACGCCAATACTAGGTATATTCACTAAAATTCCTAAATGGCAAGCTATGCCAAACCTGCGAGGGTGGGCAATTCCCTGACCATCACACAAAATTAAATCTGGTGTTATTGTCAGCTTTTCTAAAGCATCAAGGACAGCCGGTATTTCCCGAAATGAGAGAAAACCAGGAATGTAAGGAAAAGATGTAGGACGGCGGGCGATACTTGTCTGTTGCAACTGCAAATCAGGAAAACTCAATACAGCCACAGCTGCACGGCTAATTGTACCATCAGCTTCAAAACCCATATCTACCCCGGCAACGTACTGCACAGGTTCTTTGAATTGATCTGCGGTAATTACCTCTGCTTGTAATTCTTCTTGGATGGCGATCGCTTCGTCTAGCGTCAAAGTCCAAGCATGACGTTGATAAATCTTCATATTTTCAAGTAGTAACTGTTTAAAAGTGGTTATTTCCGAAATCGCCACTGGAAACGGTGTAGCTATCAATGTGTACCAATATCAGCTATTGTATAAAGTCTGTAAACTTTGGTTAAAGTCCTAATATCAGAAGTATTTGTAACTGAGTAAATATTATTCACCTTTCAACTATAAATAACTGAGGGTAAATATATGCGTACTAGCAGGTTAAATGCAGATAGAAACCTGTACTTGGGTTTTTATTTGACAGGAGGGATTATTTTATTAATTTTGGCGTTTATTTTCCGTCCTTTTACCATTGTCAACGCTGGAGAAAGAGGCGTTGTCATGCAATTTGGTAAAGTTCAGGAAGGGATTTTAGATGAAGGTATTCACCCAATAATGCCATTTATTACATCAGTGAAAAATCTCAGTGTTAGAGTTGGTCAAAACAGTTTTAAAGCTGATGCTGCTTCTCGCGATTTACAAAAAGTGACAACAGAACTGGCTGTGAACTGGCATATCGACCCGAAACGAGTAAATAAAATTTATCAGCAAGTGGGAGATGAAAAACAAATTGTTGTCGGAATTATGACTCCCGCAGTGTCTGAGGTTCTGAAAGCAGCAACGGCGAAAAAAACAGCAGAAGAAATAATAACTAGAAGAAATGAACTCAAAGAAGAAATTGATAATAATTTGAAAAATCGTCTAGCTAATTATGGTGTGATAGTAGATGATGTCTCGTTAGTAGATTTTTCCTTTTCTCCAGAGTTTAGTAGAGCGATTGAATCAAAACAAATAGCCGAACAAGAAGCGAAGCAGGCAGAATTTATTGCTAAGAAAGCAACCCAAGAAGCGCAAGCAGATGTTAACCGCGCTAAAGGACAAGCTGAGGCACAAAAATTACAACGACAAACTCTAACTCCAGAGTTGTTGCAAAAGCAAGCTATAGAAAAATGGGATGGTCACTTCCCAATGGTGATGGGTGGTAATGGCAGTTTGCCATTAATTAATGTTAATCCTGCTAGTTTTGCTTCTCAAAAAGAAACTAGTCAATAGGGAATAGTAGGGGCGAAGCATTTGGGCGATAATTTATCGGTTTGATGCAAAGATTTCTTCCCAAATGCTTCGCCCCTACCGGAGGGAGGAGTTGTGATTTTTTTACAAAATAGCTTATATCCATGTTTATTGAGACATTAATAACTAATCCAGTCGTTTTTTTGAGAGTGGTGATAATTGCCATTATCTCTATTAGTTTACATGAACTAGCACATGGTTTAGTTGCTTTGAGTCAGGGAGATGACACTCCCAGAAAAAGAGGACATATAACTCTTAATCCCCTTGTACATATGGGTTTACCATCAATTATGTTTCTTTGTATAGCTGGCATTGCTTGGGGACAAATGCCAGTTGATGCATCTAAATTTCGCTCAAAAAAGCTGGGTAATATTTTAGTATCCGCTGCGGGACCATTGTGCAATTTATGTTTGGCTTTTTTATGTATTGTAATGCTCAATTTTCTTGCTATTTATGACTATACGCAATTAGTTAGTTTGGAATTTATTTATATGGCAGCACATATAAATTTTATGCTGTTTTTGTTCAATTTAGTACCAATTCCACCGCTAGATGGTTTTTATATATTCAGCGAAATATTCCCTTGGTTAAAACCACTCCAAAATACTTACTTTGGATTATTCGCTTTAGTGATGCTATTTTTGATTCCCCAATTTGGCTATGGATTAAATGCGATCGCTGATTTAATCATGCAAACAACGATTAGCATTATCATTGGTTGAAAGAGCCAAGAGTAAAAAGTGAGGCTAAGAGTGATGAAAGAAGATACCCTGATCACAGGTTTTCACGCTCATATCTACTTTGATACAGATAGCCGAGACATGGCGGCGTGTGTTCGTGAAGAATTGGCAGCTAGGTTTGAAGTGCAGCTTGGACGTTGGCATGAAAAACCGATTGGCCCACACCCAAAATCTATGTATCAAGTGGCGTTTTCTCCAAATCAATTTGGTAAAATTGTTCCATGGTTAATGCTCAATCGTGGCGGTTTAGACATTTTAGTTCACCCAGAAACAGGTGATGATGTAGCAGACCATACAGAGCATTCCTTGTGGTTAGGAAAAAAGCTGGAATTGAATATTGAATTTCTAGCAAAATAATACGGGAAAGTGAGAACCTCCCTTTTTTGACTGTAAACTCTCTTTCGTACTGCAATTATCCAGCTTGTAGTAAGCGCTTAAGCGCTCACTACGAACTGACTTTTGTAAGAAGTATAATGCACCAAATTAACGTAGACGCGTTAATAATGTTTATTTCGCAGAAACAAAACTCGGCAACAAAGAATCCAATAAAGCATCAATATTGCTATCAGACAAATCAGGTATAGATAGCACTCGTTCTACTTTGGTAAAGTTTCGCTGAATTGACTTGCGGTAAGTTGGATCGTAATGATAGTTCAATATATCTTGCACAAATTCTTCCCATCTACCAGCATCAATTAATCTATTCCAATCATTTAATTTTTGCCAGCCATAACGATATTTCAGCTTTTCTAGTTTCGCTTTTAAAATATCAGGATGAGCCATCAAATGAGGATATTCTTGTAAGAGAAACTGGACTCTAGCAGTTATAGGTAGTTGAACTTCTACACAGCTTGACTGTTTCATTTTCTCCCATAAACACTTTGGTAAATAAACTCTACCTATTTTGAAACTTTCTGATTCTACCCACAATAGCTGATAAGGTTGAAAACTTTGCAACTGTTGCACTAGCAGTGATTCAAAATATTTTTGTGAAGGTTGGGGTGAAAGTTTACCTTGCCATTCTTCACCTAGTAGGGAACCACGATGATTTGCTAAACTTTCCAAGTCCAAAACTTGAGCGCCACGCTTACGCATTTGGCGTAAAATATAGGTTTTACCACTACCAGTTAAACCGCGCAATAGTTGGTAGGTAAATTTTTTCGGTAGATATTCCAATTGCTGGCGTACATAGGCGCGATATGTTTTGTAACCGCCTTCAAGTAGAGTTACCCGCCAACCAATTTGGCTGAGTACACTCGCCATACTAAAAGAACGTTGTCCACCCCGCCAACAGTACACCAAGGGATGATAGTTTTTTTCTTTGTCGGCAAAGTGTTGAGTAAGATGTTGAGAAATATTTTTTGCTACCAATGCCGCACCGATTTTTTTGGCATTAAAGGGGCTAATTTGTTTGTATATCGTTCCTACTTGGACACGTTCGGCGTCATTCAAAACAGGTAAATTTATTGCACCCGGTATGTGGTCTTCCGCGAATTCACTGGGAGAACGAACATCAATGATTTCACTGTAAGTTTCTGTCCAAGGTTGTTGGGTGTATGTAGGTAAAGGTGCCATTAGAGTCAATCACTAAATCTTGCTCAATTTTGGCACTCTCTTGACTTGATTGATGAAAACTCACGCAAAGCCGCAAAGACGCCAAGATTTTCTTTGCGGCTTTGCGGCTTTGCGTGAGATTGAGTTGAAGTTTATCGGTGCATGTGTTCTTCTAAAAGTTCTTTGGCTTTTGGCTTGTAAATTAGATGAAACAGCGACTCGATGTAGCGTAACAAATCTTCACGTTTTTCTTGAGAAGTGTAGTTCCAGAAGCTGTAGATTTTTGCTAAGGACATCAGACGGTTGGTATGGATTTTCCATGTGTAGTTGCTGTAAACCCGTTCGATACTACGTTGCGAAATTTCGTCCCAGTAGTTGGGGTTTTGGTCACACTTGGAGATGAATTTTAAGATAATCTCTGCCATTTCTACTTGGTGCGTGGGGTTGATGTAAAACCCGTTGATTTGATCCTGGATGATTTCCAAGGGACCACCAAAGCTAGTGGCAAAGGTCGGAAGTCCGCTAATCATGGCTTCTAGAATTGTCAGACCAAAGGCTTCAAATAAGGCGGGTTGCACAAAAATTCCTCGGCGATCGCCTATTATCCGATATACTTCGCCAGAGTCGCTTTTAGGTAGGCGCACTCCTAACCAGCGAATTTTACCGTGCAAGTTGTATTGGTCGATGATATGGTACAGTTTCTCGATTTCGCTGATTTCTTCGTGGTCGGTGGAATCTTCGATATGAAGTTTACCTGCGATTAAAATCAGATTGCAGTGTTTTTGTAGTTCTTGGCTTTTACCAAAAGCTTCTGCTAAACCGGTGAGGTTTTTGATCCGGTCTAGTCGCGCCATAGAAAAGATGGGGCGCTTTTTGGGGTCTTCTAGTTTACCAAAAACGTGGGTTGGATCTTCGAGAGTAAATAACAGGTCTTCCAAGCGATCGCGATCGCTTACCAGTCTTTCTTCGTATCTGTTGTAGGGGAAGTAAATATTCTCGTTTACTCCAGGGGGGACGACGTTAAATTTGGGGCTAAATAATTCAATGCCATTGACTACGTGGTATAAATCCGGCATCGTAAAAGAATGATAGGATTCATACTGACCAACGCTATCCGGCGTACCGACAATTTCCTGGTAAGTGCTGCTAACTATGAAATTTGCCGCATTCATAGCAATCAAGTCAGCGGTGAATTGTAGTGAAAAGTGATACTTCTCTTCTAAGTCTTGCCAGTAGAGGTTACTGAAGAGGTATTTGGATTTTTCTAAAGCGTGGGCAATGATGCAGTGTATGACATTCATCCGCCGTGCTAGCATAAATGCTACCAAGTTACCATCAGAATAATTACCGACAATTAAATCGGGTTTACCTTGAAATTCTGCTAGTAGTTCTTTTTCTGCGTCAATTGCAAAGCTTTCTAAGTAGGGCCAAATTTCAAATCGAGAAATCCAGTTTTGTGTCAGCTTGGGATTGAAATCCCGGAAGGGTACGCGCAAAATCCAACCGTTGTCAGTACCGTAGATTTTTTCTAGTCTTTGGTTACAAGTAGTTCCTTCACTGTTGGGAATTAGGCGCGTTAACACAATCACTTTTGGTTGAATGTGCTTGTGATCTAGTCCAGCGAGTTCGAGGTTTTCTTGGATTTGTCTTTCCAGTCCCTTTACTTGGTCAAGGATGTATACTACCTGTCCGCCGGTATCGGGTCTTCCTAGCACTCCTTCCTGTCCAAACCAGCCATGGGGTGATACTAATAGTATCTGGAAAACCATGGGAATCCGAGAAAGAAAGGCTTCTAGAACTTGATGGTCTGAAGAGTCAATCAATTGGTCAAGCATTTCCAGGGTTTCTTGCACCCGATGGGCGGTGTTTCCCCAGCCAGGTTCAAAGCCAAGATTTTGCAATTCAAACCGGAAATCTTCGTAAGGTGTATCCGGAGAATAATTTTCTAGCAGGTTTAATGCTTGCTTAACGCGGTTAGATAACTGCTGCTGAGTCTGAATGCGTTCATTCATCAGCAGTTTATAGCCCTTGTAACTTTGTAGACTAAGGAAGTTAAACAAAGCATCTTGCCACTGACGGTGGTCATGGAACAATTTGCTGGACAAGTAACGGTTGAGGAAGGCTACACCTTTACCGATATTTTTGGGGTCACGGATAATGGGGGAATAGTCGTAGAAGGGCTGAAAATCAATTTCCAGTATGCCGCCTTCTTGGGGATGGTAGCGATTAACAAGGCGATCGCGTAATTCAAGTAACTCTTGAGTTGTCATCGCTTCTACTGTTAAATCCTCTAATAGCCGGTATGCTTGTTGAGTGGCAATTTGAGGACGAATAACTAAGCAAAGACTTTCCGCTTCCAGAATTATTTCTTGAGTAAAGTAAACCAATTTACTCAAACAAGAATTGTGATATAGTTGCTCGTAATTTTCTTGCTGTTCGCAGTATTCACTAAAAGCATTAAGAATGTCATTACGTAGTAAATACCGTTTATCTGACTGACGTAATTTACTAGCGAATTGACGTAAATCCTTCTTTTCATCGCTATTCAAAACATCTTGAATCAAATTGACCATCTATCATCCTCCGTCAAATGGTAACTAGGATTTTGGCTTTGAGATTTTGGTTTTTGCACAACAAAATATAGAGGTTAGTAATGCAACGCATGACCTGAAGCTAACCTCTACCTTTAGCCCAAAAAAACTTTTCCCTTCTGGCAGGGTTTGTTATGACCCCTATTCGGTAAATAGCTACCTAATTACCATCTCGCCAGAGAATTAGTTCCCTGGTATCAATAGCAAATGCCTGTTTCATTTGGTTTTTTGCACCCTTATTAAGTAGCTTAACAAACCGCCATGAACGCGAGAGAATTTTTGACCAAACTAATAACTTAAGTTTTCTAAAGAGAATTTAAATCATTTACAAATTCTAATTAGAGGATGTTTGGAAAGTATTAGATCACCCCTAGCCCTTAAAAATGGGGAAAATATACCTTCAAGTCCCCCAATTTAGCGGGGGATTTAGGGGGATCATCGACAAACTTTGTTATAAAACTACACTTTTCAAACATCCTCTTAGAAGACTATCAGCTATCAGTTTAGGTGGTAAATGCTAGGCGGTTGTTGGGGTTAAAATTCATAACCAATTAATGTTTTTAACCGAATTCTACAGCAATATTCTATTTGTCAACAAAATTTAACATTAGGAATTGACATTATTTACGGACGGCGGTAGATATTAGCATATAAATTCAGTTGAATATGCTATTCTTATGTTTTTATTTAAAAATACAACTATGGAAATAAGTATGTTTGTCTAGTAAGGGCGAAGTATTTAGGTAAAGGTTTATCTGCTTGATAATGAATATAGTTTTTCGTTTGCGTATAATAACATTGTAGTAGGGGCAATTCATGAATTGCCCCTACGCTAAGCCTATGTTACACCCAATTTAGAAGCGCTATAATTCTCACAAATACTATCTCTCTAAAGGGAGATGTATTTACAGAAAGCTTCTATCAATAAAATTTAATTTTACTTCAAAAATCAAGACAGTTAACAAGAATGGCTAGAGGAATCATCGGTAAAGCAGCAATTAAACAGATAATAAACTGACTACAATTTAAAGAGTACTTGCAGACAATAGGTTCATTAGATTCGACTGACTGAAGAGAATTTGTAGAATCGAAGCAAGAAGCCGTGAAATAAATTTACCGCTATGTAGAGACGCGAAATTTCGCGTCTGGGACAAACCCATTAAAATTGACATCTTGCACCAATCGCAAAAAGCCCTGAAATAAATTACGTGGCTTAAAGCTAAAACCCATTAAAATGGGTTAAAATTCAAAGATCCAGTCGGTTTTTAACCGAATGCGCGCTTTAAGGAGGACACTTCTGTGCGGGGGTTTCCCCCGTTGAAGAAAGTGTCCGTCCCGAATTTTAATTCAGGGCTAAATTTTAGGGTTATTGCGAATGATGCAAGATATCACTTAACATGGGTTAAAACTATTAGCCAGTCGATTTTTAACCAATGTAAAGACGTGCCATGGCACGTCTCTACACCTACTCCCTACTCCCTACTCCCTGTTAACTTAAACTCATCAAACTTAATAACTTCCCCATCCGGCTTGCGCGTATCAAAACGATAACTACTTACCGTACCCGTACCCGTATCGAAGATACTAAAAACCGTGATGTCATTACTGGCAATATACGGCATTGACTGACCATCTTCATCCAGTATTGGCGCAATAGTCGGTACTACTGGTTCTAAACCGTACGGATCGCCAATAGCTACGTAGTCTTTAGTTTGTTGGGGTGGTAGATTATTGCGCTTTTTGTTTCCATACGCAGCACCATAGGAGTTACCAACGTTAGAAGTCTCTATAAAGTGCATTCCCGATGGACTACAAAAGCGGTTCCATAAATGAGAATGTCCAAAAAATACTAACTGCACTTCAGCGGCTTCCAACAATGGCAGCACATCGCGAATGATATAATCTGCTTGTTTCGGATACTCGTAACGTACTGCTTTAATATTGCCATCTTCATGTCGTTCGATTATCTGCACTGGGTCGGTGTAAGCAGGAACAATATTATCACCCAGAGTATGGGGTGGATGATGCAACATCACTACTTTGTACTTTGCTTGTTTAAACTCAGGGCTATTGAGTTCTTCAACAAGCCAGTTATATTGTTTACTGCCTTTAGCAATTGGTTCGTAAATATGCTGACCGTAACCCCAATTTTCCGGATTATTTAAATCTGCTTCCGGTTCACCATACTTACCCTTATGTCCTCCATCAGTGCTGGTATAACGCCACATATTTGTAGCATATAGCACTACCAAACGCACATCACCAAAGCTAACTGCGTAATAGGTTTTCTCACCCGGTAGGGAAAAAATTTCTTCGTAGGTATCGGTATTAAAAGAATTATCTTTGAGGGATTCTTGCCCATACAAATTCAGGGCAACTGCACGGGGTATTGTATCATTAAATTCTGCGTTTAAACTTTCCTTTTTAGCAAATCTTCCCATGATTTCATGATTGCCAATGCAGGGAAACATCGGCGCAGATTGAATAATTTGACCGCCTGTGTAAGTTGTTTGTATACCATTGTGTTCTATTGCATACTTGGCACGACCTTGGAAACAGGGGAAAAACGCACCGCCACGATTATCATCAAACCATTCACTAGCGCGATCGGGAATATTCGCTAAATCACCAGCAAACCAAACCGCATCTACTTGTCCAACTGTTTCTACAACCTTTTGTAAATTTGCCGCCACCATTGGTTTAATTTGATGGTCGGAAGTAAGCAGAATTTTGAGTGGTGTACTTGGGGTGGGAGTGGGTGTAAGGCTAAACACATTGCTGCTGACAGCCTGGCCATCTTCCCGTACACTCGTGACTCTATAAGAAATTCTTTGACCAGGGGTTAAATTATTCACCTCTGCTTCGTGTCGCCAGATATGACGCTGGACGGGGTTTTGATAAACTTGTCCGTCTTGGGTTTGATTTCCTACTCGTGAGTTTTGGTCTTCGCGAATGCGACTGAGTTTAGTAGTTTTGGCAAAAACGGTTTTAGTGAGACTATCATCGTAGGAAACTATATGTTTGTGACCAGCAAACTCGGTAAACCATACAACTCGCACAGAAGTGGGAGTTGGCAGTTGCAGAAATGGATCGGTCAACAACTGAGGTGGTGTTGTCATAATTAGATACTTCCAAAAATTTTTTTCAAAAAAATCATATTTTAACTAACAATTATGTGTTTTTAGTTATTCCTGTTTATTGGTAAAATTCTTGCCTTTGCCTTTGCTTCATCCACTGTGACTAAAGCACCCATTTCTAGTGCTTCTTGAAATTGAAGCAAGGCATTGATAACTAAATTAGCTAAATTAGCTGGTAGAATATCTTGAGAGCGCACTTGAATTACACTTGGTGCATCAGCTTGAGTCATTGCCAGTAATGTACCAAAGTCTAAGTCATGGGTGAAAACAATGTACCCATGCGTAACTGCCCATGTCATGATTACTTTATCTGTAGCGTCTGGCTTACCAACTTTTGACCAGTGGACAGCTTCAAAACCTACACTTTCCAAGACTGGAACCCAGTCAGGAGTTAAATCCTAGTCATTAATTTACTAAACATTGCTTGACATCAATGAACATTACTAAGTAGTATTGTCATGTAAGACAAGTAGTGTTCAATGCATGGCAAACTATGTCCCAGCAAGAGTGGCAACAACTAAACTTGGGGTTACACTTAGAACCTTGCTCAGATGGGAAGAAGCAGGCAAAATCAAGACAATTAAAACGCCGAACGGTCAGCGACGATACGACCTGGATTCAGTTATCTCTGTTCGACTTTTCAATAAACCAACAGTCCTTTACGCTAGAGTTTCCAGCCATAGTCAGAAACCTGACCTTGAAAGACAGATTCAGTTTCTTACCACTAGTTACCCCGGGTGTGAAGTCATCAAAGACGTCGCATCCGGACTCAACTTCAAGCGAAAAGGTTTACTTACCTTACTGGAACGAATTTTGTCAGGCGATGTCGGAATGGTTGTCGTTGCCAACAAAGACAGACTTTGTAGATTCGGGTTCGACCTTATTGCATGGCTTGCACAAAGGAGCGGGTGTAAGATTTTGGTTCTCAACAACCACGTACTTAGCCCAGAACGAGAAATGTTGGAAGATGTTCTTGCCATCATCCATGTCTTCTCATGTAAATTGTATGGACTGCGAAAGTACAAGCAAAAAATTAAAGAAGACCCTGACTTACAGGGTTTATCCAAAGGGGGAAACAAAAAAAGTATGGATGCTTAGAATACATGCTTACCGTAAAGTTTATAACAATGCTATAGCGTATTTGAATAAGTATCAAACATTTGAGTATTCTAACTCTGAGGGTAAAAAAAACACAGGTAAGCAAGCTTTTAGGTCATTCTGCAAGACGTTGGGTGAAGAAATTATCCCGAAATGGTGTCAAGAATTAGGTATTGCTCACGCTTTGGATAATGCAATATTTGAGGCTTATACCGCATGGTCAAAAACTAAACGTGAACCGAAATTTATTGGGCTTGGTAAAGATAAAAAAGTTAATCCTGATGGCGGAAAAAGAATTGCTAGATTCCGTAGCATTAGGGATAAGAATCAAACAATCCAGTTTGACCCCAAGGATTATCATAATGGGCATTGGAAAGTAAATAGTTCAAAGGGATTACCAAAAGCGGAATTCTGGGGTCAAGATTATTGTTTGATAAATTATCCTGGTGCATCAGAGTTAACCTATAACAAAGGACGCTGGTTCGCGAATTTCCCTGTTGATATTGAAGTTGAAAACATTGATAAGGGACAAAAAATAATAGCTCTTGACCCTGGTTTAAGATGCTTCATGACTGGTTTTGACGGCAATAACTTTACTGAATTTGCGTCGGGTGATTTTGCCCGAATAGCAAAGCTGTGTAAGCATCTTGATAATTTAAAATCAAAACATGACTTGGCTGCATGTGGGCAATTCAAGCGGTTAAGATACAAGTTAAAACAAGCGATCGAACGAGTGAGAACTAAAATTAAAAACTTGCGCTCAGAAGTACACAAACAAGTTGGCTCTTATCTTGCTCGTAATTATAACGTTATTTACTTACCAACGTTTGAAACTTCTAAAATGGTTGCCAAGAAAAAGCGCAAACTTAAAAGTAAGTCTGCGCGTGCAATGATGACTTGGGCGTTTTACGAATTTAGTCAAACCCTACAACATCTCTGTAATCGTTACGGTTCGAGATTAGTACGTGTGACTGAAGAATACACGTCAAAAACATGCACAAAATGTGGTCATGTTCACACCAAGTTAGGTGGCAATAAAAAATTCATATGCCCGAATTGTGGGTATGAAATCAAACGAGATTTTAACGGAGCCTTGGGGATATTCTTCAAGGCGTTGTGGGATACCACCGTCGTTAGCACTGTCTCTGCTTGCGATGTTGTGTTTGAATTGGGCTGCAATGTCCAACAATGTTCAGACTAAAAGTATCAGAAAGATTCATGTCTATTAAAATTTTCATGCAGAAGCAAGGGGTACTTCAATTTCTTCTGCCCGCCATGCAGCGTAAGCTAGGGCTTCATAAATATCTTCAAGTTCTAGATATGGGTAGGCTTTGAGGATATCTTCTGGGGTATGTCCTGCTGCCATTAAGCCCACAATTGTACCTACGGTAACACGCATACCTCTAATGCAAGGTTTGCCACCCATTACTTCTGGGTTAAATGTAATTCGCTTTAGTGGTTTCATGCAGCAATTTCTTCACCTAACTTGGGAATTGCTTATAGGTTACTTAAGATTATCAGATATTTGATAATCTATTGGTACATAATTGGTACAGTACTATGGAACACTGTCTATTAAAACTTACCTATAACCCGATAAGGATTAATGGGAGTAAGCTTTTTCTCAATCGGAGCGGCGGGATTTGAACCCACGACCTCCACTACCCCAAATTAGTATAAAAACTAACTAAAAGGCTTACCATTAAAGGTTATAGAAAAGACACCACCTGTTATTCTCTATATCTCAAAGACCGGAGAATACATGGGAAAAGCAGGACGTGCGCCATCTGGGACAGTATCAGTTGAGTCAATAAAAGGACGTATAAGGTTACGCTTCAGGGTTAGCGGTGTACAGAGAACACTGTCTATAGGGGTTGATAATCCAACAGTAAGAAAGTTTGCTGAATTCAGAGCTAAAGAAATCGAATCAGACCTTCTAACCGGATTATTTGACCATACTTTAGACAAGTATAGACCTCTATCAGCCTCAGTTCAACAGAGAACCAGGATTAAATATAATCGAACAGTGCTGGATATTTTCTTAGGTTTCATGAAATGGAAGTCTAAAGAAATAACTAAACGTTCTCTTGAAAAATACACCGTTACCGTTCATTACCTCGAAAAATCAGAGCTAGGGAATCTACCAGCCGACAGCATAACCATAGAAACGGCCCAGAACTTCTCTGATGACCTCAAACAGAATCTTTGCCCTAGAACGCTAAAGGAACGCATCACACTACTTAAGGCTTGTTGGGACTTTTCAGAAATGCCCCATAACCCTTGGAATGTGATTCTAAGGCGTATTAAAGTTCCTCCTACACAACCACCTCATCCTTTTACCAAAGAGGAAATAATAGCGATTCTAGAGGTGTTTAAACAATATTATGCCCATTACCACCCTTACGTTTTTTTCTTATTCTCTACAGGTGTTAGAACTGCTGAGGCTATCGGCTTGAGATGGGGGCATATTAGCGCTAACTTCACTTCTATTTGGATTGGGGAAAGTTTGAGTAAGGGTCAACGAAAGCCTACTAAAACAAATAAAGCCAGAACAATACCAATCCCTCTAAAACTTCAAGAGGTACTAAAGTCTTTAAAGCCTAAGAACGCTGCATCAGATAGTTTAGTCTTTACCTCTATGCATGGTGGGGCTATTGATGTTGATAACTTCACTAAGCGCTATTGGGAACCCGTTTTAAGGAAAGCTGGTGTTGAGTATCGTAGACCTTACAACACTAGACATTCATTTGTTAGTAACTGCCTTGAGAATAAGATGAATCCAGTAACAATAGCCGCAATCACTGGTCATAAAGTTGAAACACTGTTTGAGCATTATGCTGGCTTGATTTCAGTCCCTTCTATCCCTGACCTTTTCTGACACCATGATTACTTACCAACTTCATAGCTCATTGTTGTGTCGTGCTATTATTGCGCCGCCATAAATAACAGGTTCCTATCACGCCTTGGGAAAATAACCCTAAAGAAAAAAATAGCCAGACAGTTGATAGCTGTACTGGCTAATTCTCACATATTCAAAAAATAAAATAATGAATAAAGTAAGCACTCAGAAAAATATAAAGTTACATAACACTAAGTCTACTACTGTTAATCATAACAGATTTTCAGAGAGACGCAAGACATCTTCTGAAAACTTTACCCAGTCAGAATCATCGCTAAATGAGACAGATGAAAAGCGGGTACTGGTAATCGCTACAGACTCAGAATGGCACGCGCCAGATAAAAGCTGGATTGCTACCACTTTTGCCACTTCACAAGATAACTTCATTTTTATAAGAGAATCCATCCCTACAGAAATCAAACAATCAATAGAGGTCAGTTGCCACCTTAATGGTATCTACGTAGAGTTTACAACTATGACAGATAGCACTTGCTTACTTAATAAAGTGCTAGAGCTAGTAAATTCAAGAAAATCACTGGAAAACTACGATTATATTAAATTACTGATTTTTTATACTCCAAAAGACCTTGAATATTCACTCTCGTGGGAAAAATTCAGAAACTATTGCATTACAAAAGGATTTGCTCAGAAGAGAAACATATCTACTCCAAAACCGATACCATTTGAGGTTGAGGGTAGAAATCTTAAATTGCTAGTCAAAGACCTTAAAGGGTGGGCTGAAAAAGGGTTAAAAGACTTAGCTGAGGCTGTAGGTGTTGAAATGTGTGATAAAGGCGCTATGGATGAATACAAGTCCAGGATGTTGGAGGGACTACTTGATATGCCGGAACAATTTGTAGCTTACTCAATCGATGACTCAAAAGCATTAATCAAAATTTACTCTGAATTCATGAATTTGGTTCGATGGCTCCAACACGACATCATAGGGTTGGATGAGGAGAGTTGCTTCACAGAGAGTGACATCCCTATGACTGTGGGTTCATTAGTGGCTGGAACCCTTGAAAAATGGTTGTACACTAAGTACCACGATAAAGAATTACTTCAGGTAGCTGTACGAAAACTAGGGTTACTGGATGCTGATGACAATAGACATCCCTATTTTCTAACTTGTTTCCATCATGTCAGGAAGCGTTACAGAAATCGAGAAAAGCTAAAAAAAGCCTTGATAGATGGTACTGACAGTAAGCTAAAAGATTTCTTGAATGTGGTGAAATTTGAACATCTGGCTTACTCACAGGCTGGTGTGAGGTACTTCGCAGGAGTTAAACATGATAGTAGTGCATTTTCAGCATTGGTACAAGGAGGAAGATGTAATAATGAACGTCCTAGCGAATATGTAGTCAAGTATGGGGCAGACATTGATTTACAATCTTGCTATGGTTCTGCACTGAGAAGTTTCATCTATCCACTGGGATTACCAACCATCACTGCATACACTTGCAACCAGGACAGAATAACCTTAAAACAATGGCTCGATAGGAATAAAAATGACCTGGTAGATAACCTCTGGACAATAACTGTTGAGGCTAATTTAAGTTTTCCTCAAGATTTAATCTATTCAAAACTAGTTAGTCAGTATGACATAAATAGAGCTAGCTTTGATTTCAATGAGAAAGACATAGAAGATGATGTCCATGACGATGATATTGCTCATATTCCAGCAGATTTCGGACTAATTAGAAAACAAATCAGAAGAGGAATAATTACCAGCGATATCCTAAATGCAATCCGCAATGTAGCCACAAACACAGAATGGGGAGAATTCATGCGTCTAAAGGTGGTAACAGCCGTGGCATACCTGAAAAGTAACCGTGTTGATACTACTGAAGAATGGATAGATGCTGTATTAGCCTGTAGGGGTGAAATTGCAAACAAGAACGGTATACACGGAAAACTAGAGGACACTAGAACTAGGGCTTGGGTCGGTATTCCACTAGAAGACTTTGTAGGAAAGTTGGTAGATGAACGTAATAGCCGAAAGAAAGCAGAGAAAGAATGTAGTAATCAAGAGGAAAAACATGCTCTAACAAGTGAACAGAAGATGTTGAAACTGTTCGTTAATGTCACTTATGGTGCATTAGCTTCTCCATATTTTCCAATTGGAAATACAGTAGTAGCCAACAATATCACAGCTAGAGCAAGACTTGGAGCCTGGATGCTAAACAAAGCCCTACACACCCGCGAGAGCATTACTGATGGCGGAATGTATTGCTTGATGGAAGTTCCAACCTTAAGAAGTCAAAAAAGACCTGGTTTTCAGTTACTAGCTGACAATACTAAATGGAAAAAGAGGGAGTTATTTAGACAATTAGCTCCATTAGCAGGTAGAGACTGGGTTAGTGAGTTTGACCAGATGCACCAACAATTAATGGCTATAGACAATCAGAAAAACCGGGAACAGTTTTTAAAAACTAAACTCGTTGATTTGGATGCCTTAGCAGAAACACACATCAAGGAATTCTGGGATAGATACGGGTTAGAGTTACCTTTCAAGATTGAACACAAGATAGAACACACTTATCTATCTGCGGCTTACATCAATAAGGCTCACTATCTATTTAGAACACTCTTGGGGACTGAGGTTTACAAAATCAGAGGATGTAAGAAATTCACCGATAAAAAGCTGAGAAAACATCCCACATACAAACTTCTGACTAACATGGCTGATGGTAATGATGAATTTCCAGATGAACTGGACTATGACCAACATTCAATTATCAAAATTGGTAAGTGGATAGAGGCTCAAAATAGCAGTGAAGATGCCTACAAGAACATCAAAGCCCTTAGACCTGGTGACGAACTGATAGAAGCCAGAACTGCTCGGTACAATAACACCCACATTTTATGTGACACCGAAGCAGAATTCAAACGACGTAAAGACCGTAAATCAATGGTACGCGGTAAGAAAGTTGAATGGTTTGAACGCTATCGTAACTTGGGAATATCGAAAGTTATTCAGATGATGCTTGAGGACTCCCTAGAAGTTGGAGATTACGCCGCCACTGATAACTTAATGATACAAACAGTCTAAATATTATTACGCATCTCCGGTCTCATTTTTTATGAAATCAGTCTCAAAGTCAATTACCATAAGACTTTCAAGCCATAATTAGTAAAAAATACCTAGTGAGACGGTAGACGGGGTAAATCCCTCAACCATGCGGGCTACAGCATTTTTGTTCTGTAATGGGGTTAGAGTTGAACACCCCAAACCCTAACTAACCAGGTGACAGTATTTACATACATCAGCTTTTGTTAGACAAGATGATTTATTGCATTCTTGATAGAACCAGCCATAAGGTAAAACTAGGCATCTCTAGGAACCCACACAAGAGGTTAAGGACGCTTCAGACAGGTAATGCATCCAAACTAGAACTCTTATGGACTGTGGATGATTTATCTCGCAAGGAAGAACAGCTATTACACCGTAGACTAGCTCACTATCGCGTTTGTGCTGGAGAATGGTTTGATGCCAAAGTACTTTCTTTCCTTACAAGAAGCGTTAGCTTCGCTAACTTGTTAATCCAACATCAATTCATATCCTGTTGGTCTAGTGTCTCATTATTTGCCTCTATAAAGCCCTAGAAGCCATTTATTTTTCTACTGGCTACTGATTTGCTGTTTCTTAAATGTTCTCTGATTCGCCTCTATAATGACCTAGAACGAATGATATAGTTGTAGAGCGTATTCTGAGTTTTTACACTACATAACACCAGCCATAGGGCATATTGCTTTGGTTGGTGTTTTTGTGTTAACGAGATGTGGATGATTAGTATCAGTGGTTATGCGAGGATGGCTGGTAAAAAATAAAGGTGCAATTAGTGAGAGAATAGGGGTTGGGAAAGTAGAGATTAAAACGGCTCAAGTTCTTACTGCTGGAGGCGTACAAGGGGTTAGGTTAATAGATGAGGATACTGTGTGCGAATGGTTACTGAGTGATAATCCTCAAATGGCTAAGAAGATGCTTAAGCTCGGAGTCCGGGTATTCTTGCATAAGTTAGCTGGGTATAAGGTGAGTTCAAGTGCCGTTCAACCAAAGACTACTGCTGAAATGTTCTTGGAAAATGCTCAGATATTAGGCTATGCTCGTCCTCGTGATGCTGTGCGTATGAATGTACACCAAGATGATAAGCGTACTTTAGGTGAAATCAACAGGAGCGATGAATCACCGCTACCTTTAACCAGCCTGAGACAGTACTAATCAATGAATCAGGGATGTACTCACTAATATTTGGTTCAAAACTTGATACAGCCCAGAGGTTTAAAAAAGTGGGTAACATCTATAGTACTTCCATCAATTCGTAAGACAGGTGGGTATCAGGTACAGTACGAAAGTTTGTTGCAGATATAGCAGCAGTTGAACAATTAAGTAAGGAGATGGAGGATTATGTCTGAACTAGTTAGTACTAATGGAAATAGTAATAGACCACTCGACTCTATCAAGCAAAGAGACGTAGATGGTCATGAGTACTGGATTGCATTTGATTTAATGCTTTTACTTGGTTATAAAGATTGTAGAAACTTTGGAAGAGTCATAGATAAGGCAATTACATCTTGCAAGAACAATGGTGAATCAGTAGATGTACATATTAGTGGTATAGACGGCGACTACGCATATTATACACCAACAATACTTAAGGGCATACATCTAATATGAATGGGGACTACATAGGGGTCGCTGAAATGCCCACCCCCGTGGATTACAGAGAATGGTTGTAATAAATGAAGCAGGAATCTACACTAGTTCATTTGCCTGAGGATATTCGTAGTGAATTCGAGGTTGATAGTGATGGTAAGGTATTTGCCAAGTCAATTAGAGCAGTAGCTAGACTAGCTGGTGTTTCAGTATCTGCACTTAATGATAGTGGCAGACTGTTAGATAAGTTACTGACCACTAAAAACCTTCCTGATTGCTTGAAACCCTTTGCTGGATTTGATTGGAAAGTGACCACCAAAATTCCAGACCTATTAATTGCTGGTATAGTGGAGTACTATGCATTTTACAGTTCGGCTTCTAACGAAACAGCTAGAAGAGTCTATAGAGCTATGGCTACAGTGGGTATACGTGCCTATTTCCAACAAGAGTTAGGCTGGAAACCACAGATACAACACCAGCCTAAGACTCATGCTGAATTAACTCAAGAATAGGTATAAATATTACATGGAGATGAGGAGATACACTGTCGGGAGTTTCCCCACTGCATAAATACCTATGATTACTAGAAGACCTGGGAAGCCGTGGACAGAGAGTGAGAGTATTTTAGTGGATGAGTTAAAAAAAGCTGGTTATGAAGTTCGCTGTAACCGCAGGGTTTTCTATTATTACCCTGACATCCAGATAGTTGGTACTAATATTCTCATTGAGGTTGATGGAGGGTATCACACCAGCTTTAGACAGCGCTTAAAGGACTCTAGACGCGATAGCTATCTAAAACGTAAAGGCTATGTTGTTCTGAGGTTCCCTAATGATATGGTTGTGCAAAACCCTAACGCTGTATTAGCCAGCATTAATCTTGCTCTTAATGTCTCAGCATAGCTTACCCGTTTTCGGGGATGATACATTAGTATCTTGTTTCTCGTAAGGGTGAAGATTCTCTCTCTGTCTTTCTCTGTAAGGCTTTGAAGAATCTTTGTGTTTCTACAGTTCAAAGCTGAACTATAGTTTTATACCATTTCTTTCAATTTCTTTCTAGCCCACATAATAGCTCTAAATCTACCTCTACATCGTGTTCCAGCCAGATAGAACCCACCGCCACAAGCATCTCTATATAAAGTAGGTTCATAGGTGTCTCTAGTTCCAGGTTCTCGATATAATCCTAATGTGTATCCTGGTTTAAGCTGAATAAATTCTGTTTCCGACTTATTCATCAGTCTTGACTTTCATAGGTACATTTTCCTATCTCTATAGTACCAAATAGCCCATAAGCCTTATCATTGTTAGGTTATGGGTTATTTTATTGCACAAATTTGATGAGTGTGCTTCATATAATCAAAATTCCAGCTTTCCCCCGTTAGCCCTCTTACAGCGTTATCACGCACATGCAACCTTTCTCTACTTGAACTAGGGTTTATTTAGCTTGATAAACTGTCAATTGATTCATGAGTAGTGGTTGGAAAGCTTGATATAGCTGGGTATTCTCAACAGTGTTTTTAGCTCTAGCCACTCTATGTTTTAACAGTGGCAGGTACTCTTGTTAAATATATAGCTTCTAATACATAAATCACACTAATGCTATCACTAAAACTCTATGCATTATGGTCTGATTTAAAAGAAGAACAAGTAATCTACGGTAAATACATGTAGATTAAGAGGAATGCCCATTTCAACCCTTAAGGTACTTTCTGATAAGAATGAGAATCGTTATCGTATTCGTCATATCAAGTTTTCTTGATGGATAGTGAATGATGGGAAGAACAAGAAAGATAATTTGTCATTATGAAGAGAGTGAAAATCATAAAGAGGCATGATGATAAAAGACAATACAGTAGGTGGAAGTAGAGAGTATGAGGGTGTTTCAGCCATATTTACTGATGAGTTAGACATTGATATGGCTGGAGCATATATCGAGAGTAGTGGGACTAAGAGCGAACCTGAGATAGTGGTTAACAAACATAGCCATCAGAAGCGAAAGAAGGTAGTACATCCAGCTACAGATGATGCCAGGTTAGATTATGTGCCAGAGGAGCTAAAAGAACAAACTAGTAGAGAATTAGAGCTAATTGATTCAGGACAAGCCAGGATAGTACCAGGTCGAGGTATTCAGAGGTTTGAGACTAATGAAGACCTATATTTAGATTTAATGGCTAAACATGGTGAACCAGCTAGTGCAGGAATGCCAACAATAATAAAGCCAACTCAAACAGGAGCTAAGCAACTCCAGAGATAATGCTGAAACGCTACAGAACTAAACTTGGATACTCCAATGAGAATAGTGTTTATGATGACCTTCCACCAGAGCAAGAAGTAATGTACAGAGGTCAAAAGATGCTGGCATTACAGGCTAAGAAACTGCATGAGGAGGATTTGAAGGTACGTAGAGAGATGCATAAGTTAATCCAGCCGCATAGGGAAGCAAAAGCAGAGCAAGCGGCTGTACTGTCAGCGCAACAACAATCATCTAACCCTCTAACATCAGACCTGGTTAAGCGCTACCAAGATATGACACCAGAACAATTAGAGGCTGTGGTCATAGCTCAAAAGTCAGCTTTAGTCCGTCTTCTGTTACCTGAAATCATTAAACAAATTAGTGAGGTAAATAATGCCTAGAACTAAATTACAGGATAGTCTTGAGGGTCGAGTGGATATACCAGGTTTAATGTGTGCCTTTGACTTACCAGCCTATGTTCACAGTTCTTTTATGGAATTAGTTGAGGACGAGCATCATAAGAATTTAGTAAAAGGATTAGAAGAAGATAACCGCTACCAGAAGGCTAACAGAATTAACGCCATAATCAGTAAGAGAAAGAAAGACATAGCTGGAGTAATTATTGAAGACTTCTTGAGTGATATTGAGACATTACAACCACCATTGCCTCAAAAGAAATCAAAACAAGAGTGGTACAGCTATACAATTACACATCCAATGTTTAAATCAGTTGTAGTGGATGGAGAGCATAGAGATTTGTATATGAATGTGTGTCGGAGTTATTACCGGAAGTTTGTACCATTTGGTGATGGTTTAATGCTGGAGGAGCCAGTTAAAGACATTGACTGGGTGAGGAAGAGTAGTAAAAAAGAACAATTACAGGTTGAAGTGCTAGAGAGCGCAATAGCAGCAGTTGAAGAGGTAAGCCTGAAGTATCAACTAACCATCCATGATGTCTGGGCACAAGCAATTGAGCGCTATGTTCTCGTTAAACAAGATAAATCCAGTAATCAAGAGCAAGAAAAGATAGACAACAGTAATTTAGAGAGAATCAGGCATTTTGAGAGTAGATTAGCCGAACAGAAACAAATTAAGAGGATTATGGAGGGTAAACAGGCATGAGTATCTATGAGTTAATCAACAGTGGAGAATGGCAAACTGATGACGATGGAGAGCGCGTGTATGTTGCCAGTCGTACTATAGGTAGTTCTAACGCAAGAGAAGACGGAACAAAACCAGAGGACACAATTATCTATGACCAAGAGCCAGTTGTAGACACCAGTAAACCCAACATAAGTGGAGATGGGAGTTATTTTGATGAGGGTACAGGTACTCTAGTAGTGCCCGACCCTGAGAATATGAGTGATTACACATCCCGTTATTTAGCCGCACAGATAAGGGCACAAGAGAAAGCAAAGTTGGGAATCAATACAAACCGGTACGATGAAGCGACAGCACAAGAGGTATTAACAGGTAGTGTGGTTGTACCTTCTGAATTAGGCTACGACCCCGCACAAGTTTACCGCCTAATCCATCACGCAGAAAATGATGAAGCTTTTCAAGAACACTTAAGTACTGTGGATACTGCTCAGTTGAGAGAAATTGAGCGCACACTAACGCCAGAACAGAAGACACTCATCAACCGCATACATAAACAGTTTGGCAACACATTGTCAGAAAATAACTCTAACCCTGGTTTATTAGACAGACACTCACTGTTAGCATTTGCCAGCTATTACAATATTCTTCCCCATCGGGAACAACAAGAAACACAACCATCGGCTACAACTGGCATACATCCATCTGTTAGGTTACAAGGTGCTTGGGGTGTGGATGACCAGGAGTACAACCGTAGACTTGGTTTTGTAAAAGAGTTGGTTTCGATGGCTCCTAAAGAGGATTGGGAAAAATACAGCACTGTCGAGAAAATATATGAGGTTTGGGATAACTTCGCTAGTGGGCGCTACGATGAGGAACTTAAGAAAATGGGTAAGTCTGACCTCATAAGTAAACGTTACGAAGAATACTGATAAGTTTTAATTATTTTTTATTGAGCGATCGCGCAGTTTTACCTTATCATTCCTCATTGCTGAGACGAATTGTACAAATTTTAGAGATTGAGCTATGAACAAGTCAGCGAAGCTGGCGCTTCTATTGAAAGATTACGTTATTGACACGAATCACGGCGAAACTTACGAACAGAACATCAAGGAGATTACTAGTGCTTTTGACCGCGCCAAGATAACCAAAGCTGAATTTGACCTAATGATGTTTGAGGAGAAACGTAAGTTTGAGAATATCAGAACTCGCCAGTTTAGTACTTATGAACAATGGACTAATCAAGTTGAGAAAGAGAAAGAACAGAGAGCTAAAGACCTTGTAAAACCTGGCAGAGGTGGGAAGAGTTCTATTGATAAACTCTATGAAGTTGAAGAGGAGAAAAGGCGAGTAGTAGCACAAAAACAAGCTGAATTAGAAGTAGCAAAGCTGGAATTACAGTTAGCCACAGAAGAATTATGCAAGGCTGTACAGTTGGTTGGAGAGTGCATCCATGAGTGATAAATCATTTACAACTAAGTCAGACGAATATCTGGTAATTCAGAATAAGGATGCTACTATCCCTAACGACCCTAGTTTAGTGGTTGTCCCAAAGTCACAGTTTTACAGCGACAGCATTACACCATTAGGAATTAGTGGGGTTTTCTCTGGAACCGCAAGAGATACATTAGGAAGATATTTTAAATTTAGAGCGATCGCATTTGCAGACCAAGCTAGCGCCTCTAACGGTTTTGTAATTCAAGAAAGCTCGAATGGTTCTACTAACTGGCGTACAGTGGCTCAAGCGACAGTAAGCGCAAGTACAGCTACCACATTAGAAGCAAATGTCTTTAAGAGATTTTGCCGGGTTCAATATACAAATGGTGGTACTGCACAAGGAAGTTTTGAACTAACAACAGCCTTGAGTGTATTCTGATAGATGGTACATTGATTCAAGAATTAACAAGTTAGCGAATCTGCCGCTTCTATTAAGACCAGCCCTATGGTATTTGGACTGGTCTTTTTTATGTTTTGGTTTTATTCTTTTCCTTTGTTTTCTTGTTGTTTCTCCTTTATTCTTTCTTCTGCAATCCATTTCTGAACGATGTATGAAGCTAGATTACCCATACTTCTCCGTTCTTGTTCAGACCTTTTCTTTATAAACTCGTAGTCCTCTTGACTTAGAAATACATTTACCCTCGGATTTTTTGGAACCATTTGTACACCATCGCATGGAACGGTACACCACTATACTAAGGTGTTAACTGGTGTACGTAAATCTTTGTGTAGTAGTGTCCACTAGTGTAAGTCTAGGTTATACTACTATCATAGTTGAGCAGAAACAGTAGGTATGTGGTTACTGCACAACGTAAATGTTCATCACAACATGGGATACGACCATGACTAGGACTTGTACATGACTCAGAGTGTAGACGGATTTGAAGGCAGCATCACATGAGCATCAATTGGAATACGATAGATGATTTGCAGAGTGTGCAAATAGCACAAGAGCCAAGACCGATAGTGGTACTGAATTTACCGGAGTACATTAGCCGCAACCAGCTTACAGAGATACTTCACTGTCACAGAAATACATTAAGAAAGTTGGACAAGATAGCGCGGATATTTATTACTGACTATCGGGAATCTACAACAACTCAGATGCCGCTAAGTCGATATCAATGCTGGGTTCTAACAAAGCTATTGCACTTTTCTAGAAATCTTAGAAATGACGAACTGGTGAAAAAGTTAGTAAAAGCTAATGCTTCCAACTTTAGCCAGTGGGAGTACATAAAAACACAACGGAGAGGTTAATAATGTACGCAATTAATGAAGTTTGTACCAAGTTCAATATTTCTCTTGAGCAAGCTAATCAAATACTGGCTCAAATCGGAAGTGAAGGAAAACTAGAGATTGACCAGGATGAGTATGACTTCCTCCAGTCTCAGCTAACAGGTCAACAGGACGCACAAGAATCAGGTTTAACTCTCCCTAGTGCTAGGGATATAGATGTACCAACATCCACTGTCAGATACACCAGACAACCTGTAGCTGATGCCGTAGCACTTATGAATGAGATTTCTGAAGTGATGGGGAAGTATGGGCAGAGTGCTGGTGATGCTGCTGTAAATAGAATGCTTGGGGAGTTTTTTGGACAAATAGGAAAAGAAAACAGTGAACTTGTGGAGACAGTCTCTTACATCCGCGATATGGTCACAAGGCTGGAGGAGGGAAAGTAGATGTGGTCAAGACAAAACCCAAGGGTATAGCTTTTGGAACAGCCCGTATTCACCGGACACCCCCAAAAGACCAGTCACAACCAGATAGACTCCTAACCTGGTTTAGTTTGATGTTCTTTCTAGGATGTATTTTTACCAGTTACACACTAGTACAGGGTACAAAGTGCAATCTCAAATTAGAGGAAAACAATTATGGAATTCAACAAGCTAGCCAAAAGCCAACACAATACACAAGGCAATCAATTATCAAACAGTAAAGAGGGTAAAGGTGGTCTTAAGTTAGACCCAAAATCTATGGGTTCTCAAGCACTTCTACCACAAGCTAAGACCATGTTAACCGGGCTGTTTTCCAGCTATGGTTTACAGTTTCCAGAGATAAACATGGGCGACCCAAAACTAAAAGATAAAGTTGTAGCCATTGGTAAGGTAGCTGAAATCGCAAAAGTAAACGTTACTGCACTAAAACAGTTACTCAGGCACACTAAATCTTTGATGGATGGGCAAGTAGCTTTGGCTCAGTTTTACGCCAGTGCTACAGACATCGTGGTTGACGGTAAAAAGAAAATCGATAGAGCCACAGTTGAAGCATTCTTGAGCTTAATGGATTACAACAAACACAGTCAGGCTCTAGCAAGTAAAGTAGAGCGCAGATTAAAAGCTCTTGATGCCAAATATGAGTTAGTTGGACAATTGGGAGAAGGTAAACTACAGACCAGCTTGAAGTTAATCGAGTCTCAAA
Source organism: Nostocaceae cyanobacterium (assembly GCA_051861145.1). GTDB lineage: Bacteria > Cyanobacteriota > Cyanobacteriia > Cyanobacteriales > Nostocaceae > JBHYDF01. Next base: position 63,742 of record JBHYDF010000012.1, read on the forward strand.
AACAAGCTGGAGAGAAACGCCAAGAAAACACAAGACAGCTACAAGCAGAAAGAGAAAAATTACTAACGTCAGCCCAAATCAAGCGCCAGAAAGAAAGAGAATTCATAAGAGTAGGGCATCTGACTGAATCTGACAAGTAAAAAGTAAAAAAGGGGTGGTTGTGTTGTCTACCCCTTTTTACATACACATAGTTTCGTTGCTACTAGGTTTTAATTATGTACCAACAAACAACTTATCAGCCACAACCAAGCGGTAAGGGCACAAAATTCTACTTGCATTTAAGTAATGTCTCCGAATTCTTAAGCTGGTTCTCTTTTGGTCTCGCTTTATCATTCATAGTCCAACTATTGCCTAAATTAACCCTGTTATATCCTCTGGCTTTTGTGCTGTGTGTTAGCTATCTTATCTCCTCTTTCGGAACTAACAAAACAGGTAATCTACTTAGGCTAGTGGCGGTTACATCCAGTCTGGTTGGATTTTGGAATCTAGGGTATTTGTACCGTGACAATATCTCAGTTATTGCGATCGCGTTTATAGTTCTATTGGCTGTAGGAGGGATGATGTTATGGCATCTATTACGTTCAAAACAGTAGTATTCTCCAGCTTTGCTACTGGTTTACTAGGGCTAGCTCTTGCTATACCTGGTTATCTTCGAGACTGGAATGAGTTTAAGGTCTGTGAGGGTGGTCTATTTGGTTTTTTTGAAACATGCCAGGTTAAGCCATACCTTCTAGAAGTTCAACCACCGAAAAATGCAAAACTAGTGGATACTCACTTAGGCGACCCACTCACTAAAATATTTGGCATTAGTTTGGCTGTAATATCGTTCCCTTTGGCTGCATATGCAAGTCGTGAAATGGCTGAGTATCACGAAGAGGAAGAAATTCACGAGAGTATCGCCAAGTTAGCGTCTGTCGAGAATGCTATAGGGAAACACTCTATAGACAACAAAATAAGTTTAGAAGGTTATGAAGCAATGAAGGCTATCGACATGGCAAATACAATTGATGCTTTCAGGGCTACTTATTTTCAGGAGGCGAGTGCTGACGAACTAGATTCCATGATTGAATCTGACCAACTTAAAATTCAACAAATGCAAAATTATAAACGACTTGAGTTTGATGTTGAGTCGCAGGAAGAGGGCATTTCAGACCCGAAACACATTTCAGAGGGCATTTCAGACCCGAAACACATTTCAGAGGGCATTTCAGACCTGAAACAACCACAGGATGATGTTTCTAGCAATTCTGAAACTGTTATTTCACGTTTCACACGGTTCAATCTTAGTCGGGATGAGGCTATAGCCGAGGTCTTACGCTTGCGAAACGAAATGAAAATGAACCAAACTGAAATTATTAAATACCTCTGGGATGCTAAACCTGGTGAAAATGAAGCTTACAGAAAAGCACTTACTGAATACAAGGAGTTAACCAAAGATGACTCTCAATAAGGGGAGTAATTGAGAAATAGCCCCTCTAGAATCGCCTAGAAGGGCTTTGTTTTTAGTTCGCCTTATGATGATTCATCGTGCAATATTTTCTCTACTGCTTCATTTATACGTCTACTGAACAACTTCTTCTCTTGCGGACTTAACCTGGTCAACACTTCAGCCTTTAACTTCTCTATAAACTGCCTGAGTCCTTTTTCCTCACTGCTCAGGCTGGCAACTTTCCCCTTAGTTCGTTCAACTGTTGTTGTACATCGTTTAATTCTTTCCGCATATAGACTACTTCTCTCTTCACATCGCTGGTACTTTCTATCTCAACTGACAGCCCTAGACCACGGCGAAGTAGAGCAACTATCACTGAGGTTCTGTCTCCCCCAGTTTCACTAATAATTCTCTCTATTTCTTCAACCACGTCATTAGGACACCTAAATCCTATATGTTTCGTCATTGTCTGTTCAACTTCATTCAACATGTTCTACATTAACTTTACCATCTCAAACCCTAAATAACACTTACTATTGTAAAAGTTTGTAAAACAGGTTCAACAAGTAAAACAGGTGTGTTATATTTAAATTGTAGAACAAGTAGAACAAGTAAATAACACCTCAATCTTATGTCCCAGCTTTAGGCTACTTTTCAAGATGGTGTAGTCAAGAAACTACTGCTTGGGTAGTTGCTTTGAACTACATTAATGAAACCATTAGTTCTCAATAATTGTCGAGAGCGCTTGCACAAAATATTTCTCTTGAGGTTGACATGGATACTTTATTAGTCGCCATTGCACAAGACAAACGAAACATTGAAACTGTCATTGCGGATTTAGAGCGGATTGATACCTGGCTTGAAGATTTTAAAACCGAGAATCCTGAAACTTATGAAGCTCTGAATAAACGAATGGCTGATATAACACCAGACCTAACACTAATCGAGGTTGGATTTGCACTCTCTCACGCTTTGTCACATCTCATTGTTGCCAAATACCACCTTTTGAAACAAGAATTGGGGTGAAAAAATATGGAAACTACAGTAGCTTACATTCGCAAATCAACCAACGAACAAGCTAACAGCTTTGAGGCTCAATTAGTAACTATTTCTAATTACTGTAACTTCGCAAAGCTGGATATTCAAAAAGTCTACCAAGAGGAATGCTCTGGAGGTGTCCCACTTGAAAAACGTAAAGTAGGGAAACAATTAATAGCTGACGTCAAAGCTGGCTTAATCCAAAACATAGTAGCTACCAGGATTGATAGATTGTTCAGGAACACACTGGATGCTCTACAGATGATTGAGTTGTTTGACAAATATGATGTAGCGCTACATTTAGTAGACTTACACAGTTCATCAGTAAACACGAAGTCTCCAATGGGTAGATTTATGCTTCAAGTTATGGCAGCAGTTGCCGAACTAGAGCGCGGCTTAATTACTCAAAGGGTAAATGAGTCTTTAGCGGTCGTTAAGTCTAAAGGTGTAAAGTTGGGTGCAGCACCATATGGGTTTATGTTCTCTGATGACCGGACTGAATTAATCCCTAACCCAGATGAAACCACCACATACCACCTCATCCAGACTCTGTACCATGATTTTCCAAACTATCTTGGTGTGGCTAGAATCCTTAATGAGCAAGGACTAATAACCCGTACTGGTAAACCCTGGAACGCTCAACAAGTTAAGAGATGTGTTGAACCAGAACTAATTACGCCTTAATATAGCCATATTGTGTTAATTTTGTTTTCTTTTTTTGTCTTTCAACTTTTACTTAAAGAATACTTAAAAGTAACAGGTGGATTAAAACTTACCTATAACCCGATAAGGATTAATGGGAGTAAGCTTTTTCTCAATCGGAGCGGCGGGATTTGAACCCACGACCTCCACTACCCCAAAGTGGCGCGCTACCAAGCTGCGCTACGCCCCGGTCAACCGTCTTATTATAACAACAATTTTTCGGAATAATCAAGAAGCTTGTTTAAAAAACTTTGAGCATTCCAACAGCTTGCACCAAACCTGGAACAGTGGAAGCACTCCATTTACCTTCTGCACAGCGGTGTGTATTTAAGATAAAGCGCAGACTGTAGGCATGAGGATAGCCTTCCACTTCCATCCATAATAAATCGCTTTCAGCTTCACAAGCAATTTTTTCCTCGTCCATCAGTTCAGATGCAAGTTGCTGCATGGTGTCTGCTAATTGCAACAGTAGCCGACAAAAATCATTTAATTCCGCTTCCGTTAACTCGATCGCCCAATCATCTGTACCCACTAAACCTTTATATTCAGGTGCGGATGGGTTCCAGCCGATACGCCAACCAGATCCACTTTTAATGATACGTTCCATAATTAGGGGCTAGGGGCTAGGGGCTAGGGGTTAGGGGTTAGGGGTTAGGGGCTAGGGGCTAGGGGTTAGGGGCTAGGGGTTAGGGGCTAGAGGCGCTAGAACTAGAGAGAAAAGTGAAAACAAAGTGTAAAAATAATCATTTATAGGATTAGTATTTGATTTTTGAAATACACGTAGGTGGGGCTATGCCCTACATATCTGGGCTTTGGTGGGCAGTGCCCACCCTACAGACTTAAATTTTTTCAATAATCAAACCGGATTCCTATATCTTTATAGTTTTTACTTCTAACTTTCCTAGCCCCTAGTCCCTAATCCCTAACCCCTAGCCCCTAGCCCCTAGCCCCTAGCCCCTAGCCCCTAGCCCTTAGCCCCTATTATCTAGGATTAAATGCATTGACTAACGCTTGCACTAAGGCGTCTCGCTGGCGGCGGTTAAGACGGCCAATGACAGCGCGATCGCCTTGAAAGGGATTTTGCCGCAATGTATCATTTCCGGGATACGATGTCTCATACATTACTTCATTTGCATCCAGGTAATCCGCTAAAGTCAGTTTCCAATCCAGTCGATAATTTGGCGCACGTCCTTTAACGTAAATATGATACCTAATCATCCGATTGACTAGAGTATTGTTTTCGGCTACTTTCCCTGTTTCTTGGCTGATATAACGGTTTTCCCGTGGTAAATCTGGCAATTGTTGATACACTCGCTGCCAAGCTTCCGCAGGACTCACTCTTTGTTGAGCGTAGGCAGGTTGAGCTAATAAGAAACTGGTATACTTTGATTCACCTGTTTCCAAACCCAATAGTAATACACCCACCACTATGATCCCCCCTACCCCCCTTAAAAAGAAGGGTGTGAGAATAGGCTTAACTCCTCTTAAAAAGGGGGGTGTAAGAATATGGTTAAGCCGCCTTCTTGAAAAAGGGGGGGTGAGTGCCTGCCAAGGCTTGAGCATTTTTTGCAAGAACTGTAAATTTTTGCTCATTCTACTTGGCAACTGAGGTAAATTTATACTTCTCCAATAATTTCTGGTTGAGTCAGTTCGTCTGACATTTCGATAATTGCCCTAAGTACAGGCTTCATCATCACATCATCACTACTGTCAAAGTCTTCGTAACGCCGACGCTTGGCACGATTTGCCACCTGAACCGTAATGCGGTAGCGATTTGAGGCTGCACTAATCAGATCCTCTGCACGGTGCATAATCTGCGATTGGGTCGTCTCGAACTTAGAACGCTTTAGCATATTTACTGCTTCTTTTGGTCTTTTTTAGTTTAGCAGTATTGTCATTTGTCATTTGTCCTTTGTCCTTTGTCATTGGTCATTTGTCTTTACTAATGACTAATGACTAATGACTACTAATGATAGAGGTTGATAGTTGCTTGCCAATTTATAAAAGTTTTGTAGCAAACCTTAATAAAGTAACAAAACCTTATGGCTGATATTGTGGAAACTGCTGTTAATGCAGGTTCTTTCAACACTCTACTAAAAGCTGCTGAAGCTGCTGGACTCGTAGAAACTTTCAAATCTGAGGGACCTTATACAGTATTTGCACCTAATGATGATGCTTTTGCCAAGTTACCACAGGGAATGTTAGATTCCCTATTGCAAAATATCCCTAAGTTGAAGAAAATTGTTGCTTATCATGTCGCCTTTGGCGATGTTAGGTCTGAAGATTTACAACAAATTGATGAAGCACAGACGGTTGAGGGGTCAATTGTAGCTATTGAGTCTACTGATGGCAAAATTCAGGTGAATGATGCCAATGTCCTCAAAACCGACATTCTGGCTGATAATGGCGTTATTCACGTTATTGATGCGGTGTTGGTACCAGCAATGGTTGCTGGAAAGAGTTAGGAGTTAGGAGTTAGGAGTTAGGAGTTAGGAGTTAAAAATTCACAACTCTTAATTCCTTATGCCAATTTCCTTTAAATGTGAAATGGTATCACTCCTCACTCCTCACTCCTCACTCCTCACTCCTCACTCCCCACTCCCAAAATACAACCGGTGCGTGGGGGAAGATTTAAACTTAGTTGCTTAGTTTTTCCCTCACTGTGCCAGTCTATTTCCGCATTACCATATAAAAGCTTGTTGGGCTGAGTGCGCAAATTGCTTGTTTCTATATTCGCTTTTGCAGATGCTGTACCAGCGTTCACTGCTACAATTATTTCCTCTGCCTCTAATGTGCGGGCAAACACGTAATGTTCTCCTTGGGCGTAAAGAACTCGGTAATCACCCGTACGTAAGCAAGGGTAAGTGTGACGGAGGGCTATTAATTGGCGGTGAGTATTGAGAATTTCTCGATCCCAGTTGGCTTCTAAGGGAAATCCGCGCCGGGAGTCTGGATCTAAACGTCCAGGTAAACCTACTTCATCACCATAGTAAATACTCGGTGCGCCAGGAAAAGTCAGTAGTAGTAAAGTTGCTAATTCTACACTAGCTTTATCTTCCCCAGCAATACTAATCAACCTGGCTGTGTCATGACTGGCTAACAAATTTAACTGAGTAAGTTGAATTTCCCAGGGATATAGTTGCAGTAGTTCCTGCATTTTTGTGGCGTACTCAGCGGCAAATAACGGTGGATAAGGTTGGTAGGAACGTCCTTGTACTTGTTCGATGTCCACGCGATCGCCTGCGGTAAACGCGATAGTTGGGCCGGTAAACAAATAATTCATCACACCGTCAAATTGCGTACCATCCAACCATTCACGCGCATCTTCCCATACTTCGCCGACAATGTAAGCTTCCGGATTTATGGCTTTAACGCGATCGCGAAATTCTTGCCAAAAACCAGGAGTTTTTATTTCAAATGGCACATCCAATCGCCAACCGTCTATGCCAAATTTTATCCAAAACTCGGCAATTTCCATGATATATTCCCGCACTTCCGGATTGTCATGGTTAAATACTGGTAGCGCTCTATTACCAGCCCAACCCTCATAGTTAGCAGGAAAATTACCATCGTAGGCAGAAAGAGGCCAGCCTTCAATCTTAAACCAATCAACCCAAGGCGAATAAGGGCCATTTTCCAAAACGTCGTGGAAATAGAAAAAACCGCGACTGGAATGATTAAACACCCCATCCAAAACTATTTTAATATTACGTGCATGGGCTGCATCTAGTAATTCCTGAAAAGCCGGATTGCCGCCCAACATCGGGTCTACCTGATAATAATCATGGGTGTGGTAGCGGTGATTGCTAGCAGATTGAAAAATCGGTGTAAAGTAAATAGCATTTATACCCAAATCCTGTATGTAATCTAACTGTTCGAGGACACCCCACAAATCCCCTCCTTTGTATCCTTGGAGTGTAGGCATAGCGTCCCAATCTTCCCAACTCGCATTAGGCAATACTCGCTTGCGCGGCTGCTTGCTTTTAGCAAAGCGATCGGGAAAAATTTGATAGAAAACAGCATGTTTAACCCAATCTGGCGTATGAATCTGCATGAATTGCTCCCTATCTCTTCACCACAGCAATCGTTGCAGATACTAGGTTCTTTTTGTCTCACACCTGTGGTAGAAAAATAGTCAATAGTCATTAGTCATTGGTCATTGGTCATTAGTCATTAGTCATTAGATTTCTTACAAATTTGTGTTCTCCTCTGCGCCTGGAGCGCGACGGACACTTTCCAAGGGCGGGGGAAACCCCCCTTCGGGTTCGCCAGTTCCCAGGGCGCGGGAAACCCTCCGTTTGTCCTAAGAGGACACGCTACGCGAACAGCGCGCTTACTCACCGCACGGAAGTGTCCTCCTCTGCGTGAGATAAAAATAGACCCCGGAAATAAATTTCACCCCTCACAGTTCAATTCATCTACGCTTATACCCACTCGCTTTTAAACGCAAATGCAAACGCAAAGAAGCAGCGCGGTAACGCGGTTTCGATGAATCACATAAGCGCAGACGCGGCGCGGTGGTAGCACGTTGACGCGCTTGGGCATAGTTGCCATCATCGGTTTCTGGGACTAAATGCAACTTGGTATGAGGCTTGCTACGACGCAACAGCCATTTTTCCAATTCCACAGCCCAAAAAACTATGCTACTCACAGCCAAACAAATTACCAAATCTACCGCTGATAAAGGTATAGTTGAAAACAGCTTCTGGAAGAAGGGTACGTACACTACTGCTATTTGCAACACTAATGTCAAAGTTACTGCTCCTAACATTGGTTTGTTAGAAAGCAAACCTATTTTAAATAGCGAGTCTCGCTCAGAACGTATCGCTAGAGCATTACCCATCTGTGCTAGGGTAAGAGTGGTAAATAGCATGGTTTGCCAGTTAGAATTACCAATCTTCCAATAACAAAATCCTGTACCCAAAGACACCATACCCATCAGTATTCCTATCCAGATGATATCTCTACCCATCCCCCGACCAAAGATATTTTCATTGGGTGGATAAGGCAAACGATTCATGGTATCCCGTTCGGCTGGTTCCACACCTAAAGCTAATGCAGGTAAGCCGTCAGTTGTTAAGTTAATCCAGAGAATTTGCAACGGTAGCAGCGGTAACGGCATTCCTAAAAAAGGAGCCAGCAGCATCACCCACAATTCACCAACGTTACTGCTCAACAAGTATTTAATAAACTTGCGGATATTGTCATAAATTACACGTCCCTCCTTCACCGCCGCAACCAAAGTAGCGAAATTATCGTCTAGCAGTACCATGTCTGCTGCTTCTTTTGCTACATCTGTACCCCGAATTCCCATCGCCACACCAATATCAGCCCCTTTGAGGGCGGGGGCATCATTCACGCCATCGCCGGTCATGGCGACAATGTGTCCTCGCCTTTGTAGAGTCTGGACAATCTCAAATTTGTGTTCGGGAGAAACTCGCGCGTACACAGATATATCATCGAGGATATATAATAACTCCTCTGTTGGTAACTGCGATAGCTCATCACTGGTAAGGATGCGATTATCTGTAGCAATGTTGACCTCAGTGGCGATGTATTTTGCTGTCAGGGGATGGTCGCCGGTAATCATTACTGGACGAATGCCAGCACGTTTGCAGGTGAGTACGGCATCTCTGACTTCTGGTCGTGCGGGGTCATTCATACCGACCATACCGATGAAAATCAGTTCTTGTTCTACATCCTCCCATTCATCAGGCGATCGCAATGGTCGGAAAGCTGTACCCATCACCCGCAAACCATTCTTTGCTAATTGGCTGTAGGTAACACAAATATGTCTGTGCCAAATTTCGGTTAGCGGCTTAGCCTGTCCATTAATCCAAATGTGAGTGCAAATATCTAGTAGCCCTTAATCGTCGATAACCGGATATAAGCGCCTGAGTTTGACGCGTG